>SECN01000886.1 GCA_004173515.1 Myxococcaceae bacterium | reverse complement strand
GGCACGCCGCCGGTGCAGTACGGCCGCGTGCTGGGCGGCGCGGTGGAAGGACGACTCAGCCGTCCGCGCGAGGACCGGCTGCACTTCACCGCGTACGCGGACCTGCTCAACGCGGGCGGCTTCATCGAGCAGCCCTTCGAGTCCACCGGCACCAGCGTCAGCCTGGCCGGCCGCTTCAGCTACTCCGCGCTGCTCATCTCGCTCACCGCCAACGCCCTCAGCAGCCCTGAGGCATCACAGGTGCGCGCGGGCTTCTGGGACTACCAGGCGCGCGTCGAGCAGAAGGTGGGCCAGGGCCGCCTGCGCCTGTTCGCGCTGGGCAGCTCCGACGACGTGGGCCTGTCTCCCCAGCAGGTCGAAAGCTCCGAGGGCGGCGGCGTCACCTCGCGCTTCCACCGCATCGACCTGCGCGGCACGCACCCGCTGGCGGGCGGCGAGGGCGAGGTGGGCATCACGCTGGGTTGGGATGGCCTGGGCCTCACCGGCGAGCAGACCCAGCGCCAGGGGACGGCGCTCGTCATCCGGCCCGTGGGCGAGTACGGCCTGGAGCAGACCAGCGTCTCCGCGCGCGCCGGATGGAAGCGGGTGCTCACCGATTCGCTGGAGCTGGCCGTGGGCATGGACGTGGAGAACCGCCGCTCCGCCACCACGCTCACCGGCACCGCGCGGCCTCCGGGCTGGCGCGCCTCCGACGACGCGGATCCGCTCAAGCGGCCCTCGGCCATCGCCACCTTCTCCGGCGCGTACGCGGCCGTCACGTGGAGGCCCTCGGAGAAGTGGGTGGTGTCCCCGGGCCTGCGCGTGGACGCGTACCACCTGGTGCCGGGCCTCACGTTCACCGCCGTGGAGCCGCGCCTGTCCGTGCGCCACACGCTCACGGACACCCTCACGCTCAAGGGCGGCGCGGGCCTGTTCCATCAGCCGCCCTCCGTGCTGCTGCACCTGCCCGCCGTGGACACCGCCAGCCTGCGCTATGGCCTCCAGTCCGGCGCGCAGTTCGACGTGGGCGCGGAGTGGAAGGC
>SECN01000478.1 GCA_004173515.1 Myxococcaceae bacterium | reverse complement strand
GGAGACCGCCGCTTCAAAAGCCGTGATGTGGGTGAGTGACGGCGGACATAGCTCAACTGGTTAGAGCGCCGGACTGTGACTCCGGAGGTTGCCGGTTCGATCCCGGTTGTCCGCCCTTCGTATCGACTTGACCCGCCGCGCCTATAGCTCAACTGGATAGAGCATCGGCCTTCGAAGCCGAGGGTTGGGGGTTCAAGTCCCTCTGGGCGCACTGTCTCAACCCCCGGAATTCACGCAGGAAAGCAGCCGCCTGGCCGCTCCCGTGAACGCGCTGTTTCTGGGCCTCCCAACACGCACCCAACGCTGTCTGGGATTGCCTTCGCGGGCAGCACAACGCCCGCGCCCCGATAGCGGGACGCGGGCGTCGTTTCCTCCGTTGGAGCCGCCTTCGTGGCTCAGGCCTGCGGAGGCGTCCCGGCGCTGTCCTTCGCGGAAGGCACCCGGCACCGCAGCTCCGTCTCCGCTTCCAGCGCGGTGAGGTTCTCGCGCATCGCCTTCGCCCACCGGGCCCGGGGCTGCTCCATCAGCTTCTCGTGCGCCAGGTCGATGGTCTCACTCAGCTCGTCGTCGGACAGCTCCGCCGTCGTCTTGCCCTTGTGCGGACCGAACGCCACCACCACGGCGCTCGCCTTGGGGCGCTCGGGCGCTACGGGGACGGCGGCGGGAGCCACCGGGGCCAGCGGCACGTCGATGGAGAGCTGCTGCGTCTCCACCTCCGCCGGACGGGCTTCCGCCGGAGCGGGGGCCGGGGCCAGGGTGGGGAAGGACGCCTTCATGGGGCCGGGCCTGGAGCCCAGCACCTCGTAGGCGCCCGTCGGAGGCACGGCCTCCTCATGAATCGGCGCGTGGCCGTGGGCGTCGAACTCCTCCGCCGGCATCTCCTCGCGCACGTACAGTCCGCCGAAGGCCTCCGGGTACGCCTTGCGCAGCGCCGCCACCCGGGCGCATTTCTCGATCATCGTCGTGGGAATCTTGGCCCACAGCGGCGTCTGCTGGACGTAGCCAGCGAAGTCCAGCCACACCACCACCGGCAGCTTCCCTTCGCGCACCACCCGCGACCAGGCGCCCACGAGCGCGCCCTTGCGCTTGGCCGGGTTGAAGCGGTGCACCACCTCGCCCTTGCCCTGGTCCACGACGATTTCGTCCTCGGCGAACACGGCGCTCGCCTGGATGCCCTTGAAGTCCGGGAAGCGCTCCGCCCGGGCCAGCATGCCGGCCTCCGAGGGCTGGAACTCGTACTTCGTCACCCAGTTGGGCCGCTCGCGGTTGCCCACGTTCTGCCGGCGCGCCACGCAGAAGGCTTCCTTGAGGAGCGGATCCAACCCGCTCCGCTTGCACTGCTCGATGAAGAGGGCGAACTCGTCCTCGCTGATGCCCCGGGGACAGATGGTCCGCTTCACCAGGTCCACCCGCTCCCGGTTCCAGGCCGCGCCCTGCGGCGACGTCACTCCGTCCGCCTTCACGTTGGCTTCCATCACAGTCATCTCCTGCATCCACTCCACGAAAAGGACGGGCGACCCTCGCCCGCCCACCTGGTTGCCGCCGCGATGCCGCAGCCCTCCCGTGCAGGCAGGGGCTCCCCCTGGCCCGTGCTACAGGCCTGAAGCGCGGATCGCGGCGTGGATCAACATGCAGGCCGGCCCGCGCCTTCGCATCGTCGTCGCGATCCAGGAATGGCCGGCCGCATGCCGGCCATCCGGTCACCGCACGAAGAATGGAAGGGGGGTGCAGAAACGTTTTGACAGCGCGCGTGGCGACGGGTATTCACCGCCGCCATCGACGTCGCGCAGCCAACGCGTCGAGGCCAAGCAGTCGGGAGCGTAGCTCAATTGGCAGAGCAATGGACTCTTAATCCATAGGTTGTGGGTTCGATTCCCTCCGCTCTCACTCGCAGGGCCCCTTCAGGAATGAAGGGGCCCTGTTTCTTTTCCGGCGTCCTCTGCGCCGGAAGGGCCCTGTCCCGCCCGGAGGTTTCGCGGTAGGACGGTTGCCTGTCGCGCCGGGCGGGTGGCGAAACTGGTAGACGCGCCAGACTTAGGATCTGGTACCGCAAGGTGTGAGGGTTCGAGTCCCTCCTC
This sequence comes from Myxococcaceae bacterium, assembly GCA_004173515.1. Lineage (GTDB taxonomy): Bacteria > Myxococcota > Myxococcia > Myxococcales > Myxococcaceae > Corallococcus. Next base: position 15,781 of record SECN01000478.1, on the reverse strand, counting down.
GCCCATTTCGCGTTGACCCGTTCGTGCCTATCCCCTAAAGCCGCACGTCCCACTTTCCGGTTGCCGCCCGGGCATGAAGACCCGTGGGTGGCGAGCGAGGCCCGCATGAAGGTCCAGGTCGAGGAGCTTTCTCCCATCGAGAAGAAGCTCTCCATCGAGGTCGACAACGCCCGCGTGGCGGAGGAACTCAACCGCGCGTATGCCGCGCTCAGCGGTCAGGTGAAGCTGCCTGGTTTCCGCCAGGGCAAGGTTCCCCGCCGCATCCTGGAGCAGCGCTACCGCGAGCACACAAGGTGGAGGCCGTCGCCTCCCCCCAGGTGACCAACTCCGGCCTCAAGCCCAACGCCCCCTTCAACTTCGAGGCCCGCGTGGAGGTGAAGCCGCGCGTGGAGGCCAAGGACTTCGAAGGCGTCTCGCTCACCAAGATCGACGCGTCCATCCCCGATGAGGCGGTGAACGAGCAGATCGAACGCATGCGCCAGAGCCAGGGCCGCGTGGAGCCCATCACCGACCGCGACACCGCGGCCGCCGGCGATCAGGTCACCATCGACTTCGAGGCGAAGGTGGATGGCAACCCGTTCCCCGGCAGCAAGGCGGACGGCATCGGCGTGCGCGTGCAGGCGGGCGAGCTCATCGAGGGCAACATCCCCCAACTGGAGGGCGTGAAGGTCGGTGAGTCCAAGGACGTCGAGTACACCTTCGGCCAGGACTACCAGGTGGAAGACATCCGCGGGAAGACGGCCGTCTTCCACATCACCGTCAAGGAGCTGAAGAAGTCGGTGGTGCCGGAGCTGGACGACGCCTTCGCCAAGGAGTCCGGCGTCGCGCAGACGGTGGACGAGCTGCGCGCGAAGATCCGCTCCGACCTGGAGAAGAACAAGAAGAACCAGGTCCAGGTGGACGAGCGCGACGCGCTCATCAAGGCCCTCTTGGAGAAGAACCCGTTCGAGGTTCCCCGCGCCATGGTGGAGCGCGCCATCGACTCCATGATGGAAGGCGCCTTCCGCCAGATGCAGCGCCAGGGCATCGACCCGCGCCAGCTCAACCTGGACTTCAACCGGCTGCGCGAGGAGATGCGCGAGAAGGCCGTCCTGGAGGTGAAGGGCACGCTCCTGTTCGAGGCCATTGCCCAGCAGCAGAACATCCAGGCGTCCGACGAGGACGTGAAGAAGCGCATCGAGGACCTCGCCATCGAGGCCAACCAGCCCGTCGCCCAGGTGGAGAAGTACTTCAAGGGCCCGGATGAGCGGCTGGGGTTGTCTCTGCGACTCCGCGAGGAAAAGACGATTGAATTCCTCAAGGGTCGGGCGAAGTATTCTTGAGGCTCGCATCGTGATGCTGGGAACGGAGATCGACGACGATGTGGCCAACGCCATCGTCGCCCAGCTCCTGTTCCTGGAGTCCGAGGACCCGGACAAGGACATCAACCTCTACATCAACTCGCCGGGGGGCTCCGTCACGGCGGGCCTCGCCATCTACGATACGATGCAGTACGTCAAGGCGCCGGTGTCCACCATCTGCGTGGGCCAGGCGGCCTCTATGGGCGCGGTGCTGCTGCTGGCCGGCGCGAAGGGCAAGCGCTACTCGCTGCCCTCCAGCCGCATCATGATCCACCAGCCCCTGGGCGGCGCCCGCGGGCAGGCGACGGACATCGAAATCCAGGCCCGGGAAATCCTCCGGATGAAGGCGAAGCTCAACGAGCTCATCGTCAAGCACACCGGGCAGACGATCGAGCGCGTGGAGAAGGACACGGACCGCGACTACTTCATGAGCGCGTCCGAGGCGAAGGCCTACGGCATCCTGGATTCCATCCAGGACCCCCGCAAGGTCGCCGGCGTGAAGGCGGAAGAGAAGAAGTAGACAGAACGGTCCGGGGTGACAGGGACTCGGCCGGCGGCCGGGGGTGCTGGGAATGGTTTCCCGCGCCTCCGGCCTTCTTCTTTCCGCGTCGCGGTCATTTTCTCCTTGTTAAGTACCCGGAAGGTGCGTGGACGTCCCCGATGGGGGCTGACTAGATTGGGGCAGGGGCAGGGGACCGGACGCGAAGTCGGTTGGGGCCTTACAGGCAGCGAGGGATTTCATGGCGGGTAAGAACGTGGAGAAGCGAGACAACCAGACCCTCTGCTGCTCGTTCTGCGGAAAGTCGCAGAAGGAGGTCAAGAAGCTCATCGCGGGCCCGACGGTCTACATCTGCGACGAGTGCATCGGGCTGTGCAACGACATCATCGCGGAGGAGATCGACCGCGAGGAGACCAAGGACACCAAGCTGCGCATCCCCCGGCCCTCTGAAATCAAGGCCGTGCTGGACGAGTACGTGGTGGGCCAGGAGCGGGCGAAGAAGACGCTGTCGGTGGCGGTGCACAACCACTACAAGCGCATCGAGTCCAAGGTCGCCATGGACGACGTGGAGCTGCAGAAGAGCAACATCCTGCTGCTCGGCCCCACGGGCTCCGGCAAGACGCTGCTCGCCCAGACGCTCGCGCGCATCCTCAACGTCCCCTTCACCATCGCGGACGCCACGTGCCTCACGGAGGCCGGCTACGTGGGCGAGGACGTGGAGAACATCATCGTCAACCTGCTCCAGGCCGCCGACCACGACATCGAGCGCGCGCAGCGGGGCATCGTCTACATCGACGAAATCGACAAGATCGCCCGCAAGTCGGAGAACCCGTCCATCACCCGCGACGTGAGCGGCGAGGGCGTGCAGCAGGCCCTGCTCAAGATCATCGAAGGCACGGTGGCCAACGTCCCGCCCAAGGGCGGCCGCAAGCACCCCCAGCAGGAGTTCCTGCAGGTGGACACCACCAACATCCTCTTCATCTGCGGCGGCGCGTTTGGCGGCCTGGAGCAGGTGATTGAACGGCGCATGGGGGGCCGCAGCCTGGGCTTCGGCGCGGAGATCCAGTCGCGCAAGCAGCGCAACCTGAGTGAGCTCTTGCGTCAGGTGGAGCCGGAGGACCTGCTCAAGTTCGGCATGATCCCGGAGTTCATCGGCCGTCTGCCCATCATCACCGCGCTGGAGGAACTGGACGAGGGCGCGCTGGTGAACATCCTGGGCGAGCCCAAGAACGCGCTCACCAAGCAGTACCGCAAGCTCTTCGAGCTGGACGGCGTGTCGCTGAAGTTCACCGACGGCGCCCTCAAGGCGATTGCCTCGGAGGCCATCCGCCGCAAGGCCGGCGCCCGTGGCCTGCGCTCCATCCTGGAGACCGCCATGCTGGACGTGATGTACGAAATCCCGTCCCGCAAGACGGCCCGCGAGGTGCTCATCTCCGAGGAGGTCATCCTCAAGAAGAGCGAGCCCGTGGTGCTCCACTCCCAGGACAACAAGGAGACACCGGAGCCGAAGAAGGAATCCGCCTGAGCCCTCGCGGCGGTTGAACGCCGCCGCGGTGGAGGTTGGAGACATGACGGGGCGCGTCACGGGACGCCGCGAGCAGGAACGCGGACCGGGACGCGCCCTTCGTCATTTCGTGGGGACGCAGGCGGGAGGCCGAGCCCGCATTTTTTCCGGGCCGGGCGCGGGGCCTTCTTGTATCTGCTGTGCCCCATGAGAAAGCTGCTCGTGCCCGCCCTGCTGTCGCTCGCGGCCTGTGCCTCCTCGAAGGAGGCCACGCGCGAAGAGCTCCCCGCCTCCGCTTCCTCGGATGCGCGGCCGTCGACGCAAGGGGGCACCCGGGCCCAGGAGGGCTCCTCGCGCATGGCATATCCGGCGACCCGTTCCGACGCGGTGGTGGACACGCTGCATGGCCAGCAGGTGGCGGATCCGTACCGCTGGCTGGAGGACGAGAAGTCCCCCGAGGTGCAGGCGTGGATGAAGGCGCAGGACGGCTTCGCCCGTTCCGCCATCGACGCCATGCCCGGCCGCGACGCGCTGGCGAAGCGCTTCAAGGACCTGTTCTACGTGGACTCGGTGTCCGCGCCCGCGCGGCGGGGCCAGCGCTACTTCTTCATGCGCACCCACAAGGACAAGGAGAAGGCCATCGTCTACTGGCGCGAGGGCGAGTCCGGCCAGGAGAAGGTGCTGCTCGACCCCAACGGGTGGAGCAAGGACGGCACCGTGTCGCTGGGCACGTGGGCGCCCTCGTGGGACGGCAAGCGCGTGGCCTTCGCGCAGAAGCCCAACGCCGCGGACGAGGCCGTCCTGCACGTGATGGACGTGGCCTCCGGTGAGTGGTCCAAGGTGGACGTGATTGAAGGCGCCAAGTACGCGACGCCCCACTGGACCCCGGACGGCAAGGGCTTCTATTACGAGTGGCTGCCCACGGACGCCTCCATCCCCGTGGACGCGCGGCCGGGCTACACCACGCTCAAGTTCCACGTGCTGGGCCAGGATCCGAAGAGCGACGTCGTGGTGCACGAGCGCACCGGCGACCCGACCACGTTCCTCCAGGGCGACCTGTCGCGGGACGGCCGGTACCTCTTCGCCTCCGTGCTGCGCGGCTGGAGCGAGAACGACGTCTACTGGAAGCACCCGGCGGACAAGGACTGGCGCCTGCTCGTGAAGGGCAAGGGGGCCAAGTACAACGTCATCCCCTGGAAGGACCGCTTCTACGTCGTCACCGACGAGGGCGCCCCGCGCCAGCGCGTGTTCGCCGTGGACCCGAAGAAGTCCGAGCGCGCGAACTGGAAGGAGCTGGTGCCGGAGGACCCGAAGGCGTCCCTAGAGAGCGTTTCGCTGGTGGGCGGCCACCTGGCGCTGGAGTACCTGAAGGACGCGACGACGGAGCTGCGCATCACCACGCTGGAGGGCCAGCCCGTGCGCACGGTGACGCTGCCGGGCGTGGGCGCCGCCAGCAACCTGATGGGCCTGGAGGACCAGGACGACGCCTACTTCGCCTTCAGCTCCTTCACCACGCCCCGGCAGGTGTACCGGACGTCGGTGGCCACCGGGAAGGTGGACCTGTGGGCGAAGGTGGAGGTGCCCATGGACCCGGATGCGTACACGACGGAGCAGGTGTTCTTCCCGTCCAAGGACGGCACGCGCGTGCCCATGTTCCTCGTCTACAAGAAGGGGCTGAAGAAGGACGGAAACGCGCCCACGCTGCTGTACGGCTACGGCGGCTTCTTCGTGAACATGCAGCCCACCTTCCGCTCGAGCATCCTGCCGTGGCTGGACGCGGGCGGCATCTACGCGGTGGCCAACCTGCGCGGCGGCGGCGAGTACGGCACCGCGTGGCATGACGCGGGCAAGGGCGCCAACAAGCAGAACGTGTTCGACGACATGGCCGGCGCGGCCGAGTTCCTGGCGAAGGAGAAGTTCACCCAGGCGAAGAAGCTGGCCATCTACGGCGGCAGCAACGGCGGCCTGCTGGTGGGCGCGGCGATGACGCAGCGGCCGGAGCTGTACGGCGCGGTGGTGTGCGGCGTGCCGCTCTTGGACATGGTGCGCTACCACCTGTTCGGCAGCGGGCGGACCTGGGTGCCGGAGTACGGGTCCGCGGAGGACCCGGCCCAGTTCAAGACCCTGTACGCCTATTCGCCCTACCACCACGTGCGTCAGGACGTGAAGTACCCGGCGCTGCTGATGATGTCCTCGGACCACGACGACCGGGTGGACCCCATGCACGCGCGCAAGTTCGTCGCGGCGGTGCAGAACGCGAAGGGCAATTCCTCGCCCACGTTGCTACGAATCGAGGCGAACGCCGGCCACGGGGGGGCGGACCAGGTGGCCAAGGCCATTGAGTCCAGCGCGGACATGTACGCCTTCCTCTTCCAGGTCCTGGATGTGGCTCGCCCGGTGGGCGAGGTGGCGACCGAGGGCCGGTAAACCCCCGGGAGGACACCCTATGTTCTTCGGACGTGACGACAAGAAGGAAGCCCAGAAGCGGGGACTCACCATCCCGCTCTTGCCCCTTCGGGACATCATCGTGTTCCCGCACATGGTGGTGCCGCTGTTCGTCGGACGTGAGAAGTCGATCGCGGCCCTGAAGGACGCGATGGCCCACAAGGGTCCGGACGACAAGGCCGTCATCCTGTTGGCCGCGCAGAAGAAGGCCAAGACGAACGACCCCTCGCCGGACGACATCTTCCACTTCGGCACCATCGGTCACATCATCCAGCTCCTCCCGCTCCCGGACGGCACGCTGAAGGTGCTGGTGGAGGGCGTGCGCCGCGCCAAGGTGAAGAAGTTCCACCCGAACGACGCCTTCTTCATGGTCGAGGTGGATGAGGTCGAGGAGACGCAGGAGAAGAGCGTGGAACTGGAGGCGCTGGTGCGCTCCGTCCACTCCGTCTTCGAAGCCTTCGTGAAGCTCAACAAGCGCATCCCGCCCGAGATGCTGATGCAGGTCGCCAGCATCGACGACCCGGCGCGCCTGGCGGACACCATCGTCGCGCACCTGTCGCTGAAGCTGAACGACAAGCAGGCGCTGCTCGAGACGGAGTCCCCGGCGAAGCGGCTGGAGAAGCTCTACGAGCTCATGCAGGGCGAGATCGAGATCCTCCAGGTGGAGAAGAAGATCCGCACGCGCGTCAAGAAGCAGATGGAGAAGACCCAGAAGGAGTACTACCTGAATGAGCAGATGCAGGCCATTCAGAAGGAACTGGGTGAGCGCGACGAGTTCAAGAACGAGATCCAGGAGATTGAAGAGAAGCTGAAGAACAAGCGGATGAGCAAGGAGGCCACGCTCAAGGTCAAGAAGGAGCTGAAGAAGCTCCGGATGATGAGCCCGATGAGCGCCGAGGCCACGGTCGTCCGCAACTACATCGACTGGATCATCAGCCTGCCCTGGTACGACGAGACCCAGGACCGGCTGGACGTCACCGAAGCGGAGCGCGTGCTCAACGAGGACCACTACGGCTTGAAGAAGCCGAAGGAGCGCATCCTCGAGTACCTGGCCGTGCAGCAGCTGGTGAAGAAGCTGAAGGGCCCCGTGCTGTGCTTCGTGGGGCCTCCGGGCGTGGGCAAGACGTCGCTGGCGCGCAGCATCGCGCGGGCCACGGGCCGCAAGTTCGTGCGCCTGTCGCTGGGCGGCGTGCGCGACGAGGCCGAAATCCGCGGCCACCGCCGCACGTACATCGGCGCGATGCCGGGCAAGCTCATCCAGTCCCTGAAGAAGGCGGGCAGCAACAACCCCGTGTTCCTCCTGGATGAGATCGACAAGATGTCCACGGACTTCCGTGGCGACCCGAGCGCGGCGCTGCTGGAGGTGCTGGACCCGGAGCAGAACCACAACTTCAACGACCACTACCTGGACCTCGACTACGACCTGTCCAAGGTGATGTTCATCTGCACCGCGAACACGATGCACAACATCCCCGGTCCGCTGCAGGACCGCATGGAGGTCATTCGCATCGCGGGGTACACCGAGCCGGAGAAGCTCTCCATCGCGCGGCGCTACCTCATCCCGAAGGAGCAGGAGGCCAACGGGCTGGCGGACCTGAAGATCGACATCAGCAACGAGGCGCTGAAGACCATCGTGCACCGGTACACGCGTGAGTCGGGCGTGCGTTCGCTCGAGCGTGAGATTGGTGGCGTGTTCCGCAAGATCGCCCGCGACGTGCTGAAGAACGGCAAGCGGGCGAGGTGATGCAGGAGTCGGCGCAGGCGGCCATGTCCTACGTGCGCAGCCGCGCGGAGCGCTTCGGCATCGACCGCAAGGTGTTCGAGAACTACGACATCCACGTCCACCTGCCGGAAGGCGCCATTCCCAAGGACGGTCCGTCCGCGGGCGTCACCATGGCCACGGCCCTGGTGAGCGCGCTGACCCGCGTCCCGGTCCGCCGCGACGTGGCGATGACGGGTGAAATCACGCTGCGCGGCCGCGTGCTGCCCATCGGCGGTCTGAAGGAGAAGACGCTGGCGGCGCACCGGGCGGGCATCAAGACGGTCCTCATCCCGAAGGCGAACAAGAAGGACCTGAAGGACATCCCGCTGAAGATCCGCAAGGCGCTGCGCATCGTCCCGGTGGAGTTCGTGGACGACGTGCTGCGCGAGGCGCTGCTGCTGGACAAGCCGGAGGAGTTCGGCCGCAAGGGCGCGGGCGACAACCTCAAGGGCGGCCTGCCCATGGTGGAAGTGGCGGCCACGCCCACGGCGGCCCCGACCTAGGGGCTGGCCGGGTCTCGGGGCCCGTGAAGGGCGTCGAGGCGGGTGGTACCGAAGCCAGGATGCCGGCCGACCCTGCGTCGGTGGGCTTCCTGGCTTCTGTTTTTGCGGGCGGGTCGGGGTACAACGCGGGCGGTGGCTCCTCGCGCTCGAATCGTTGGGTACTCCCTGGTGCTGGTGATGGTCGCGGCCTGCGGGCCCTGCGGCTTCCAGCCCGAGCCGGGCGTGAAGGTGGTGGTGCCGGCGATGCCCACCACGCTCGACTGGAGTCACTCGGATCCGATGAGCTGGGTGAACTACCCGGTGATGCTCGCCACGCAGAAGGGGCTCACCACGCTGGGCCCGGACCACTCCGTGCAGCCGGGCCTCGCGGAACGCTGGGAGCGCGAGGCCGGCGCGTCCGGGCGCGAGGTCTACACCTTCCACCTGCGCGCGGATGTGAACTGGTCCGACGGTTCGCCTGTCACCGCGCGCGACTTCGTCTTCGGCTGGCACCGGGCGCTGGTGGGCCGCGAGCGCGGGGAGATGGCGGACCTGGAGGGCGCGGAAGAAGTGCTCGCGCTGCTGGAGCGCGGGGCCCCGGCGGCGGAGGTGCGGGCCGCGCTGTCCCGCGTGGGCGTGGAGGCCGTGGATGCGCGGACGCTGCGCGTGACGCTGGCGCGGCCCCGGAGCTACTTCCTGGCGCGGCTGGCGAACGTGTACCTGTTCTTTCCCTCTCCGTCGGTGGACCTGGAGGGGAAGTCGGACGAGGCGGTGCGCGACTACTTCGACCGGCCTCGCGACGGACGTCCGCTGGCGGTGGGGCCCTATCGCGTCGAGCGCTGGGACCGGGCCGGGGAGCGCGTGCGACTCGTGTACAACCCTCGCAGCGCTTTTCCTCCGCCCATGGGCCCGGGGGAGACGCCGGCCCAGGTGCTGACGCTGATGAAGTCGGAGATCGGCCCGGCGCTGTATGAACGCGGGCGCGTGGACTTCGTCTTCGTGGACAGCGCGGCGGCGCTGCGGGGGATGCGGCCCGCGGACCTGAAGCGCGAGCCCCTGCTGTCCACGTACTTCCTTGGCTTCAACACGGAGCGGCCGCCGTTGGATCGGCCCGAGGTGCGTCGGGCGCTGGCGCGGGCGTTGGACCGGGAGGCGCTGCTCGCCGGGCTGCTGCCGGCCGCTCGCGCGACGAATGTGCTGCTGCCTCCGGAGCTGCCGGACGCGGCCACGCCCGAGCAGGCCGCGGGACTGCCCCACTACGAGCCGGAGCGCGCGAAGGCGGAGCTGGCGGGGGTGAAGGGAATGGACCGGCCGCTGCGGCTGGTGGTGAAGGCGGGGGATTCGTTCGTGCCCGAGGAGGCGCTGGCGGAGCGCATCGCGGCGCAGCTCGCGCGGGTGGGCGTGCAGGTGGTGGTGGATTCGCGCTCGGACTTCTCCGCGGAGGTCGCGCGACGCACGCCACAGGGGCCCCGGGCGTATGACCTGTTCCTGCGCCGGCTGGGCGCGGACTACGCGCACCCGAACACGTTCTTCACGCTCTTCGAACGGCAGGGCAACCATCAGACAGGCTGGGAGACGCAGGCCGGCGGTGAGCCGATGCAGCGCTTCGAGCAACTGCTGGAGGCGGCGGACGGCGACGCGGATGCCGCGCATGCGCGCGAGCTGTACGCGAAGGCCCAGCAGGTGCTGGTGGGCGAGCAGGCCGTCATCGCGCCGCTGTACCACCCGGACCGCTACTTCCGGGCGCGGGCGCGGCTGCACGGGTTGGATGTGGATCCGTTCAACTTCCTCGCGCTGCGGGCTCTTCGGTTGGGCCCGGATGAAACGCCCACGGCCCGTGCGGAAGGGCAGGGGCCCTAGCGCATGGGTTCTTCGAGCATGGCTTCCCGGCAGCGACAGTTCTCGCGCGAGCCCGGTCGCGGCGCGGGCTTGGGACCTTCGGCGTTTCGAGAAGCGCGCGCCTCTCGCGTCGCGGGGCCGGAATCCTGGCCACTGCGACCGTCGGGCACAGGGCGTCTCGGGCACCCTGAAGGACTTCGAGCCGCGCGCGTTTCACGGGCCGCAAGGCAGGGGCCCTAGCGCATGCGCCTCATCGCGACGCGTCTCGTGCGGCAGCTCGTGCTCGTGCCGGTGGTGGCGGTGGCCTCGTACTACCTGATGGCCGCGCTGCCGCTCACCACGGAGAGCGACACCAAGCGGCAGGTGTCTCCGGAGCTGGCCGCGTCGTACCAGCGCGACCTGGGCATCGGGGAGCCGCTCGGGTTCCTGCGTCCCTGGCAGAAGCTCTTCGCCGGGGAGCGGCTGGGCACCAGCGCTCAGGGCATCACCGGGGATGAGCTGCTGCAGAAGCTCTCCGGCAGCGTGGGCGTGGGCCTTGTCGCGCTGCCGCTGGCGCTCGCGTGGGCGGTGGGCTTCGCGCTGCTTCGCACGCGGTGGCGCCGGGGACGGTGGGCCGTGCTGGGCGACGCGCTTCCCGCCATCGCCTTCGGCACCCCCGTGTTCATCCCCGCGCTGCTGCTTGCTCCCTCCGTGGTGGAGCGTGGGCACCTGCTGCCGGAGCTGTGCGCGGCCGTCGTCATCGCCATCTGGCCCGGCACCTTCCTGGGGACGCTCGTGGGGGACGCGCTGGAGACGGAGCTGTCGCGCGACTACGTGCGCACCGCGCTCAGCAAGGGCCTGGACCCTGGCACCGTGATGCGCCGCCATGTGCTTCCCAACGTGTGGCCGGCGCTCCTGGACGCCGTGACGCCCGTGGCCACCGCGCTGCTCGCGGGCTCGTTCGCCGCGGAGCGCGTCTTCGGCCTGCCCTACTTCGGTCAGCTCTACGTGCTCGCCGTCCTCAACAAACAGGTGGCCGTCGTCGTCGTGTCCACCACCACCTTCGCCACCGTGCTCGTCGTCGTGAGCCTCACGGTGGAGCTGCTGCGCGTGCTCGTGGATCCGCGCGCCCGGGAGGCCCGCGCATGAAACGCGTTCCCCTGCGCGCCTGGGTGGGCCTTTTGCTGCTCGTCGGCCTGGGCGTCCTGAGCCTCGTGGCCGGCCGCCTGTTCCCCGAGTCCCTGGCGCGGACCTGTCCGCTCGGCTGGGACCTGAACCGCCCCGACCGCAGCGTGTGCGAGCTGGCCTTCGGTGGCTTGTGGGTGTCCCTGGCCGTGGGCCTGGCCGCGGGGGCGTTCTCCACCGTGCTGGGGCTGGGCGTCGCGGCGCTCGCGCGGCTGTCCGGCGGCGTGACGGAGCAGGTGCTGCTGCGCGCGGTGGATGCCGTGTTCGCGCTGCCGGACGTGCTCGTGGTGATGGTGCTCCAGCTCGCCGGCCAGTCGCTGATGGATGCGGGCCTGGGCGGGGGCCTGGGGCCCTTTGGCTTGATGGTGACGTCCCTGGCACTGGTGGGCTGGGCCGGCCCCGCGCGCATGTTCCGGGACCGCCTGGCCACGCTGGAGGGCCAGGAGTACGTGGCCGCCGCGCGTGCCCTGGGCGGTGGCGGCGCGCATGTGCTTCGCGTGCACCTGTGGCCCCTGCTGCGGCCATTCGTGCTGGCGGTGTTCTTGAGCCGCCTGCCGAGCGCCATCCTCACCGAGTCCACGGTGAGCTTCTTCGGCATCGCCCGCATGGAACCCATGTCCCTGGGGCGCTACCTGGGCACGTCCTACGCGGCGCTCATCTACGAAGGGGGCGGCCGCGTCGTTCTTCCCGCGTGGGGGCTGCTCGTCCTGCTGGTGCTTGGCGCCTCGCTCGCTTCCCAGGCGTTGGGGGGAGGTTCCCGTCGGCAAGTGTGAGGAATGCAGCACATGGACGCAAAGGTTCCCTACGAACGGAAACCCTTTTGCCCCCTGGTGAACACCATGTCCCTCCCCACGGAAGAAATCCCCCTCACGCCTGCCCGTGAAGAGCGTCCGCGCGATGACGGACTGCGGAAGGAAGCCGTTCGCCACTCCGTGCTGGTGGTGGAGGACGACGCCGCCCACCGCGAGCTGCTGGTGGAGATGGTGAGCCAGTGGGGCTACGACGCCATGCCCGTGGGCAGCGCGGAAGAGGCGGAGTTCGCCGTGCGCAACAAGCGCATGGACGCGGCCATCGTGGATGTGTTCCTGCCCGGCCGCAGCGGCACCACGCTGATGTCCAAGCTGCGCGAGCGCTTCCCGCAGGCGGTCCTCATCGGCGTGAGCGCGATGAGCGACGCGGCCACCGCGCGCAAGTGCAAGAGCCTGGGCGCGGACCTGTTCATCGGCAAGCCGCTGAATCCGGAGAAGCTGGCCACGGCGCTCAAGTCCAAGCACCGCTTCCTGCTGGCCATGCCCCAGCTTGGAGACCCGAACTTCTACCGGTCGGTCATCCTGATGATCGAACACGGGGAGACGGGCTCCATGGGGCTCGTCGTGAACCGGGGAGCGCCCCTGACACTGGGTGAGCTGGCACGCGGTCAGTCGATGGAGATTTCGACCGACCGGGTGTCGCAATCCGTGTACGTGGGCGGCCCGGTGGAGCCCCAGCGGGGCTTCGTCCTGCACGACGACCCCTCCGTGACGGAGAAGCACGCCGTCATGCCCGGCCTCTTTCTCAGCGTCACCCTGGACGCGCTGGGCCCCCTGCTTCAGCGCACCGAGCCTCGCGTGCGCTTCTGCCTGGGGTACGCGGGCTGGGGACCCCGGCAGTTGGAGAATGAGATCGCCGCGGGCTCGTGGCTGTTCGCCGACGCCACCGTGGACGCGGTGCTGGGGACGGACCCGGGCAGGTTGTGGGATGCCACCCTGCGCGGCCTGGGCGTGGACCCGGCCATGCTGGTGATGGGAAAGGGAATGAACTGATGCTCGACGCCGAGACGCTCCGCCGTTACCTCCTCGAGGCCCTGCCGGGCTCCGAGGTGGAGTTGAACGATACGACCGGCACGGGTGACCACTTCGAGGCGCGCGTGGTCAGCCCCGCGTTCACGGGCAAGACGATGGTGGAACAGCACCAGCTCGTGTACGCGCCCCTGCAGTCGTGGTTGAAGTCCGGCGAGCTGCATGCGCTCGCGCTCAAGACCTATTCGCCCGAGCAGTGGAAGAAGCTCGGGCCCCGCTGAAGCAAGGAGCAACGTTCCATGGATGAGACGCTCAAGGCCCATTTCGACACGACGGTGAAGTCGCACCCCATCGTGCTCTTCATGAAGGGCAACGCCCTGTTCCCCCAGTGCGGCTTCTCCGCGCGGGCGCTCCAGATTCTGCAGCCCCTGGGGCCGGTGCACACGGTGGACGTGCTGGCGGACCCGATGGTGCGCCAGGGCATCAAGGACTACTCCAACTGGCCCACGATTCCGCAGGTCTACATCCACGGGAAGTTCGTGGGGGGCTCGGACATCCTGGCGGAGCTGGACGAGCGTGGGGAGCTGAAGGACCTGCTCGCCGCCGGCGGCAAGTAGGGGCGCGTCACCCCGGAGCAGGGGGGCGTGCGGGCCTGGGGGAGACCCGGGCCCCGTCCCCCGCTTAGGATGGACGGCGGTCGCCTAGAGGGGTTCCGCCGCCGTGCTCACCGTCACACCTCCTGATTCCAAGCCGCAGGACGAGTCCAACGAAGTGCCCGGGGTTCCGGTGGCGCAAGGCGTGCCACCGCCCGCGGCGAACGTCGCCGTCGCCACGTCCGCCGCCGTCGCGGACCCGGACGACCTCGTCAGCACGGACAAGACGCCCACGCTGGTGGACCGCGTGCAGGCGTTCCGCGCGAAGTACGAGAAGCAGGAGATGGCCCTCTTCTTCTTCGCGGGCTTCCTCTACGACGTCCTCACGCTGAGCCCCATCGACGACAAGCAGACGGTGGTGCAGAACTTCGTCTACCTGCTGTTGCTCGCGGGCCTGCTGATGCTCGAGCAGCGCTACGCGGAGGGTGCGGAGCCGCCGAAGCTGCTCGCGAAGGTGTGGCGCTTCCGCGAGGACGCGCTGCACTTCCTGCTGGGCAGCCTGCTCAGCGCCTTCACGCTGTTCCTGTTCAAGAGCTCCTCGGGCCTCACGCCGCTGTTGTTCCTCGCGGTCATGTTCTCGTTGCTGGTGGCCAACGAGCTGCCGCGCTTCCGGCAGTTGGGGCCCGTCATCCGCGTGGCCCTCTTCAGCCTGTGCGTGACGCTCTACTTCGCGTCGCTCCTGCCGGTGCTGCTGAGCCGGGTGGGGTGGTGGATCTTCACGCTGTCCGTGGCGCTGGGCTCTGGCAGCATCTACGGCATGCTGCGCGTGCTCAAGCGCTGGCGCCCGGATGAGAAGGCGCTCTTGCGCACGGTGGCGGTGCCGGGCTTCGGCGCGCAGGCGGCGCTGCTCGGGTGCTACTTCCTGGGCGTGATTCCGCCGGTGCCCCTGGCGGTGCAGTACAGCGGCATCTACCACCAGGTGGAGCGGCTGCGGCCGGAGGAGTACGGCATGTCGGGCCTGTACCGCCTGACGTCGGAGGCGCGGCCGTGGTGGAAGGTCTGGACGCTGTGGCACCACGGCGACCAGGACTTCACCGTGCGGCCCGGCGAGCAGCCCATGTACTTCTTCCGCATCTTCGCGCCCAAGGGCTTCGAGCGTTACCGCGTGCGCGTGCGCTGGTACTTCGACCATCCGCAGAAGGGCTGGACGCAGCAGGGCAACGGCTACCTGGCCACGGTGAGCAGCAATGGCACCGAGGGCGGCTACCGCTACTACGCGAAGCCGGGCACCACGCCGAAGCCGGGCGACTGGCGCGTGGTGCTGGAGACGGAGGACGGGCATGAAATCAACCGCCTGGGCTTCACCGTCACGCCCGACACGCGCACAGAGGAGCGCCCGACGGTCCAGGACATCTCCGAGCTGAAGGTCATGAAGCCCGTGCGCCTGGAGGAGTTCGAGAAGGCCCATCCGCGCGGGGCTTCGCGCCCCTCGTATGACCCGCCGCCGCCGTCGCCTGAACCGCAGGGCGTGGTGGAGCCGGGGCCTACGGCGCCTTGAGCAGCGTCACCTGACCCAGCAGCACCGGGACGGCCGTCTCCACGCGCAGGATGCGGGGGCCCAGGGAGAAGGGCTGGAAGCCGTGGGCCTCCAGCAGCTCCGCCTCGAAGGGCACCCAGCCTCCGTCCGGCCCGATGGCGAGCACCACCCGCCGCGCCTGGGCCACGCCCACCGCCTGCAATGGCCGTCGCGCCGGAGGGTGGGGCAGCAGGCGCAGCGCTTCGGTGCCGAAGACCGCGTCCAGTTCGTCCTCGACGAAGGGGCGGAAGCGCTCGCGCACCAGGACCTCCGGGGCGCGCGTGTCCCGGGCCTGCTCCAGGCCCTGGAGGAGCAGCTCGCGCACGAAGGCCGCGTCCAGCACCTTGGAGTCGAAGTAGCTCTTCTCCACGCGGGCCGCGTTCACCAGCACCACGCGGTCCACGCCCAGGGAGGCCACGGCGGGCAGCACCTTCTTGAGGGCCTTGGGGCGGGGGATGGCGAGCAGCAGGTCCACGCCCGCGCGGGGCGGTGGGGCGTCGGTGAGGGTGACGCGCAGGTGGAGCAGGCCGGGGGCGTTCTGAAGCACCTCGCCGGTGCCGGTGAGGCCGTCCAGGCGGCCCACGCGCAGGGATTCGCCGGCCTCCGCCTTGAGGACGTCGCGGGCGTGCTGGGCGCGGCGCCCGGTGAGCCGGGCGGTGCCATCCGGCTGGAAGTCCTCGTCCAGGAGCAGGAGCAGGTTCACGGTAGGCCCCATGTAGCCGTCCCCGGGCGGGCGGGGGAGGGGGCGCCTTGTCCGCCGGTGCTCGGGCCCGGGCCGCGGGCCCGAGCACCGGCGGAC
>SECN01000885.1 GCA_004173515.1 Myxococcaceae bacterium | reverse complement strand
GCGGTCAGCCGCGTGGCCAGCCGGGACAGGTACTCCGCCCGCTCCCACGCCAGACACGCCAGGGCGGTCATCACGGCGGTGCCGTTCATGATGGCCAGCCCCTCCTTCGGCCGCAGCTTGAGGGGCTTCACGCCCAGCGACTCCAGCACCTGCGCCGCGGGCCTGCGCTCGTCCCGGTACCAGACGTCGCGCTCGCCGCAGAGCACCGCCGCCACGTACGACAGGGGCGTCAAATCGCCGCTCGCGCCCACCGAACCCTCGGCGGGGATCATCGGCAGCACGTCGTGCTTCAACAGCAGCTCCAGTTGGGTGAGCAGCCCTTCGCCCACACCGGAGAAGCCCTGGCACAGCGAGGCGAGCCGCGTGGCCAGCACCGCGCGCGTCTCCTCGGGCGTGAGGAACCGGCCCGCGCCGATGCCGTGGTACGTGTAGAGGTGGTGCGGCAATTCCGCGACGAGCGCGGGCGGGATGGACACCGTCACGGAGTCGCCGTAGCCGGTGGTGACGCCGTAGATGACGCCTTCCTCCGCCAGCAGCCGGTCCAGGAACGCGGCGCCCTTCGCGATGCGCTGGCGGAAGGCCGGGGCGGCTCCCAGCTCGGCCGGGCGTTCGCGCCGCGCCAGCGCCCCCACGTCCTCGAGGGTCAGCCGACCGCCGTCGAAGCGCACCGGGAGGTCAGAAGGTAGGGGGCTTCGCGGAGACATTCACCTGATCCCAGAAGGGAAAGAAGTTGAACCAGTCGTAGGGCGCGCGCTGGAGGAGCGCCGTGACCTGGCGGGCGTACTGCTGCGCGCAGTCCGTGAGCGCGGCCTCGCGCTTGCCTCGCGGCAGGACGACGCGCTCGGAGAGGCACTCGAAGTGGATGGTGTAGCCGTCGCCCTCATGGATGCAGCCCAGCAGGTAGAGCGGACACTTGAGCAGCGCCGCCAGCACGTAGGGCCCCACGGGAAAGGGCGCGGGGTGCCCCAGGAAGTCGACGCGCACGGTCTGGCTGGCATTCACGGGAATGCGATCGCCCGCGATGACCAC
>SECN01000075.1 GCA_004173515.1 Myxococcaceae bacterium | reverse complement strand
ATGGCGGCGGTGGTGAGCGCGAAGCGCGGCCGGGCATCCTGGAGGATGGAGAGGATGCGCGAGATGGACTGGAAGTACTGCGGCGGATAGGCCGGCACGGCGATGACGTTCGCGTAGAGACAGCCGTAGAACGCGCCCAGGTACTCCAGCCCCGGGGGATAGAGCAGCAGCGCGCGCTCGCCCTGGGCCTTGTGCTCCTGGAGCTGCCCCGCGACGGCGCGCGCCTGCCGGTCCAGCTCCGCGTAGGTCCAGTTCTGCTCGTCGCCGTCTCCGTCCGGCAGGAAGGTATAGGCGTAGGACTCCGGATGGCGCTGGGTGCGCCAGCGCAGCAGGTCGGTCAGGGTCTCAACGGGGGCATTGGCTGGCAGCATGATGTTCGGGCTCCGGTGTTTCGAAGGGGTTGAGGAAGTCAGGGACTGCTGGCGACATCGCTGGCGGGAGCGGCGTCGGGTTCATCCAGGCCACGCAGCGGACGCGAGAGCGCCGCGAGCGCGGTCACGAAGATCGTCAGGAGGCCCGCGAGGATGAACATCACCGCGATGCCCCGTCCCGCGCCTTCGCCCACGAAGCGTCCCAGGAGCGCGGCGAGCGCACCGCCCGGATGCAGCGCGGGTTCGAACACCTGATCCGCCAGCGGACCGGAGAGGGTGTAGGCCAGCGGCAGCATCGCGCCGGTGAGGGTCCCGGTGAAGGCGAACACCCGCCCGCGCAGCTCCAGGGGAACCTTGCGCTGGAGCAGGGTCTGGATGGCGCCGTTGACCAGCGGGGCGCTGAAGAAGAAGCAGAAGGCGATGCCGGTCAGCACCGGGATGGAGGTGATGAAGCCGACCAGGATGAAGAGCAGCCCGCTGGTGAGCTGGACCGCGAGGATGCCGTTCACCATGCGCCGGGGACTGCCCAGGGCGCTCATCGTCAGGCTGCCCACGAGCAGCCCGACACCGCCCGCCGTGGTGATCGCCGCCAACGCGCTCACGTTGGACAGAGAGAGCACCAGCGGGGTGACCAGCACCTCCAGGACGCCCAGGAAGAAGTTGCTCGTGGCCAGCAGGCCGATGAGCACCAGCAGTCCGCGCGACGTTCCCAGATACCGCGCGCCCGCGCGCACGGACTCCCCGAGCGACGGTCGCTCCTCCTGCACGGGCGTTGTCAGGAAGCGCTTCGGGATGCGCAACAGCAGCAGCGGCGTCGTGCCCAGGATGAACGTCACCGCGTCGATGATCAGGATGCCCTGGAGGTGGACTGTCGCCATCAGCGAGGCGCTCGCCAGGGGTGCGATGAGCTGTGAGGCGGCCAGTCCCAACTGGACCATTCCGTTGGCGCGGCCCAGGTGCTGCGGCGGGATGACCGTGGAGACGAGGACGCTGAAGGCCGGCTGCTGGAACGCGCTGGCCGCCGACACCACGGCGGTGGTGACGTAGGCGTGCCACGGCTGGAGATACCCGCTGAACAGCAGCGTCGCGAGCACCAGCGACATCAGGCCGGCGATCGAATCACTGAGAATCAACACCCAGCGGCGGTTCCAGCGATCCACCAAAGCGCCCGCCACCGGCCCCAGCAGGATGGCCGGGAGCGTGGCGGACAGCATGACGAGCGCGAAGCGCGTCACCCCACCGGTGGTCTCGTACATCCAGACGCCCAGCGCGAAGCTGGTCAGCCCGGAGCCCAGCAGCGACACGCACTGTCCCAGCCAGATGAGGACGGCGAACGCGAGGGGGAACGACGGCGGGCTTTCCGTCTCGGTTGTAGCGGCCGTCATCCGAAGACCTCCGCCTGTGCGCGGTCCAGATGTTCGCGCAGCTTCTCCGCCAGCGGATCCACGTGCGGGACGACCATCATCGTCATGTGATCGCCCGGGACCTGTTCGATGCGCACGGCGCCATCCGCGTAGCGCGTCCAGCCCCAGGTCGCATCGCCCGCGAAGTCGGTGGGGACGATGCCGTCATCCTCGTGGCGCTCGTGGGCCTGGAAGAGGGTGATGGGCACGGGGACGGTGTCGCGGGGCAGGTAGTCGATCCGATACGCGGTCTTGTAGACCTCGATGAGGCCGTGGACGTGCTGGCTGCTCGTGCCGGGAGGCAGCAGCCCCGTCGCCACCAGCCGCCGCGTCAGCTCCGCGCGGCGTTCCTCGGGGGAGAGGGGACGCAGTTCCTCCGCGGAGATGGACAGGTCCGCGCCGTACAGCCGGCCCGCGGTGCTGGCCACGCTGGCCATCCAGTCCGCGTCGTCGAAGGCGGGGACTTCCGTGTGCGCGTTCGGCTCCAGCGGAATGGTGGTGTTGAGGACGCCCAGGAAGGCGACGGTCTCTCCCTGCTTGCGCAGCCGCTGCGCCATCTCGAAGGCGATCCAGCTTCCGAAGGAATGGCCCAGCAGGAAGTAGGGACCGTGGGCCTGCACCTGTCGCAGCGCTTCCACGTAGCACTCCGCCATCTCCTCCACGGACTGGTGCGCGGGGGCGAGCCCGTCCAGTCCCCGCGCCTGGAGGCCATACACGGTCCGGGTGGAACCCAGCCGCTTCGCGAGGTCGCGCAGGTAGAGGGTGTTTCCTCCCGCGCCGGGTACGAAGAACAGCGGAGGCTGGCCGTCTCCAGGGTGCAACTGCACCAGTGGGGACCAGGGCCGTGCGGGGGCGTCGTCCTGGAGGGCCCGCGCGAGCTGTTCGATGGTGGGCCCCTGGAAGAGCGTGGCCAGGGGCAGGGTGCGTCCCAGGTGCTCGCGGATCCGCACCGTCAGCCGCACGGCCAGCAGGGAGTGTCCGCCCAGGTCGAAGAAGCTGTCGTGCACGCCGATGGGGCGCATGGAGAGCAGCTCCTCGAAGACGGTCGCGAGCTGTCGCTCCACCTCGTCGCGCGGGGCGACGAAGTCGTCCTGCTGCGCGCGCTGGATGCCCTTGGGCGCGGGCAGGGCCTTGCGGTCCACCTTGCCGTTGGGCGTGAGCGGGAACGCCTCCAGGAGGATGAAGGCCGATGGAATCATGTACGGCGGCAGGTGCTGCTTGAGGTGCTGCCGCAGCTCCTCCGAGCCGACGGCCCCAGGCGCCGTCAGGGTGAGGTAGGCGACGAGCTGCCGGTTGCCGTCCTCTTCGTGCACGAGCAGCTCAATGGCCTGCACCGAGGCGTGCTCCAGGAGCTTCGCCTTGATCTCATCCAGTTCGATGCGGTGGCCGCGGATCTTCACCTGCGAGTCGTTGCGGCCGATGAACCCGATGGTTCCGTCCGCTGCGTAGCGTGCCATGTCGCCGGTGCGGTACAGGCGCGCGCCGGGCGTGGTGTCGAAGGGACTGGGGACGAAGCGCTCGGCGGTGAGGCCCGCCTGGCCCCAGTAGCCCTGGGCCAGTCCGTCGCCTCCCACGAACAGCTCGCCGGGGACGCCGATGGGCAGCGGCTGCATCTGGGCGTCCAGCAGGTACATCCGGCTGTTGGCGAAGGGACGGCCGATGGGGACGATCTGCTCGCTCGGCGTGGGCGCGGTGTTCTCGAAGTACGTGCTGTCGATGGTCGCCTCGCTGAGCCCGTAGGAACTCACCAGCCGCGTCCGTGGACCGCAGAGGGTGCGGAGCTGGTGATACTCGCGCATGTCCCACGTGTCGGAACCGACGATGACCAGTCGCATGAAGTCCAGGCGCTGACGCTGTTCCTCCAGGTGACCCATCAGCAGGCGGACCACCGCGGGGACGAACTCACCGCAGTCCACCTGTTCGCGCAGCATGAGGGCGTGCAGCTTCTCCGGTTCGAGCAGCCACTCGCGGGGACAGAGCACCAGCGCCGCGCCGGAGCCCAGGGCGCGCGTGAAGTCGCCGGAGAAGACGTCGAAGGAGAAGCTCGCCATCTGGAGATGGGCGCGCAGCGTGGGCAGCCGGTAGGCGTCCTCCCAGGCGAAGTACGCGTTGGCGAGGCTCCGGTGCGACACCATGACGCCCTTGGGCCGGCCCGTGGAGCCCGACGTGTAGACGACGTAGGCCAGTTGATCCGGCTCAACGGTCTGCATCGGGGATGTGACGGGGAGGCCGGAGATGACGGACGCCTCGGTGTCCACGCACACCGTCGGCGGCAGGGATGCGGGCAGGAGGGTGCGCAGCGTGTCGCGCGTCACCAGCACCTGGGGACGGCTGTCCGCGAGCATAAGCGCCGTGCGGTCCTGCGGGTACGAGGGATCCAGCGGGACGTAGGCGCCGCCGGCCTTGAGCACGGCGAGCACCGCGACCACCACCTCCACGGACTTCTCCAGGAAGATGCCCGTGAGCCGTCCCGGTCCAACCCCCAGCGTGCGCAGGTGGTGCGCGAGCTGGTTCGCCTGACGGTCGAGTTCGCCGTAGGTGAGGCGCCGCGTCGGATCCACCACGGCGATGGCGTCGGGCGTGCGCGCCGCGTGTCCTTCGATGAGGTGGTGCAGGCAGACGTTGGCGGGGAACGCGAGCTCCGTCTGGTTCCACTCGCGCAGCAGCCGGTTTCGCTCCGTCTCCGGGAGCAGGGGCAGCTTGCGCAGCCGCTGTTCGGGATGGCCGGCGATGCCCGCGAGCAGCGTCTGGAAGTGGGCGACCATGCGCTCGATGGTCGAGGCGTCGAAGAGGTCGCGGTTGTACTCCCAGATGCCTTCCAGTCCTTCGGCCTCCTCCACCAGCCAGAGCGTCAGGTCGAACTGGGCGTGGGGTTCGCCCGCGACGGAGAAGGGCTCCAGGCGCAACCGGCTCGGTCCGGTGGAGGACTCGGGGGTGTTCTGCAGGACGAGCATCGTCTGGAAGAAGGGAGAGAAGCTGGTGTCGCGCGTGGGCGTCAGCTCCTCCAGCAGCTTCTCGAACGGCACGTCCTGGTGCGCGTACGCCCCCAGCGTCACGTCCACCACGCGCCGCAGCAGCTCGCGGAAGGTCGGGTCGCCGGACAGGTCCGTGCGCATGACCAGCGTGTTGAGGAAGAAGCCGATGAGCGGCTCCACCTCCGTGCGGTTCCGGTTGGCGATGTACGTGCCCACGCTGATGCGGGGCTCGCGCGTGTAGCGGAAGAGCAGGACCTGGAGTGACGCCAGCATCACCATGAAGAGCGACGCCTTCTCCTGGCCGGCGAGCGCCCGGAGCTGCCGCGTCACCGCCGCGTCCACGCGGAAGGACTGCTTGCCACCGGCATGCGTCCGGACCCGGGGGCGCGGACGGTCCGTGGGCAGCATCAGCGCGCTGTCACTGCCGTCCAACTGCTTGCGCCAGTAATCGAGCTGCTTGCCGAGCACCTCCCCTTGCAGGTGCTCCCGCTGCCACACCGCGAAGTCGGCGTACTGCAACGGAAGTTCGGGCAGCGGCGAGGGCTGCTGCCGGCTGAACGCGTCGTAGAGCGCGGCCAGCTCCCGGACGAGGATGCCCGTGGACCAGCCGTCGGACACGATGTGGTGCACCACGAGCAACAGGACGTGCTCTTCGGGCGCCAGTCGCACCAGCGTGGTCTGGAGCAGCGGCCCCCGCGCCAGGTCGAAGGACGCTCCCGCGACTTGAAGGGCCAGGGCCTGGCAGCGCTCGCCGCGCTCGGTGTCGGGCAGGTGTGACAGGTCCACCACGGGCAGTGGCAGGTGGAGTCGGGGGAGGACGGACTGGCGCGGCTCGCCGCCCTCGGAGACGAAGACGGTGCGGAGCCCTTCGTGCCGCCGGATGACTTCGTTGAGGCTTCGCTCCAGCACGTCGGGCTGGAGCGGGCCTACCAGCCGCGCGAACTCCGGGATGTTGTAGGCGGGCGTGCCGGGTTCGAACTGATCCAGGAACCAGAGGCGGCGCTGCGGGAAGGAGAGCGGCAGCGGTTGGTCTCGCGGCGCGCGGGGGATGGCGGTGGGACGTGCCGCCGCCTCGGGCGTCGCGAGCGCGTTCTGCTGACGCAGCTTGCGCAGGATGAGCTCGCGCTTCTCGGGAGAGAGGCCCGCCAGCTTCTTGGACAGCTCACTCATGGGCGCCCTCCAGCAGCTTCTCCAGCTCCTCTTCCGACAACCCGTCCACCTCGTCCATCGCCTGCGCGAGCGCGACCGAGTCCGCGTGTTCGAGCTGCGCGAGGACGACCTGCTCGGCCAGCTCCGCGATGGTGGGGTACTCGAAGAGGGCTCTCAAGGGCAGCGTCACCTGGAACGCGGTGTTCGCGCGGGAGATGATCTGCGTGGCCAGCAGCGAGTGACCGCCGATGTCGAAGAAGGTGTCCAGCACGCTGATGGACTCCAGCCCCAGCACCTCGCGCCAGATGGCGAGCAGCTCCGTCTCCGTGGGCGTCCGGGGCTCGACGAACCGGGCCTCGGCGGCGCGCGCCGTGGCGTCCGGGGCCGGCAGGGCCCTGCGGTCCACCTTCCCGTTGGGCGTCAGCGGGAGCGCGTCCATCCGGACCATGAGCGCGGGGATCATGTAGTCCGGCAGCCGCTCGCGCAGGTGGTCGCGCAGCGCCGTGGTGTCCAACGCTTCGGAGGTGCCGACCACGTAGGCGACGAGGCGCCGGGGGCTCTTGGGGTCCTCGCGCAGGACGACGACCGCGCTCTGGACGGAGGGGTGCCGGCCCAGCGTGGATTCAATCTCTCCCAGCTCCACCCGGAAGCCGCGCAGCTTCACCTGGGTGTCCGCGCGGCCCATGAACTCGATGTCGCCGTCCGGCAGGTAGCGCGCCCGGTCTCCGGTCCGGTACAGCCGCGCTCCGGGAGGCCCGAAGGGATCCGGCACGAAGCGTTCGGCCGTCAGCTCCGGACGCAGGCGGTAGCCCCGCGCCACGCCCTCGCCGCCGATGAACAGCTCTCCCGCGAGCCCCGCGGGCACCGGCTGCTGGTGCGAGTCCAGGACGTAGAGCCGGTTGTTCGCGAAGGGCTTCCCGATGGGCACGAGCTGGTTGTCCTCCGTGCCCAGGCCGTCGCCCTCGAAGTACGTGCTGTCGATGGTGGCCTCGGTGACGCCGTAGGAGTTGATCAGCCGCGTGCTTGCGCCAATGACGCCTCGGAGGCGGTGGTACTCGCTGACGAACCACGCATCCGAGCCCGCGATGAGCACGCGCATGAAGTCCAGGCGCTGTTGCGTCTCCTCCAGGTGCTGGAGCAGTCCGCGCAGCACGGCCGGGACGAACTCGGCGCAGTCCACCTGTTCGTCTTTCATGAGGGCATGGAGCTTCGTCGGCTCCAGCAGCCACTCGCGCGGGCAGAGCACCAGCTTGCCGCCGGAGCCCATCGCGCGGGCGAAGTCACCGGCGAAGACGTCGAAGGAGAAGCTCGCCATCTGGAGGTGGCTGCGGCAGCCCTGCGCCAGCTCATAGCTCCGCTCCCAGCCCAGGTACGCGTTGGCCCAGTTGCGATGGGAGACCATGACGCCCTTGGGCGTGCCCGTGGAGCCGGACGTGAAGACGACGTAGGCCAGCTCCTCCGGAGCGCAGCGCTGGGGCGGCGCGTTCGCGGGGAGCGCGGCCCGCGCGGCGGCTTCCTCCTCCAACAGGTACAGGTCCACGGCGGGCTTCGACAGGGTCTCCGCGATGTCCTTCTGCGTGAGCAGCAGGGACAGCTGTGCCTCGGAGATCATCCGCGTGAGGCGTTCGGAGGGGTAGGAGGGATCCAGCGGCACGTACGCGCCGCCCGCCTTGAGGATGCCCAGCAGCGCGATGATCAGCTCGGGCGACTTCTCCAGGCAGACACCCACCAGATGCTCCGCCCCGATGCCGCGTGCCCGCAGATGGTGCGCGAGCCGGTTGGCGTGCTCCTCCAACTGACCGTAGGTGAGCGGCGCGCTCCCCGGAGAGGCGACGGCGATGGCGTCGGGCGCCCGCCGCGCGTGGGCTTCGATGAGGTCCGTGAGGCAGTGCGTCTGGCCGGGATCCACGCGGGTGTCGTTCCACTCCACCAGCACGCGGTGACGTTCGGCCCCGGTGAGCAGGGACAACTGCCACAGGCGCTTGTCCTCCGCGTCGGTCATGCCCTCCAGCACCGTGCCCATCTGTTCCAGCATCCGCTCCACGGCTCCGGCTTCGAGCCGGGGCGATTCGAAGTCGATGTGGAGCAGGATCTCCCGGTCGGCGTGGGCGGTGAGCGTCAGCGGGTAGTTGGTGCGCTCCTGGGCGACGACGTCGCGGATCTCGAACTGGCTCGCGCCCTGCCGCACCGCCTCTTCGACGGGGTAGTTCTCGAAGACGAAGATGCTCTCGAAGAGCGGCGTGCCACGCGGCACCGGGCTCCAGCCCTGGACCTGGACCAGCGGGGCGTACTCGTACGGTGCGCGCTCCACCTGCCAGTCCTGGAAGGCCTTCAGCCAGTCCACCACCTTCTGCTCGGGCGGCAGCTTCACGCGCGCGGGCAGGGTGTTGATGAAGAGGCCCACCATCTGCTCCACGCCTGAAAGCTCCGGCGGGCGACCGGCCACGGTGGCGCCGAAGACGACGTCCTCCACGCCCGCATGCCGCCCGAGCACCAGCGCCCAGGCCGCCTGCACCAGCGTGTTGAGCGTCACCTGATGGCGGCGCGACAGGGCGCGCAGCCGCTCCGTCACGTCGGCGGACAGGTGACGCCTGCGCTCGCCCATCACCTGCGGCGCGCTCCGGGCCTGGCCTCCGGACTCACCCGGGAGCGGCGTGGGTTCTCCGAAGCCCTTCAGGGACTCACGCCACCAGCCTTCGGCCTGGACCGTTCCCTGCTTCACGAGCCACGCGATGTAGTCGCGGTAGAGCGGCGGCTCTTCCATCCGCAGCGGCTGCTGTCGGGTGCCAGCGTCGTAGAACGCCAGCATCTCGTTGAGCACCCGCCCGACGCTCCAGCCGTCCAGCAGCAGGTGGTGGAAGCTCCACACCACGCGCCAGCTGCGCTCGGCCAGCCGCAGCACGGCCACGCGCATCAGCGGCGCCTGCTTCGGGTTGAAGCCGCGCGCCTGATCCGTGGCCATCCAGTCGGTCTGCCAGCGCTGCTGCGCCTCCACCGGCTTGTCCCGCAGGTCGTGCTCCTCCCAGGGGAGGGGGACCTCGCGCTGAACGACCTGGAGCGGCTGCGCCAGGCCCTCCCACGCGAAGCGGGTGCGCAGGATGGGGTAGCGCGCGAGGATCTGCTGCCACGCGCGGCGCAGTGCCGCCACGTCGAGGTCCGCCTCCAACGTCCAGGCGGCCCGTTCGAAGTAAACGCTCTCGCGCGGATCCAGCAGGGCGTGGAAGAGCATGCCCTGCTGCATGGGAGACAGCGGGTACAGGTCCACGATGTCGGGGCCGCTGCGCACCAGCTCATCCAGCGCGGCCTGGGACACGGGGGCCAGGGGGAAGTCCCCGGGCGACACGCGCGCCGCGTCCTCGGACGTCCGCTGCGACACGAGCGTCCGCAGCGCCTGGAGGTACTCCGCCGCCACCCGCTCCAGCGTGGCCTGCTGGTGCAGCGCCTGGCTGTAGGTGAACGACACCTCCAGCCTGCCGCCCAGCACATGGGCATTCACATCCAACACCTGCCGGCGCTTCCCAAGGCTTCCATGCGGCGAGCCGGAGGGTTCCTCCGCGGCGGTGAAGAGGGACGCGGGTGACAGGGCCGAATCGAGCTGGCCCAGGTAGTTGAAGGACACCTGGGGCTCGGGCTGCGCCTGGATCCGCTGGCCCACGGTGTCCTTGCGCAGGTAGCGCAGCAGGCCGTAGCCCAATCCCTTGCGCGGCACCTGCTGCAACGCGTCCCGCACCGCCCGGAGCCTGGCGCCGGGAGTGCCACCCTCGGGCAGCTCCAGGGTCACGGGGTACGTGGTCGTGAACCAACCGACCGTGCGGCTCAGGTCCACGTCCGCGAAGATCTCCTCACGGCCGTGGCCTTCCAACTGCACGCGCACGCGGGACTGCTCCGTCCACGTGGAGAGGGCCTGGGCCAGGGCGGTGATGAGCACCTCGTCGATGCGCGCACGCCACGCCTTCGGCACCTCCTGGAGCAGCAGGCGGGTCTCCTCCGTCTCCAGCGAGACCGTCACGGTGTGGGCCGACGCGTGCGTGTTCTCCCCGGTGGCGTCGTCCACCGGCAGGCCCGGCACGTCGGTGGACTGTCCCAGCCAGAACGCGGACTCCTTCTCCATCTCCGGTCCCTGCGCGTGGTGCTCCAGGCGCTGGGCCCACGCGAGGAAGGAGGTCGTCTTCGGCGGCAGCGACGCCGGGGCATCGCGCAGCAACTGCTGGCACGCCGACTCCAGGTCCATCAGCAGCACGCGCCAGGACACCGCGTCCATCACGAGGTGATGGATGGCGAGGAGCAGGCGGCTGCCACGCTGCGCACCCAGGTCGAACAGGACGGCCGCGACCAGCGGGGCCTGATCCAGACGGAAGCCTGCCTGGGCCCGCTGCGCTTCGGCCTCCAGCGCCGCGCGCTGGGGCCCTTCCTCCAACCCGGAGAGGTCCACCTGACGCAGCGTCACGGTGTGCTCCAGGCCCGTGCCCGTCTGCTTCCAGCCCTCGGGCGTCGAATCGAAGCGCAGGCGCAGCACGTCATGGTGCGCCACCAGTGCTCGCAGTGCCTCTTCCAGCAGGGCGGGGGCGAGCGGCTGACGCAACCCCAGCAGCACGGACTGGTTGTAGTGGTGGGGCTGCGGGCGCTCCCACTCGAAGAACCAGCGCTGGATGGGCGTGAGCGGGCCGGGGCCCATCACCGCGCCCTGTTCGGCCTGCGGACGCTGGGACTGTCCGACCTGCGGCGCCAGCGAGGCGATGGTCTTGTGTTGGAAGACCTGCTTCGGGGTGATGTAGAGCCCGGCCTCCGTGGCGCGCGCGATGACCTGGATGCTGACGATGGAGTCGCCACCCAGCTCGAAGAAGTCGTCGTGGATGCCCACGCGCTCGCGCGACAGCACCGATGCCCAGATGTCCGCCAGCGCCTGCTCCACCGGCGTGCGCGGTGCCACGTAGGTGGACTCGCGCTGCCCGTGTTGCTGCTCCAGCGAAGGCAGCGCCTTGCGGTCCACCTTGCCGTGGGCCGTCAGCGGCAGGGCCTGGAGCAGGATGAAGACCGAGGGCACCATGTACTCGGGCAGCCGTGAGGCCAGCGCGTCGCGCAGCGCCTCGGGCTCCGGGGTCATGTCCTCCTCGGGGACGACGTAGGCGACGATCTGCTTGCGGCCCGGAGCCTCCTCGCGCAGCACGACCACGACCTCGGCCACCTCCGGGCGCTCCGCCAGCGCCGCTTCAATCTCCTCCAGTTCGATGCGGAAGCCGCGCAGCTTCACCTGTTGATCCAGGCGGCCCAGGAACTCCAGCGACCCGTCCGCGCACTGGCGCACCCGGTCCCCGGAGCGGTACATCCGCGCGCCCGGCACCGTGCCGAAGGGCTCCGGCACGAAGCGCTCGGCCGTCAGCTCCGGACGGTCCAGGTAGCCGCGCGCCACGCCCACGCCCGCGATGTACAGCTCGCCGGGCACGCCCACCGGCAGGGGCTGCATCCGCGCGTCCAGCACGTACAGCCGCACGTTGGGCCAGGCCTTGCCGATGCCCGGCCGCTCCGGATCCACGTGGTCCTCCAGCGACGCGCAGACCGTGACCTCGGTGGGCCCGTACGCGTTGATGAAGTGGCGGACGCCCACCCAGCGGCGTGCCAGCTCCGGCGTGCACGTCTCGCCCGCGGAGATGAGCGTCTCCAGCGCAGGCAGCCCCGTGGGCTCCAGCCGCGCGAGCACCGACGGCGTCAGCGTCACGGTGGTGATGGCCTGCGAGACCAGCAGCGCCTGCAACGGAGGCCCCGGCATGATGTCGTCGCGTGACGCCAGACACAGCCGCGCGCCCGCGAGGAGCGTGGAGAAGATCTCCGCCACCGAGGCATCGAAGCCGAAGGCCGCGAATTGCAGCACGCGGCTTTCCGGATGGAGCTTGTGGCCACGACCGGCCGCGAGCGCCGTGTTGCACAGGCCCCGGTGCGATAGCAGCGTGCCCTTGGGGCGGCCCGTCGAACCGGAGGTGAAGATGATGTACGCCAGATTGTCGGGCGACAGCTCCACGGCCGGCGGCGTCACGGGCTTGCGGGCGATCTGCGGCCACTCGGAATCCATGCACACCAGGAGCCCCAGCGAGGGCAGCTCATCCGCCAGATGCTCCTGCGTGACGAGCACCGGGATGGACGCGTCCTGCATCATCAGGCCCAGCCGCTCCACCGGATAGGTGGGATCCAACGGCAGCCACGCGCCTCCGGCCTTGAGGATGCCGAGGATGCCCACCACCATGTCCAGCGAACGCTCCACGCACAGGCCCACGCGGGACTCGGGCCCCACGCCGCGCTCCTTCAGGTACCAGGCGAGCTGGTTCGCGCGGGCGTCCAGCTCCCGGTAGGTGAGCTGCTGCGTCTGGAAGGAGACGGCCACCGCGTCGGGCGTGCGCGCCGCCTGCGCCTCGAAGAGGCGGTGGGCGAGGAGGACCTCCGGGAGCGGCGACGCCGTGTCGTTCCACGCGACCAGGAGCTGCTGCTCCTGCGTGGACAGCAGGGGCAGGCGGGAGATGCGCTCCTCGGGCCGGGCCAGCGCGCCCAGCAGCACTTCGCGCAGGTGGCCCATCATCCGGTCGATGGTGGCCTGCGTGTAGAGGTCGGTGCTGTATTCGCACAGGCACTCCAGCCCGCGCTCCGTGGCGGTCACCACCCACGTCATGTCGAACTTGGCGGCGCCGGTGTTGCTGCTCTCCTCGCGCAACTTCAGGCCCGGCAGCTCCAGGTCGGAGGAGGGCGCGTTCTGGAGGATGAGCTTCACCTGGAACAGCGGCGAGTACGCGAGGTTGCGCTCGGGGTTGAGCGCCTTGACCAGATCCTCGAAGGGCAGGTCCTGGTGCGCGTACGCCGCCAGCGCTTCCCTGCGCGCCTGGGCGAGCAGCGCGCGGAAGGACGGGTCCCCGCCCAGGTCGCCGCGCATGACGAGCTGGTTGACGAAGAAGCCGATGAGGCCCTCCGTCCCGGAGTGGTTGCGATTGGCGATGTCCGTGCCGAAGACGATGTCCGTCTCGCCGGTGGAGCGGTGCAGCAGCACCTGGAAGGCCGCCATCAGCGCCATGAAGGGCGTGACGCTCTCCTTGCGGCAGAGCTCGCGCAGCTTCGCGGCCGCGTCCTCCGGAAGCAGCAGCCCCTGGTGCGTGGCGCCCAGGAAGCGCTGCACGGCGGGGCGCGGGAAGTCCGTGGGCAGGTCCAGGAAGGCCGGGGCCCCCGTCAGCCGCTGCTTCCAGTAGTCCCGCTGCCGCTCCAGCACCGGGCCCGTCAGCCACTCGCGCTGCCAGCGCGCGTAGTCACCGTATTGCACCGGCAGGGCCGGCAGCGGCGAGCGCTGTCCCGAGGAGAAGGCGCGGTACAGCTCCGCCACCTCCTGCACCAGCACCGACAGGGACCAGCCGTCCGCGATGATGTGGTGCAGCGTCAGCAGGAGCAGGTGCTCGTCC
Source organism: Myxococcaceae bacterium (assembly GCA_004173515.1). Classification (GTDB taxonomy): domain Bacteria; phylum Myxococcota; class Myxococcia; order Myxococcales; family Myxococcaceae; genus Corallococcus. The sequence goes on along the minus strand of SECN01000075.1, from coordinate 33,911 downwards.
TCGCCCAGGCCGAGGAGCGCGCCCCGGAAGAGCGGTCCGGTCGAAAGCGTGAAGGGCCGCTGGGCCTCTTCCTCGGCCAGTCGCCGGGCCTCCGCCTCGCGTTGCTCCAGCGGAAGCGCCCGCAGGTCGATGAACTCCAGCGCCGGGATGGCGTCCGGTGCGATGCGCTGCACCGGGGCCTGACCGCTCATGTGGAAGGTCGTGCGCAGGATTTCATGGCGGCGCAGCAGCTCTTCCAGGCAGCGGTGCACCGTCTTCGGATCCAGCTTGCCCGTCAGCCGCAGGACGGCGGGCATGTTGTAGAAGGCGCTGCCGGACTGCATCTGATCCAGGAACCACAGGCGCTGCTGCGCGAAGGACAGGGGCAGCGCGTCCTCGCGGGGGAAGGCCTCGAGCGGCGGCGGAGGCGTCACGCCCGAGCCCTGGGCGCGCAGCGACTGGAGGTGCTCGGCCAGCGCGGCCACCGTGGGCGCCTCGAAGAGCGCGGCGATGGGCAGCTCCAGGCCGAAGGCCTCGCGCACCCGTGACACCACCTGCGTGGCCAGCAGGGAGTGTCCGCCCAGGTCGAAGAAGTGGTCGTGGATGCCGAAGCGGTCCGTGCGCAGCACGTCCGCCCAGATGCTGGCGATCAGCGACTCGGTGTCGTTGCGCGGGCCCACGACCGTGTCGGCGGTCCGCTGCGTGGGCGTGGCGAGCGCCTTGCGGTCCATCTTGCCGTTGGCGGTGAGGGGCAGGGCCTCCATGGACACGAAGGCGGAGGGGATCATGTAGCCCGGCAGCCGTTGCAGCAGGTGCGTGCGCAGGACGCTGGCCTCCGCCTGCCGCTCCGGACGGGGCACGACGTAGGCGACCAGCCTGGGGTCGCCGGGCTCGTCCTCGCGCACCATGACCACGGCGTCGAACACGGACGTGTGCATGCGCAGCGCGGCTTCAATCTCTCCCAGCTCGATGCGGTAGCCGCGCAGCTTCACCTGTCCATCGCGCCGGCCGATGAAGTCGAGCGTCCCATTCGGAAGGAAGCGCGCCAGGTCCCCCGTGCGGTAGAGGCGCTGCCCCGGCCGGCCGCTGAAGCAATCCGGCACGAAGCGCTCCGCGGTGAGGGAGGGGCGCATCAGGTAGCCGCGAGCCACGCCCTCGCCGCCGATGTACAGCTCGCCCGCCACGGCGACCGGCACGGGCTGCATCCGCTCATCCAGGACGTACAGCTCCGTGTTGGAGATGGGCCGGCCAATGGGCACCAGCCCGTCGCGCAGACCGTCGCGGGTGACGTCATGGATGGAGCAGCCGACGACCGTCTCCGTGGGGCCGTACTCGTTGATCAGCCGGACGCCCGGCGCGTGCTGCCGCCAGAACTCCGCCGTGGCCGGGGCCAGGGCCTCGCCGCCCACGATGAAGGTGCTCTCCAGTCGCGCCAGCGCGGCCGGCGGCACCAGGTGGGAGAGCGCCTGGAGGTGCGCGGGCGTGAGCTTGACCAGCTCGTGGCCCCGCTCCTCCTGCAACGCCTTCGCGAGCGACTCCAGCTCGTTGCCAGCGGGCAGCATGCGCACGGTCGCGCCGCGCAGCAGCGGGGTGAGGAGGCTGGTGACGGTCGCATCGAAGGCGATGGACGTGTGCACCAGGGCGCTCTGCCCCTGCTCCACCCGGTACGTCCTGGCGGCCCAGGTGAGGTACTGCACGAGCCCCCCCTGGGTGATCATCGCGCCCTTGGGCAGGCCCGTGGAGCCGGACGTGTAGATGACATACGCCAGGGAGTCGCTGCCCGCGCCGGAGGGCAGCGCCTTCGCGGACGCCGCGCCGATGAACTCCACGGCATCCAGGAAGACGCGCTTGACGTAGGAGGACGCGAACGTCGCATCGAGCGCCTTCGTCGTCAGCAGCACCGCCGAGCGCGAGTCGGTCAGCATGTACGCCAGACGCTCGGCGGGGTACGTGGGATCCAATGGCAGGTACGCGGCGCCCGCCTTGAGCGCGCCGAGCAGGCCCACCAGCAGCTCGATGGAGCGCTCCAGTCCGAGCGCCACCACCTGCTCCGGGCCGACACCCCGGGAGCGCAGGTGGTGCGCGAGCCGGGTGGCGCGCGCATCCAGGGCGCGGTAGCTGAGCGAGCGGGAACCTTCCACGACCGCCACCGCGTCCGGCGTGAGCTTCGCCTGGGCCTCGAAGAGCTCCTGGAACGTCGTCGCCCTGGGGAACGGGGCGGTGGTGGCGTTCCACTCCACCAGCATCCGCCGCTGCTCCTCGGGAGGCAGCGCGGAGGACAGGTGGTGTGCCTCCTCGGAGTGGAAGGCCAGCGCGTCCAGCACGCGGGCGTAGGAGGCGCCGATGCGCTCCACCTGCGCGTGCTCCAGCTCGACGGCGTTGTAGTCCAGCTCGAGCGTCAGCTCCTGCGTGTGCGGCTCGGTCTGGAAGTGCACCGCCAGCGTGACGTTGGTGCCCTCGGAGCGGATGACGCCCAGCGTCTCCACGGAGGCCAGCGTGCCGGACAGGTCGTGCAGCACGTGGAAGTGCATGTAGTTGAACATGACCTCGTAGAGCGCTTCACGGCCCCACTGCCGCTGGATCTCCGCCATGGGGTAGCGGCGGAAGGGATAGAGCGTGCGCTCGCTCTCGAAGGCCGCGTGGACCAGCGACGTCCAGCTCCCGGGCTCCAGCTTCAGTCGGAAGGGCAGGGTGTTGAGGAAGATGCCCCGCAGCTTGGAGCCGTCGCCTTCCTCCGGGCGGCTGTTGACGCCCATGCCGGTGATGACGTCCTCGCGGCCGCTCAGCAGGCTCATGACCTTGAGGTGCGCGGCCACCAGGATGCTCTTGAAGGGCACCGACGCGGTCCGCGTCAGCGCCTTCAGGCCCGCGTGCAGCTCCTGCGAGAGGGGCACCTTGACGGTGACGATTCGCGGCTCGCCTTCGGGGAGGGCCCGGCGCCAGCGCGGCAGCCGCATGACCGAACCGCCCGCGAGCTGGTCGCGCCAGTAGCGCTGATGCTCCTCCGACGCCAGCGCGCGCTGCTCCAGCGCCACGAAGTCGCGGTAGGTGAGGCTCGTCCGCTCCGCCGGGGGCGGCGCCTCACCGCGCTCCAGCGCGTGATAGTGATTGAACATCTCCACCAGCGTGGAGTGCAGGCTCCAGCCGTCGATGATGGCGTGGCACTCGGTGAGCGTGAACTGGAAGGACCCCTCCGCCCGCTGGTGGATGAAGTAGCGCAGCAGCGGCGGCCGCGACAATTCGAAGTGCCGCTGCTTCTCCAGCTCCAGCAGCTTGTGGATCTCCGCGTCCTGCTCCGCGTCCGACAGGTGGCTCAGGTCCACGAACTCGACGGAGAGGTGCGCGCTCTTGTGCACCAACTGCAACGGCTGGCTGTACGTCGTCATGTCGAACGCCGTGCGCAGCACGGGTTGACGCGCGACGATGGCCTGCACCGCCTGCTCGAAGCGCACCGGGTCCAACGGGGTCCGCAGCCGCAGATGGAAGCTGTCGGTGTTGTGGTAGATGTTGGAGTTGGGCGCCAACTCCATGTGGTACAGCATCCCCGCCTGGATGCGGGCCAGCGGGTAGGCGTCCTCGACGTCGGCCGGAAGCCTGGCGCGGTCCTCGGGCGTGATGAGGCTGAAGGGCTCCGTGCGCGGCAGCTGGAAGAGCTGCTGGAGGGAGAAGCGGATGCCCTCGCGCTGCGCCAGCGTCAGCACCTGGATGCTGAGGATGGAGTCTCCGCCCAGCGCGAAGAAGTTGTCGTGGATGCCCACGCGCTCCACGTCCAGCACCTCCGCCCAGATGGCGCAGAGCACCTCCTGGGGACGGGTGCTGGGGGCCACGTACCGCGTGCCCAGGTCGGGGCGGGACTGGTCCGGCGTGGGTAGGGCCTTGCGGTCCACCTTGCCGTTCGCGGTCAGCGGGAACTGCTCCAGCATCACGAAGGCGCCCGGCACCATGTAGTCCGGGAGCTTGCCGAGCAGGTACTGCCGCAGGTCATCGAGGCTGGGCGCGCTCTCCTTCGGTGCGGCCACGTAGGCCACCAGCGACTTGCTGCCCGACGGGTCCTCGCGCACCAGCACCAGGGCCTCGCGCACCGCCGGGTGCAGGCTGAGGACGATCTGGATCTCGCTCAGCTCGATGCGGAACCCGCGGATCTTCACCTGGTGGTCGATGCGCCCCAGGTACTCCAGCTGTCCGTCCTTCGTGAAGCGCGCCAGGTCTCCCGTGCGGTAGAGCGCGGCGCCGGGCGTGCGGCTGTACGGGTGGGGGATGAACCGCTCCGCGGTCAGCGCGGGCCGGCCCAGGTAGCCGCGCGCGAGCCCCGCGCCGCCGACGTAGATCTCCCCCGCGACGCCCACGGGCACGGGCTCCAGACGCGCGTCCAGCACGTAGAGCTGGAGGTCCGGGATGGCCACGCCGATGGGGCTCTGCTGCGTGTGCTCCGCCTCCTTCATGCTCATGGGACGGTAGGTGACGTGCACCGTCGTCTCGGTGATGCCGTACATGTTGATGAGCTGGGGTTGCGTGTCCCCGTGCCGGCGGAACCAGGGCACGAGGCTCGCGGGCTCCAGCGCTTCGCCACCGAAGATGACGTAGCGCAGGGCGAGCGGACGCGGACCGGACTCGCTGCGCTCCTCGGCCTGGATGAGCTGGCGGAAGGCCGCGGGCGTCTGGTTCAGCACCGTGACGCGCTCCTGGCTCAGCAGCTCATAGAACGCATCCGGCGAGCGGGAGACGAGGTACGGGACGATGACCAGCCGGCCGCCGTACAAGAGCGCGCCCCACAACTCCCAGACGGAGAAGTCGAACGCGTAGGAGTGGAACAGCGTCCAGACGTCCTTCTCATCGAAGTGGAACCAGTCCTCCGTCGCCTCGAACAGCCGCGTGACGTTGCGGTGCGGCAGCAGCGAGCCCTTGGGCAGGCCCGTGGAACCGGAGGTGTAGATGACGTACGCCAGGTGGTCGCTGTCGAGCGCGAGGCCCGGCGACCGGGTGGGCTGCCGCGCGAGCAGCTCCGCGGCGTCCTCCAGCACGAACAGCTCCGTGCCGCTCGCGGGCAGGCGTTCGCGCAGGGCGCGCTGGGTGATGACCAGCGGCATCCGGCTGTCTTCCACCATGAAGGCGAGCCGGTCCGCGGGGTACGTCGGATCCAGCGGCACATAGGCGCCGCCCGCCTTGAGGATGCCGAGGATGCCCACCACCGTGGCCAGCGACCGCTCCACGCACAGGCCCACCAGCGTTTCGGGCTGGAGTCCACGCGCGAGCAGCGCATGGGCGAGCTGGTTGGCGCGGGCGTCCAGTTGCGCATACGTGAGGCGCTCCCCGTCGCCCACGACGGCGATGGCGTCAGGGCGTCCACGGACCTGCGCCTCGAAGCGCTGGTGCAGACAGTCCGTGCCCGGGAAGTCCTTGAGGACGGGCCAGACGTCGAGCAACTGGTGGCGCTCGGGCTGCGTCAAGAGCGGGAGGGTGTCCAGCCGCGCGTCGGGCTGCGCGACGAGCCCTTCGAGCAGGGTCAGGAAGTGGCCGCGCATGCGCTCCAGGGTGGAGGGCTCGAAGAGGTCGCGGTTGTATTCGAAGTGGCCGCGCAGCCCGTCCGCGCTCTCCTGGAGGTCCAGCGTCAGGTCGAACTTCGCGGTGCCCGTCTCCACCTCGATGGGGACGATCTTCGCGCCCGGGAACACCAGCGCCTGCGGTGCCTGGGCCTGGAGGTTGAACGCGACCTGGAACAGCGGGGTGTAGGCCAGGTTTCGCTCCGGTTGCACCTCGTCCACCAGCCGCTCGAAGGGGATGTCCTGGTGCGAATAGGCCGCCAGCGTCATCTCGCGGGTGCGCTGGAGCAGCTCGCGGAAGGTGGGGTTGCCGGACAGGTCGCCGCGCAGGACGAGCGTGTTGACGAAGAGGCCGATGAGGCCCTCGGTCTGCACGCGGCCTCGGCTGTTCTGCGGCGCGCCCACGAGGATGTCGTGCTGATGGGTGTAGCGCGACAGCAGGGCCTGGAAGGACGCCAGCAGCGTCATGAAGAGCGTGGCGCGCTCGCGCTGGCTGAGCTGCTGCAACCGGGCCACGAGCGCCGACGGCAGGTGCAGGGGCATCAGCGCGCCACGCTGGGTCTGGATGGCCGGGCGCGGATGGTCGGTGGGCAGTTGCAGCAGGGACGCGCCCGCGAGCTGCTTCTTCCAATAGGCCACGTGCCCGGTCAGCACGCCTTCGGTGCCCAGCCATTCGCGCTGCCACTGGGCGTAGTCCGCGTACTGGATGGGCAGGGACTCCAGCTCCGGCTCTCGGCCTTCGCAGAACGCCGCGTAGAGCTGCGCCACCTCGTGGATGAGGATGCCCAGCGAGCCACCATCCGAGATGATGTGGTGCATCGTCATCACCAGGACGTGGTCCGTGGCGGTCAGCCGCAGCAGCCGCGCGCGCAGCAGGGGGCCGCGCATCAGGTCGAAGGGACGGCGCGTCTCCTCCGTGGTGCCCTGGCGGGCCGCCTCTTCACGCTCGGCCTCGGGGAGGGCCTGCAGGTCCACGAGGACGACGGGCGCGGAGCCCTCCGCCGCGACGACCTGGACGGGCTGTCCCGCTTCCTGCGCGAACGTGGTGCGCAGCGATTCATGCCGCTCCACCAGCGCGTCGAAGGTCCGCTGGAGCGCGCCCACGTCCAGCGCACCCTGGAGCCGCACGGCGCCCGCGATGTTGTAGCTCGGGTTGTCCGGCTGCATCAGGTGCAGGAACCACAGGCGCTGCTGGGCGAACGAGACGGGGAAGACGAAGGTTTCAGCGTTCATGGGCGTGTTCGGAAGTCAGAGGGGGCCCCGTGGGGCGCGAGGAATGGACGTGCGCGCCACACCGGCGGGGCCCGTGAGAGGGAAGGACTGCCTTCAGTCGCCCTTGTTGGGGGACTCGGGCAGGTTGAGTTCGGCGCGCGTGGTGGCCTGGAGACGGCGGGCCTGCCGGGGACGCGCGACCAGGGGCGGAGGTGACGCGCCAGGCTTGTCCTGCTGCCGCGACTCCAGGTGCTTCGCCATGGCCTCCAGCGTGGGCCGCTCGAAGAGGACGCGCAGGGACACGTCCACGCTCCAGGCCTCCTGCACGCGGGCGAGGATCTGCACGGCCTTCATCGAGTGGCCGCCCAATTCGAAGAAGTCCTCGTGCAGGCCGACGCGCTCCACGCCCAGGACCTCCCGCCAGATCTCCGCGAGGCGGAGCTCCAGTGGCGTGCGCGGCGGCTCGAACGCGGCGGTCGCGCGTTGGGACGGCGTGGGCGAGGGCAGGGCCTTGCGGTCGAGCTTGCCGTTCGCCGTGCGAGGGAAAGACTCCAGCGCCACGAAGTGCGACGGAATCATGTACGCCGGCAGGTGGGGGCGCAGGTGCTCCCGGAGCGCCTGGGCCTCCGGAGCATCACCGACGCCGGGCTGGAAGTACGCCACCAGCTCCGCGCCGCCCGCGAACTCCCACACGCGCACCGCCACCTCGCGGACACCGGGGTGGAGGCTCAGCCGCGCTTCAATCTCTCCCAGCTCGATGCGGTGGCCCCGCAGCTTGATCTGCCCATCCTCGCGGCCCACGTAGTCCAGGGCGCCATCCGGCAGGAAGCGCACGCCGTCGCCCGTGCAGTAGAGGCGGGCGCCGGGCTCGGGGCTGAAGGGATCCGGCACGAAGCGTTCCGCGGTCAGCTCCGGGCGGTGGAGGTAGCCCTGCGCCACCCCGACTCCGCCGATGTACAGCGTGCCCACCACGCCCACGGGGACGGGCTGGAGCCACGCGTCGAGCACGTACACCCGCGTGTTGTCGATGGGCCGGCCAATCGTGGGCCGGGCCTGCTCCTCCACGCGGGACACGGTGGACCAGATGGTGGTCTCCGTGGGGCCGTACATGTTCCACAGCGAAGCACCCCGGGTCCGCAGCGGTGCGATCAGCTCCAGGGGAAGGGCTTCGCCACCGCACAGCATCTTGAGCCGTGAGTCCCCGGCCCAACCCAGCGCGAGCATCATCCGCCACGTGGAAGGCGTGGCCTGCATCACGGTGGCGCCGCTGGCCGCGAGCGCGGGCAACAGCCGGGTGCCATCCACGGCCGTCTCCCGGCTGGCGATGACCACGCACGCACCGACGCTCAAGGGCAGGAACAGCTCCAGCACGGAGATGTCGAAGGCGATGGTCGTCACCGCGAAGAGCGTGTCGGCCTCGGTGATGCCGGGCTCGCGCTGCATGGACGCCATGAAGTTGCTGGCCGCGCGGTGCGGCACCGCCACGCCCTTGGGCTTCCCGGTGGAGCCGGACGTGTAGAGCACATAGGCCAGGTGCTCACCGGACAGGGGCAGGTGCAGCGGCGCCGGGGAAGCGTGCTCCGCGTCCGCGAGCAGGACGGTCCGGATCCGCTGCGTCGGCGCCTGCGCGGCCAGTGCAGGCTCGGTGAGCAGCAGCGCCACGCCGCTGTCCTCGATGATGTGGGCCCGGCGCTCCTCCGGGTAGAGGGGATCCAGCGGCACGTACGCCGCGCCCGCCTTGAGGATGCCCAGCAGACCCACGAGCAGCTCCAGGGAGCGCTCCATGAAGATGCCGACGCGCTGCCCCGGCTCGACGCCCAGGGAGCGCAGATGGTGCGCCAGTCGGTTGGCGCGTGCCTCCAGCTCGCCATAGGTCAGCGCGTGCGTTTCGAAGCTCACGGCGATGGCCTCCGGACGTCGAGCCGCCTGCGCCTCGAACAGGCCGTGGAGACCCTGCGGCGGTGACACCTCGCGGGCCGTGGCGTTCCAGTCGCGCAGCAGGAGCGTCCGCTCGGGCTCCGTGAGCAGGGGCATCCGGGAGACGGGCTGCGCGGGGTCGTCCGCCACCGCGGTGAGCAGGGACAGGAGGTGTCCCGTCATCCGTTCGATGGTCGCGGCGTCGAACAGGTCGGTGTCGAAGGTCAGGTCGCTGACGAGCCCCTGCGGCGTCTCGTTCATGGAGAGCGAGAGGTCGAACTGCGACGTGCCGCTTTCGATCTCCAACTGCTCAATCGCGAGCCCGGGCAGGGTGAGCGGTTCGGTGGGCGTGTTCTGGAGCGTGAACAGCACCTGGAAGAGGGGCGAGTGGCTCAGCGCGCGCGTCGGCTGGAGCGCTTCGACGAGCTGCTCGAAGGGCAGCGCCTGATGCACGGAGGCCGCGAGCGTGGTGCGGCGCACCTGCCCCAGCAGCTGCGAGAACGAGGGCTCCCCGCCCAGGTCCAGGCGCAGGGGCAGCGTGTTGACGAACAGGCCGATGAGCGGCTCCGTCTGCGGAAGCCGGTTGGCGATGGGGAAGCCCACCACCAGGTCCTTCTGCCGGCTGTGGCGCGACAGCAGCACGCCGAAGGTCGCCAGCAGCGTCATGAACAGCGTGGACTCCGCTTCACGTCCTCGCGCCTTGAGCCGCGCGACCAGCTCCACGGGGACCGTGAAGCGCCGCGTGGCGCCCTGGAAGCGCTGCGCGGCGGGACGGGGACGGTCGGTGGGCAGCTCCATCAGCCCCGGTGCCCCGGCCAGATGTTCCTTCCAGTACGTGAGCTGCGACTGCGTGGCGCCCCCCGTGGCGCGCTCCTGCTGCCAGCGCGCGAAGTCCGCGTAGTGCAGCGGCAGCTCGGGCAGCGAAGGCGCGGTGCCGGTGGTGAAGGCCCGGTAGAACTCCGCCAGCTCGCGGACCAGCACCCCGATGGACCAACCGTCCGAAGCGATGTGATGCAGCGTGAGCAGCAGCACGTGTTCGCGCGCGTCGAGCTGGAGCAGGCACAGCCGCAGCGGCAGCTCCCTCGACAGCTCGAAGGCCTTGCGCGCCTCCTCCGCCGCGAGCCGCCGGACCTCCGCCCTCCGCGTGTCCGCAGGCAGGGCCTGGAGGTCCACGCGCGGCAGCGCCACCGGCGCGACGGGCTGGATGCGCTGCACGGGACGCCCCTGCACCTGGGCGTAGGTGGTGCGGAGGATGTCATGACGGCGGACGATGGCTTCCAGGCTTCGGCGGAGCGCGTCCTCGTCCAACGCCCCTTCGAGCCGCAGGGCCGCGGGCATGTTGTACGCGCCGCTCGGGCCCTGGAGCTGCTCCAGGAACCACAGGCGCTGCTGTCCGGACGACAGCGGCAGGTCTCCTTCGCGCGGGCCCGACGGGATGATTTCCGCGGCAGCCTGGAGCGACTGTCCCGCCTGCCGCAGGAACGCGGTGATCTCCTCCTTGCGCTCCTTCATCCGCCCCGTGAGCTCCGGGGTCATCACGCCGGGGGGCGCGCTGAAGCGCAGGCGTTCGCCCTCCATCCACAGCCGCACGTCCTGCTTGCGGAGCGTCGTCAGCAGTTCGTCCAGGCCGCTCACAGTTCGCCCTCCTCACGGCCCGCTTCTTCAGCGGACGGGGGTGGTGGGGCCTTCGCGGCCCACGTCAAGGTGTCCAGGTACTCGGCCAGGCCCGCGATGGTGGGGGCCTGGAACATGCGCTCCAGGGAGAGGTCCAGCTTCAGCGATTCGCGGATGCGCGAGGCCACCTGCGTCGCGAGCAGCGAGTCCCCGCCCAGCTCGAAGAAGTCGTCGTGGACGCCCACGCGTTGCAGCCTCAGGGCCTTCATCCACACCTCGGACACCGCCTGCTCCGTGGCGTTGCGCGGCGCGACGAACGGCTTCGTGGGCGCGCTGGTCGCCGGGTCGGGCGCGGGCAGCGAGCGCCGGTCCAGCTTGCCGCTCGCGGTGAGCGGCATGGCCGTCAGGAGGACGAAGAAGGCCGGGAGCATGTAGTCCGGCAGCTTCTCCTGGAGGAACTGGCGCAGCGCGGTGGGCGTCACGGCGTCGGGCGCCGTGGGAACGACATACGCGACCAGCCGCTTGTCGTGCCCCGCAGCGTCCGCGTCCTTCTCCTCGCGCACGGTGACGATGACTTCCTGGACGCAGGGGTGCCGGCTCAGCGCCGCTTCAATCTCCCCCAGCTCGATGCGGAAGCCGCGCACCTTCACCTGGTGGTCGGTCCGGCCCAGGAAGTCGAGCGTGCCGTCGGGCAGGTAGCGCGCGAGGTCGCCCGTCTTGTAGAGGCGCGCGCCGGGCTTGTCGCTGAACGGATCCGGGATGAAACGCTGCGCCGTCAGCTCCGGGCGGTGCAGGTAGCCCTGCGCCAGCAGCTCGCCGCCGATGTACAGCTCGCCCGCCACGCCCAGGGGCACCGGCTCGCCGTACTTGTCCAGCATGTAGAAGGTGCGGTTGGAGCGCGGCCGGCCAATGGGCACGCGCGGGCTCGCCTGCGGTGCGCTCGTGGCGGCGGGGACCTCGAAGGTGGTCGCGGTGATGACCGCCTCCGTGGGGCCGTACGCATTGAGCAGCCGCACCGCGCCCAGGGGGCCGCGCTGCCACTGCTCCAGCACCTTCGGCAGGATGGTGTCCCCGCCGATGATGATCAGCCGCACGCGGTGGCCGCCCAGCTCTGGCGGCGACTCGCTCCAGCGCTGCGTCACCTGCTGCCAGTAGGCGGTGGGGAAGTTCAGCACGGAGAGCTGCTGCTCGACGATGCGGCGCGGCAGCTCCTCCGCGGTCCAGACCTCCGGGCCCCGCAGCACCACCGTGGCGCCGACCATGAAGAGCGGGAGGACCTGCTCCAGGGACGCATCGAAGTTGAACGACGCGAACTGCAACATCTTGTCGTTCGCGGAGTGCCGGTAGTGGTCGCGCACGTCCTGGCAGTGGACGACCAGCGCGCCGTGTCCCACGGACACGCCCTTGGGCTCGCCCGTGGAGCCGGAGGTGTAGATGACGTACGCGGGCGAGTCCGGCGAGGCGACGTTCTCCAGGTCCGTGTCGGGCCGGGCCGCGAGCACGGCCGCGTCCTCATCCAGGCAGAGCACCTTCGCGTCGTGCACGGGCAGCCGCTCCAGCAGCGGCCCCTGCGTCACCACCACCGCGACGCGCGAGTCCTCCAGCAGGTACTTCAGCCGCTCCAGCGGCAGCCCCGGATCCAGCGGCACGAAGGCGCCGCCCGCCTTGAGGATGGCCATGAGGGTGACGAGCACCTCGGGCGAGCGCTCCAGGAACGAACCCACGAGCACGCCGGGACCGACGCCCAGCTCGCGCAGGTGGTGCGCCAGCCGGTTCGCCAGTCCGTTGAGGGCCGCGTAGGTCAGCATCTGACCGTCGAACTCCACCGCGACCTTGTCGGGGCGCGTGGCGGCCTTGCGCTCGATGATCTCGTGGACCAGCAGGTCCTTGCGGTACGGAGCCCGGGTCTGGTTCCACGCGGTGAGCAGGTGGTGGCGCTCGGCGGGCGAGAGCAGGGGCAGGTCCGCCAGCCGGCGGCGCGGGTCCGCGACCAGTCCTTCCAGCAGCGTGTAGAAGCCGCGCGTCCAGCGCTGGAGCGTCCCGGCGTCGAACAGGTCGGTGCTGTATTCGAAGTCCAGCACGAGCCCGTCCTCGACCTCGATGGCGTTGAGGCTCAGGTCGAAGGCCGCGAAGCGGATGGGCTGCGAGTGGAAGTCCGTGCGCAGCCCGCTCATCTTCGCGGCGGCCAGCGGGCGCTCCAGGTTGAACGTCACGTTGACCAGCGGCGTGTGGCTGGTGCTGCGCGGCAGGTTCAGCCGGGAGATGAGCCGGGCGAACGGATACGCCTGATGCTCGTAGGCGCTCCACAGCGTCTGCTTGAGGCCCTGGAGGTACTTCGGGAACGACTGCTCGCCCCGGGCATGGCTGACGATGGGCAGCAGGTGCGCGCAGTAGGCGACCAACTGCTCGCTGTCCTCCAGGTCCCGGCCGCCGGTGGGGATGCCCACGAGCAGCTCGTCCTGGCCCGTCAACCGGTGCAGGAAGGTGGTGTACGCGGAGAGCAGCAGGATGAAGAGGGTGGACTGCTGCTGCTGCGCCAGCTCCCGCACGGAGCGGGTGAGCGAGGCGGACAGCCGCACCGTCTCGCGGGCGCCCCGGTAGCTGCGCAGGGCCGGGCGGCCATGGTCCGTGGGCAGTTCGATGGCGGGCACCGCGTCCACGCGCTGCTCCAGCCAGTAGCGCTCGTGCGCCGCCATCTCCGGTGTCTGGGCCTGACGCCGCATCCAGCGGACGTGGTTGCTGAACTGGAGGGGCCGGGGACGGATGGCGCTGCGGCCTTCATGGATGGCGGAGTAGTGCTGGGCGATCTCCTGCACCAGGATCCCCAGCGACCAGCCATCCACCACCACGTGGTGGACCGTCAGGACGAAGAGGTGGTCGAGCGGGCTCAGCTGGAGGAGGTTCGCGCGGAACAGCGGCCCCCGGTGCAGGTCGAACGCGGTCTGCCCTTCCGTTTCGTACCAGGCCGTGAGCCGCGCGGACTGCTCGTCCGGGGGCAGCGCGGACAGGTCCAGCAGCGGCAGGCTCGCGGTGAGTTGAGGAACGATGCGCTGCTGCTCACCGGATGCGTCCAACTGGATGCGCAGCGCCTCGTGGCGGTTCACGACGTACTGGAGTGAGCGTTGCAGCAGGTCGACCTGGAGGACGCCCGACAGGCGCAGGCTCAGCGACAGGTTGTAGGCGCTGGAACCGCCCGCGTTCATCTGCGAGAGGATCCACAACTGCTGCTGGGCCTCCGTGGTCGGCAGCACGTCGGGCGGGAGCGCGGGCTCCTCCGGCGCGCGCTCGACGGGGCGGGGCGTCTCCGACGGGGTGTTCGCGCGGGGCCAGAAGCCACCTTCACGCAGCTCGGCCACGCTCTGCGCCACCACCCGGACGATCGTGTCGAGGTCCTCGTCGGTGTGCGCGGTGGAGAGCATGCAGGTGCGGCCCTCCCAGATGTAGATGCCCCGGTCGATGAGCTGGCTGAAGAACAGGTCCATCTCCAGCGGCTGGAAGAGGTAGCTGGAGTTGCCGGCCGACGTGAAGCGCAGCACCGACCCACCGTGCACCATCGTGATGGGGACCTGCTCGCGCTCGAAGATGGCGTTGATCCGCTCCGCCAGCTTCGCGGCGCGCTGGTTCAGACGCTCCTGGAGGCCGGGACCTTCGCGCTTCAGGTGGCGGAGGGTGGCGAGCGTCGCCGCCATCGTCAGCGGGTGCTTGCAGAAGGTGCCCGCGGAGAAGGTGTTGCCCTGGACCGGATGGGACGCGTCCCCATAGCGCCAGTCACCGCCGTCGATGCGGTCCACGAAGCCGCCGCGATCCGCCACGACGCCCAGGGGCATGCCGCCGCCCAGGACCTTGCCGTACGTCGTGATGTCGGCCTCGATGCCGTACCACGCCTGCGCGCCGCCCGGGTGGAGGCGGAAGCCGGTGATGATCTCATCGAAGATGAGGGGCACGCGCGCCTCGCGGGTCATCTCCCGGAGCGTGTGCAGGAAGGCGCGGGGCTGCACGTTCGGGCGGCGGCTCTGCACCGGCTCCACCAGGACGGCCGCCAACTCGTGCAGGTGTTCGCGGATGAGCTCCAGCGTCCGCTCTTCGCCATAGGGCAGCACGAGCACGTCGTCCGCGATGTGCTGGGCGATGCCGGTGGCCATGGGCAGTGACTGCGGCACGCCGCCGACCATGCGGCCCACCACGAGCGTTCCGTCGGAGTGGCCGTGGTACGACGACGTGAACATCACGATCTTCGTGCGCCCTGTCGCCGCGCGGGCCACGCGCAGCGCCGTCATCACCGCCTCCGTTCCGGAGTTGCAGAAGGTGACGCGCTTCATGCCGGTGAGCTCGCAGATGAGCTCCGCCGCCTCGCCGGCCAGGTCGGACTGCGTGCCCAGCTCCATGCCCTGGGCCAGCCGCTGCTGCATCGCCTCCAGGATGAAGGGCGGGTTGTGCCCGAACAGGTGCACGCCGAAGCCCATGGACAGGTCGATGAACTCGTTGCCGTCCACGTCCCAGACGCGCGACCCGTGCGAGCGGGTGCTGACGATGGGGTAGCAGAGCTCCTTCACCTCCGGCCGGAAGTTCATCTGCCAGCGCACGTCGCTCCACCGGCCGCGATGGCGGATGGCGTTCTGCTTCGAGCCCTGCGTGCGGCGCGTGTAGCGCGCGATGAAGGACTCCAGGAAGCGCTGCTGCTCGGCGGGCAGCGCCCGCTCCGGCTCACCGTCCGCCGTGCCCACGGAGAACGCCGCCGGACCGGAGGGAGGCGACGCCGCCGGGCGCGCGACGGCGACAGGGGCCATGGGCGCGACCTCGGCACGCGAAGGCGGCGCCTCCACGGTGGGCACCGCGGCTCCCTTCGCCCCGAGCAGCGCGAGCTGCTGCTTCATGAGCTGGAGCTGGACCTGGATGATCTGCTCCAGGGAGCCTTCGGGCGCCTCGGTGGGCGGGGCCTGACGCGCGGCGGGCTGGGGCTCCCCGGCGGCGGCGCGCACGGGAGAGGCGGCCTCCGCGAAGGCGAAGCTGTCGGGCAGGGTCCGGTCCAGGTGGCCGGCCATGGCGTCCAGCGTGGTCAGCTCCTCGAAGACCTGGCGGATGGACAGCTTGAGGCCGAAGAGCTTCTCCACGTTGCGGATGGCGTCCATCAGCACGATGGAGTCCGCGCCCAGCTCCAGGAAGGGCGTGTCCGGGCCCATGCGCTCCGGGGGCATTTGCAGCAGGCGGGCCACCATCGAGCGCAGGGCGTCCTGGATCCGCGCACGGCGGGACAGGGCGGGAACGGTCGACGGGGCGGTCTTCTGCTGCGGGGCCACGGGATCCACGGAAAGGTCCTCCAACCAGCAGCGCTGGCGCTCGAAGGGATAGGTCGGCAGCGGCACGCGCTGGCGCGCCGGGGAACGGTCCACCTGCTTCAGGTCGACGGAGACGCCCCGGACGAATAGCGCGCCCAGGCTCCCCAAGAGCGTCCGCCCGTCGTCCTGGTGCTTCTTGAGGCTGGGCAGCCAGAGGTGGTCGCCGCCCTCCGGCAGGCAGCGCTTCGCCATGCCGAGCAGCGTGTCGTTCGGGCCCAGCTCGATGAACACCGCCGGGCCCGCGTGGGCCGCGTGTTCCAGGCTCTTGAGGAACTGCACCGGTTCGCGCACGTGGCGCCGCCAGTAGCCCGCGTCGGGCGCCGTCTTCATCACCGCGCCGGTGAGGTTGGAGACGAGCGGCAGGGTCGGGGCCTGGAACGCGATGGCGCGCGCCGCCTCTTCGAACTCCGCGAGCATGGGGTCCATCCGCGCGGAGTGGAACGCGTGCGAGACCGTGAGCGGACGCGAGTCGATGCTCCGGGCCTGCAAGGCCTCCACGACCCGCTGCACCGCGGGCCGCGCACCGGAGATGACGACGTGGCGCGGGCCGTTGATGGCGGCGAGCTCCACGTCCCGCTCTTCCGTCAGCGCCGCGCGCACCGTGGCTTCGTCCGCCAGCACCGCGGCCATGGTGCCGTCCTGGGGCAGGGCCTGGATGAGGCGGCTGCGCGTCGCCAGCAGGCGCAGGGCGTCCTCCAACCCGAGCACTCCCGCGACATGGGCCGCGACGTACTCGCCCACGCTGTGCCCCATCACCGCGTCCGGCTGCACGCCCCAGGAGCGCCACAGCTCCGACAGCGCGTAGCCCAGCGCGAAGAGGGCCGGCTGGCTGTAGCGCGTCTGGTGGATCCGCTCGGCGTCTTCTCCGGGCGCCGGGTACACGACGGACAGCAGCGGCACGTCCAGGTGCGGGCGCAGCAGCGCCTCACAGCGCTCCATCGCCTCGCGGAAGACGGGCTCGCTCTCAAACAACTGGCGGCCCATGCCCGCGTACTGCGCGCCCTGGCCCGGGAACAGGAACACGACGCGCGGCCGGGCGCTGCGCTGGACCTCGCCGTGGTGCAGGCCGGGCAGGGGACGCTCGTGCACGAAGGCCTCGAGCTGCGTCGCCAGCTCCGCGGAGGAACCCGCGGGCGTGCTCAAGCGGTGGGCCCACGCATCGCGTCCGGTGTTGGCGGTGAAGCAGAGGTCGGCCAGCGCCGGGGCATCCGCCGCGCCGAGGCGGGCCTGATACCGCCGCGCCAGCTCGCGCAGGGCCGGCGCGGTCCGGGCCGACAGGGTCAACAGGTGGTGCGCGCGCTCGGGCCCGGTCGCGGTGACCGCCGCGCGGCGCGGGGCCTCGCCCACGATGACGTGCGCGTTGGCGCCGCCGAAACCGAACGAGCTGAGGCCCGCGAAGCGCGCTCCGTTCTCCGACGTCCACGGCTCGCGTCGGGTCGGGATGTGGAACGCGCCGGGGTCCAGCGAGACGTGCGGGTTGAGCGTGCGGAAGTGCACCTGCGGAGGAACTTCCGCGTGCTGGAGCGACAGGACGATCTTCACCAGCCCCGCGATGCCCGCAGCCGATTCCAGATGACCGATGTTGGCCTTCACCGAACCGACGAGACAGCGCTGCTCGGAGCGCCCCCCGGGCCGCAGCGCGGCCTTCAGCGCCTCCAGTTCGATGGGGTCTCCCAGCGAGGTGCCGGTGCCATGGGCTTCGACGTAGCTGATCTGCCCGGCGGACAGTCCGGCCTGCCGGAGCGCCTGCTGGATGACCTGCTGCTGCGCATACCCGTTGGGCGCGGTGAGCCCGTTGCTGGGCCCGTCATGGTTGACCGCCGAGCCGTGGATCACCGCGAGGATGGTGTCCCCCGCGGCCTGCGCGTCGGCCAGGCGCTTGAGCACGACGACGCCGCAGCCCTCGGAGCGGACGTAACCATCCGCCGCCGCGTCGAAGGGCTTGCAGCGCCCGTCCGCGGCCATCATCCCCGCCCGCGAGAAGGCGATGTTGAGGTCCGGGTTGAGGATGAGGTTCACGCCGCCCGCGAGCGCCAGGTCGCACTCGCCGCCGCGCAGGCTCTGGCAGGCGAGGTGGAGCCCCACCAGCGAGGAGGAACACGCGGTGTCCACCGCCATGCTCGGGCCCCGCAGGCCCAGCAGGTACGACAGCCGGTTGGCCGCGATGCTGTGCGCGTTGCCCGTGCCCGCGTACGCGTCCAGCCGGGAGCGGTCCCCGAACTGCCGCTGCGCGTAGTCGCTGCTGCTGATGCCGACGAACACGCCCGTGCGGCTGCCCCGGAGCGCGAGCGGCGCCTGGCCTCCACGCTCCAGCGCCTCCCAGGCCACCTCCAGCAACAGCCGCTGCTGCGGATCCATCCGCGCCGCCTCATGGGGCGAGATGCCGAAGAACAGCGGATCAAACCCGTCCACCTGCTCCAGGAACCCGCCCCACCGCGTGTTCATCGTCCCGGGGTGCTTCGGGTCGGGGTGGTAGTAGCGCTGCGCGTCCCACCGGTCCGCGGGGACCTCGGTGATGGCATCGCCGCCGCGCTGGAGCAGGGCCCAGAACGCCTCCGGCGAGGGCGCGCCCGGAAAGCGGCACCCCAGCGAGACGATGGCGATGGCGCCCTCCGAAACCGCCGCCGGAGTCACGGGCGCCACCGGGCGCTCCGGATCCGGAACGCGGCCCAGGTGCACGCTCACGGCGGTGATGGTCGGGTGCTGCCACACCAGGGTCGGGGACACGTCCCGCCCCAGCCACTCGCCCAGCTCCGCGGAGAGGAAGACCGCGTCCTTCGACGTCAGCCCGTAGTCGACGAAGGGCAGGTCCACGTCCACGGCCTCCACGGCGAGGTCCGCGCTCCGGGCCACGTAATCCCGCAGCCATGCGACAAGTTCTTCCCGGGAGCGTCTGGCGGATGGAGGCGAGGGCTTCATGTGGGTCAGGAGTGACAGGACGGAAATCCGTTACCGTTGGAATAGATGAATAATCTAGTAATTGTCGTTTAGCATGGAGGACACTTCTAGGTGAACTGTCAGTGGAATCCCTGATGAACGGGGGATTCGGGGCCGGGTGCTGCCGACCCAGGGTGGTTGCGGATGACGTTGACTGGAATCGAGTGCTGGTCGGAGTCCGCCCAGTTGGAGTGCGTCGCGGTGTGCCGTCCGGCGTCGCTGGGCGTCGCGACCGGGCTGGAGGCTTCCGCCGTGGGGTTCACGGGCGCCGTCTCCCGTCAGGAGGCGGAGGACGCCTCCGGCCGGCTGTGCGAGGCGTTGACCCGCTTCGGGTGCCAGCTCTTCGACCTGGGGGACTTCCTGCCGGAGTCCGCGCGGGCGGTGAGCGACGCGTCGGTGAACCGGGTGTTCGTCCGGGACACGGCGGCCGTGGTGGGGCGCCAGCTGGTGACGGGCACCGCGGCCTTCTCCGCGCGCATCGCCGAGTTCGACGCGACGCATGCGGCGCTGGCGGAGCTGATCCACGGCGGCGCGCGGGACGCGGCCCCGGTGGAGGGGCGCGGCGCGGGCCTGGAGTTCGGGGACGTCTTCCTGCTGGATGAGGAGCGGATCCTCGTCAACCTGGGGCTGCGCAGCGACGCGAACGCGCTCCAGGGGTTCCTGGAGACGGCCTGGGGCGCGGGCTTCCAGGAGGTGGGGACCGTCTGCATCCCCGAACACCTGGGCATCATCCACCTGGACCTGGCCTTCAACGTGCTCGGGCCCCGGGCGGTGGTGGCCCGCTCGTTCCTGAAGCACCTGCCGGTGCGCGTCTTCAGCCCCGGGCAGGCACCCCAGTGGGAGTCCTTCGAGGGCTACTTCGCGCGGCGGGGACGCAAGGTCCTGCCGCTGCCCGCCTCCGCGCCGCCGTGCTTCATGTCCAACTACATCTTCCTGGGGCCCCAGTTGCTGCTGGCCTCGGAGAGCGTCGCGCCGCGCCTCCAGCCGCTGGTGAAGGAGCTGGGCATCGAAGTGGAGAGCGTGGACATCGCGGCGCTCGAGCGGGGCAACGGCAGCGTCCGCTGCCTCACGCTGCCGCTCAAGCGGCGCGCCACCTCCTGAGGCGTCAGAGGTAGTCCACCCAGCCCAGCCGTCCGCGGCTCGCGAGCACGCGTTCGACCATCAGCTCGTGCAGCGCGAGCAGCGGCTTCGCCACGTCCCCGCCCTCCAGTCGCGCGAGCGCCCCGGCCATGGCCTCCAGCGTGGACATCCCGTCCGGGTGTGGCGGGCGGCGCAGCCGTCGGGAGTCCGGCGAGGGCGGGGGCAGCCGCATCCCGGGCAGGCGCCTCAGGCCAGGGACGCGCTGCACCATGCGCCGTGCCTGCGCCCAGCTCCCGTCGATGACGACGAGCTTCCGGGGCAGGGGGCCTTCGGCCTCCGGCGCGTCGGGGAACAGCAGCCACGTGTCCGAGCCGTCCCCCAGCACCGACGCATCGAAGGGGTGGCCGGGCGCTCCATAGGAGACGATGTGGCAGCGGGGCAGGGCCAGCGCCGCGATGCGCGCGGTGTTGGTGCTCTTCTCCGCCTCCTTGTTGTGGCGGATGATGAGCAGCTCCGTGCGCGTGGGCACGACGGGCACCTGCGCGCACAGGCACCACGCCGAGGGCAGGTAGCAGCGCGCGCAGCGTCCCGCGAGGTCCTCCGGGGTCCGGGACCTCATTTCGCCGTGCGGTAGCGCTCCATCAGTGCCCGCGCCTCCCGCAGCTTCTCCTCGACGAAGCGGTCATCCGCGTCCGGCTCGTATTCGGCGTCCGGCGGGTCCAACTGGAAGAGCGCGGACAGGCTCGCGGGGGCGACCTCCAGCCACTCGGAGGTGCGGTTGAGCGCGGCCTGCCGGCGTCCGGCGAAGGTCTCCGGCCCGTCCTCGGGCCCGCAGCGACAGATGCGCGCCGAGTCCCCCGACACGTCCACGTAGAGGCCCAGCACCTCCGCGTCCACCTCCGCCGCCAGCGCGCACGTGGCCTCGCTGACGTAGGCGGCCATGGCCTGCGCCGCGGAGCGCTCCGTCAACGAGCGCACCAGGTACACCTGCCACCCGGCCTCCGTGAGCGCCCCGGCCTCGGTGAGGGGGGCCAACTCCGCCGGGGGGGCCTGGATGCGCGACAGCAGCCGACGCACGGGGACCTCCAGCCGCTCGAGCCGGGCGTTCGACGCGGGGCAGAAGAAGACCACGCGGTACTCTCGGCTGTCGGCTGCGGTTTCCATGGGCATACGGCTGTGCCCAAGAGGACCAAAGGAGTCCCCACGCACGCAAGGGGGAGTTTGACCCCGGGGCGCTTCTCCCGGGCCCCCCACCCCCGAGGAGACCCGCCAGGGGGGCCGGAGGCGTCCGCCCCGATGTGACGAAACCGGAATTCCAGGGCCCTTCCCTGGCGACCTGACAGGAAGTGTCAGGGCGCGTGACGCACCAGGAGGGACGCTCCGCGCGTCATCCCGCATCGGATCCGCGACGCCGAAAATCGGCCGGAACCCGCGAGGGGCTGGTGCATGCTGGAGGCCGCTCCCGCCGGCGGGCGGGGCGTGGAACACCCCCCGAGGCAATGCACACCCATGGAAAGGAATTGATCCGGGATCGCGCGGATGTCTGTCTATTCATGCAAGGAATTGGCGTCTGCCTGAAGTGTTCCAGTCGGACTGCCAGATGCGTCGCCAGATGAAGCGTCTGGACGCCTGTCGCATCTGTGAGAAAAAAAGAATCCGACCCTCGGCGTTCTCTGAGGGAAGGGAGGCGGTCGCATGGGTCCAGGGAGGGAGGAGCCCCCTGTCCGGGAAGGCTCTGGAGGGGAATACGCCGCTTTCGCGATCCGCCATCAGCCGGTGCTGGTCGGCATCGCGCGCAACGTCTGTGGCCGCAATGCCAGTGATTGCGATGACCTGGTGCAGGACGTGCTGCTGCGGGCGCTCTTGCAGTGGGACCGGCTCAAGCGCTGGCCGGAGCCGGCGCGGCGCGCGTGGCTGGTGCGCGTGCTGCACAACCGGTTCCTGGATCAGTGCCGGCGGCAGGGCGCGGAGACGGACCGGAGGGTGGATCTGCACAACGTCCACATGCTCTTCGAGGATCCGGAGGACACGCCGGAGCCCGAACAGTGGGAGTGCGTCACGGAGGACGAGCTGCGCCAGGCGGTCGCCCGGCTCAACGAGAAGCTGCGTCAGGCGTTCGAACTGCATGCGCGCGGCCTGCGCCATGCGGAGATCGCCCGTCGGATGAACACCCCCAGCGCGGGAACGGTGGGCACGTGGCTCTTCCACGCCCGCCGCCGCCTCAAGGCCATGCTCCACGACACGGCGGAACGCCGCCGCCAGGAGAGGGAACGATGAGCACCGCGTGTGAGGACCTCCGGCCCCTTCTGGACGGAGAGCTGGCCCCCGAGGACCAGCGTCGCGTCCGGGGTCACCTGGCGCGCTGCGAGGCCTGCGCCGCGCGCTTCCACGACCTGCTGCAACTGGAGGTGCTGGCGAGGCTCGCGCTGGAGGACGCCGTGGAGACCGAGCGCTGGGTGTCCGCCCGGCAGGCGCGCGAGGCCGTGCCGGGGTCCTGGGACGAGGACGTTCCGGCGAACTGGCCCGGCGACGCCCTGGTCGCGGACGCGCCCCCGCCGCCCGCGCACCTGGAGGGGCGCTCCTGGCACCAGGGCGCACGCCGCTTCCGCCGCCGCTGCCCGGGCTGCGCCTCCTGCTGCCCGTGGTACGCGGAAGGCGAGAAGGTGGAGGCCGTCACGGCGCCCCGGTGGCCCTGCCCGCGCGCCAGCCGCGCCGGTGGGACGCTGCTGCGCCCCCGTCCGCGCCGCTGAGGTCGTCCCTCCCGCGCGGCCTGCCTCCCCGGTCATTTCACGGGGAGGGCAGGCGGGCGGGCGCCCCGGATTCTTCCTGGGCGGATGGCACCAAGGATTCCCCCCGCTCGCGTTTCGAGAGGGATGGGAGACGGCAGCCCGACTCCGGACTGCGACGCGCGATGGACCTCTGGTGCAAGAAGCTCTACCGGTTCCTGGATGGCGAGCTCGAGTCGGGCGACGAGGAGCGCTTCCGGCTCCACCTGGCCCTCTGCCGCGCCTGCGCCAGCGGTCTGCATGACGCGATGCAGTTGGAGATGCTCAGCGTCCAGGCCCTCTGCGGCGCGGTGGCCCACAACGACGCGCCCGCGCCTCCTCATGAGGGTGGCTCCGTGCTCCGCTTCGCCGCGCTCCGGGGCTGGAAGGGCCAGGTGCTGGGCGCGCTGCTGGCCATGGGGTTGGGCGCGCTGCTCGCGTTGCTGTCCTCGTCGGGTCGTCCATGGGGGGACACGTGGCGGGTGGGCGCATCGGCGCGGGGGATGGAGGCGCGCATCGCCTATCCGGCCGCGGATCGCTACCTGCCCTACATCCCCGCCCGCACGGGGACCCCGGAGCCGGGTGCCCTGCTGACGGAGCCTCCCGTGTCGCTGCGAACACTGGCGGACCTGGAGGCGCGCGAGGACCTGCACGGCATCGCGGCCGCGTACCTGGTGCGTGGCGAGCTGCGTCAGGCCGCGGACTTCCTGTCGCGCAGCGCGCCCTCGGTGGACCGGGATTGCGACCGGGCGGTGCTGGCGATGGCGTCTGGCGACCTGAAGGGCGCGCTGTTCCTGCTGGAGGGCGTGCTGCGTCAGGTGCCGGACCATCCCCAGGCCCAATGGAACCGGGCGTTGGTGCTGCGCGCGCTGGGCCATCCGCTCCAGGCGGCGGAGGCCTTCGAAGCCGTGGCGCGTCAGGGAGAGCCGGGGTGGAGCGAGGAAGCGGGAATCCGGGCCCGGGCGCTGCGGGCCGGTGGGCCCACCTCGAATTGAGGTGGAAGCGACCCAAGGATTCTGGCGGTCGGCGTCTAATTATCGAGGCGCGGCGGGGCGGCGGCGGCGGCGGGAATGCAACACCGCACCCAGGGGGGACGTGATGTACCGCATCGAAGCGTGGAGCCAGGGAGACGGCGCGATGTGGGCGCTCGGTTCCAACGGGGGCGCGGAGGTGCGGAAGGGGGGCGAGGCCCGGGAGGTCCAGGGGCACGGGGCCGACGCCGAGGGGGAAGCGAAGGAGTCGACCTTCGAGTTCGAGGACAGCGACCTGGAGAGGGTCGCCAGCTACTGACGTACGGCGCGCGCGCGGTTGGGTGTCCACGCTTCACGGTGGCCTTCGGGGGAGGGCCACCCACTTCCAGAGGATCCGCCAGCCAGCAGGACCTGGGCGGATCCGGGTGTCCCGGACCGGGGGGGACGGGACCCGGAAGTGCGAGGGAGCGGGGAAATCCGGGCGGGTGAGCAGGCATGCTGCGCCCCAGGTCCTTCGCTCCCGGAGCCTTGAGGGTTCCGGGGGCGGAGGACTTTGGTTGAGCGCGCTACGCTCCCGGCCCTCTTCCCGACCCGGAGTTCCCGACATGCAATGCCGACGTGTGGCCCTGTGGCCCTTGTTGGGGTGCTGGATGGCCTGCGCCACCGCGCCCGTCCGTGCCCCCGTCTCCGAACCGCCGCCTCGGGTGCCGACACCGTCCCAGGCCCTGGCCCTGCGCGAGTCCTGGCTGTGGGTGGTCATCAACGAGGAGTTCCACGACGATCCGCTGACGGCCTGGGTGGCGCCGCCGCTGCCCTACGCGGGCAACCGCGACGTGTTCGTCTTCGTGGACGCGGGCGACGCGGGCCTCAAGCGGGTGGCGCTGACGGGCTACGCCACGGAGGCGGTGACGCGCTTCTTCGAGCGCCCCGCCGAAGGCCGCAAGCCGCAGGAGGTGCTCGCGGAGTTGGAGGCGAAGTACCACCCGCGCACCATTGCATTGGGCATGGGGGGCAAGCGCGGCGTGACGCGCAGCCTGACGCATGATTCCCACCAGTGGCTGGTGGAGGCGCTGGGCCCTCGAGCGGAGGCGCGCTTCGTGAGCGCGGCGCCGCTCATCGAGGAGTACCTGGACACGCGGCTGCCCGGGGAGTTCGCGCCGTACCGCGACCTGGTGGCGCTGACGGAGTCGCTGGTGAAGCGGGCGCTCTCCAACGAGGTGGTGGTGCCCGGCAGGACGACGGTGGGCGAGGTGCGCCGCTGGCTCTACGACGCGCTGTGGGAGGCGCGCGTCACCACGTGGTTCGAGCCGGACCTGCGCGTGCAGCGGCAGGGGATGAAGGACGGCTTCTCGCGCGGTTTCCTCGCGGTGGCGGACGAGGCGGTGGTCATCCAGCGCGGGGACCTGGTGCACGTGGACTTCGGCGTGACGGCGCTGGGGCTGAATACGGACTGGCAGAAGATGGCCTACGTGCTGAAGGACGGAGAGAAGGACGTGCCGGAGGGGCTCAAGCGCGCGCTGGCGAACACCCAGGAGCTCCAGGACGCGCTGATGCTGCGCGCGTCGCGGCCGGGGCACTCCTCCGCGGATGTCTACGACGCGACGATGGCGGAGATGAAGGCGAAGGGCATCGAGGCCAAGGTCTACAGCCATCCACTGGGAGCGCAGGGCCATGCGCTGGGGGCCTCCATCGACTTCCGCGCGGCCTCGCGGCAGGACGCGCCCCGACTGTTGCGCAAGGGCTCCTACCTGGCCGTCGAACTCAACACCGTCACCGCCGTGCCAGAGTGGGGCGGGCAACAGGTGGCGGTGATGCAGGAAGATCCGGCGTACCTGACGGACGAAGGCTGGAAGTTCTTCGTGCCCCGGCAGGACGCCTTCTATCTCATCCACTGACGACACGAAGGGAGCGGACGTGATGCGCGTGGGCAGGCCATGGACGACATTCGGAAGGAAGGGCCGGACGCGCTTCGCGCTGGCGCTCCTGTGCGGCGCGGCGGGGTGCGCTTCTCCGGGAGGAGACGACGCGGCCCCGGAGGCGGCCTCGCGACAGGAGCGTCCCCTGGTCGCGGAGGGCGCGCTCCGGTCGCCGCACGCGGTGGACAGCCTGTTGAGCCTGCTCGACCAGACGGCCGCGGTGGTGGAGGGAGAGGTCACCGACCTGCGCTCCGAATACTCCCCGCGCACGGGCCCGTGGACGGTGGTGACGCTGGGCAACGTGCGGGCGCACCTGGGGGATGCGCCCGCCGAGCTGCGGCTCAAGCAGATGGGCGGGCTGCTGCCGGATGGCCGTCAGCGGGTGGTTAGTCACGTGACGCGCTTCGTCCGGGGCGCGCGCTACGTGGTGTTCCTGCGCAACACCGGGTGGAGCCTGTCGCCGGTGCTGGACGGACAGGCCTTCCGGGTGGAGTCGGTGGGTGGACGGGAGGTGCTCGTCGGCGCCGAGGGCGGACTCGTGTCCGGGCTGGGGGCCGCGGGCGTGCGGCAGACGGCGCCGGTGTTCGAGACGGTGGACCTGACGGGCGCGCGTCCGGCCCTGCGCGCGGGCGTGGACGTGACGGCGCTTCCGGAGGCGCTGGGGCGTGAGGCGTTCGTGTCCCTGCTCCAGAACCACCTGCGTGCGCGGGGACTCACCGTGACGGGGGCGTTCCGCGAGGAGCCGATCGCCACCGCGTCCGCGCTGTCCGTGCCGGTGACGCCCACGTCCGGGCAGGCTCCGGCGAAGGGCTCCCCTTCATCCCAGCCCGAGCGGGACGTCCCGCCCGGTCATCCGTGAGGTCCGCCATGAAGAAAGCCACCCTGAAGAGCACGGGCCTCGCGGGCGTCGTCGCGGTGCTGGCGCTGGTCGGTCTGGAGGCCCGGGCCGCTGCGTGGGACACGTGCAACGGCTCGCCGGTGAAGTGGTACAGCGGGCCGGTCGTGTACCGCAACCGGTGCAGCATCCCGGACACGGGCAACGTGAACACGGCATATTGGAACGGGCTGCGGCAGTGGGACGACCTGTCGCACCTGGTCGCGGGCTTCAACGTGAACCCGGTGACGGACTGCGCGTTGGACCACAGCGACGGTCAGAATGAGATCGGCCTGTGCGACCGGGCGGCCATCGACGGGAACAACGGCGTGACGTACTCCACGGTGGGCGTGTGCTTCATCGGGAGCAACGGCATCGACGAGGCGGACGTCTGCATCGCCAGCGACCTGGACTTCACGCCGCGCACCGGGAATGCATTCGGCACGTCGGGCCGGAGCACGTTCGTGCACGAGGCGGGGCACTTCTTCGGCTTCAAGCACGAAGGAGGGCACAGCATCCTGCGCACGTCGCCGCCGCACCTGGTGACGGGGGGCTATGAGTCCTCCACGCTGTGGCCGACGAACGCGCAGGGCATGCGCGACCTGTATGGCTATTCGCTGACGAAGCCCAACCTGCTGCCGTCCGCGATGGGCGTGGTGGGGGACGTGGCGCAGACGTTGGATCCCGCGCTCACCCGGTCCGTGTGTCGCAACACGGCGACGAGCGTGAAGTTCTACGTGGGCAACATGGGCAACGCGGCGACGGGGTCCTATTCGATGCGCGTGCGCCTGAGTCCGACGGCGCCACCGCTCGGGTACAGCGAGTCCACGAACGTGGTGGCCACCTTCAACCACTCGATGGCGGCCTTCGCGGAGGGCACCTACACGCTGGGCTTCACGGTGCCGGCCGGGCTGCCCTTCAACACGTACTACGTCTACCTGGACCTGGATCCGGCCGGCGTGGTGGACGAGCTGCGCGAGAACGACAACACCACCGTCAGCGCGATGCTCCTGCGGGTGGGGTGCTGAGCATGCGGCCCGGGGCCCTGATGGCGCTGCTGCTCGTCGGGGCCTGCGCGAAGCCGAAGGAGGAACGGGCGCGTCCGGTGGAGCCGCTCACGGCATCGCCGGTGTCCCCCGCGAAGTCCACGACCGTGATGGCGCCCGAGCGACCCCAACCGCCGGGCGCGGTCACGGTGAGGACGGGCACAGGCACGTTCGAAGCTCCTTCCGTGCGGCTCATCGCCACGTTCACGGAAGGGGACGCGCCTCCGACGATGGAGGTGGCGCTGAGCGCGCAAGCAGGGGATGGGCGGAGCTGGGCGGTGCTGGTGCCGGTGGCGCCCTCGTTTCCGACGAAGAAGCACGCCACTGCGCGGTTGACCACGATGCCCTTGCGGGTGGGGATGGCCTCCGCGGAGCTTCGATCGCTGTCAGGACCGTCGACGCTCGCGAACGATGGGACGCTGGAGCTGAATGTCATCGGACGCGACGTGCGCGGCACGGTGAGGACGAACGAGGCGGGCCTGTCCGCCACGTTCCAGGGGCCGCTCTTCGTCGAGTGCATGGTGCCCGTCGCGTGGTTGCAGGAGACGGACGCGAAGAAATCACCCGGTGCGCCCGTGCCGGTGGCCGCGCTGTCCGCGCGGGCTTCGGCGGTCGTGCCCGACGAAGCGCAGAGTACTGCACGGTGTCTTGCGTTGAAGGCGAACTTCCGCTGAGCGCGCGTCAGTCCCTGGCCTGACCTCCGAGTCCGCTCGTGTTCGTCCGACCGCCGCGCGCGTGTCATTCCCTGGCCTGACCTCCGGGCCCGCTTGCGTCCGGAAAAGTGGGCCCGACCGCCGAGCGCGCATCAGTCCGCGTCCTGACCTCCGCGCCCGCTCACGTCCGCCCAGGTGAGCCCGAAGCGCGTCAGGTACTTCCGCAGCCGGTCCGCATCGTTGACGCTCTTCTTCTGCGCACGCGACTGCGCGAATAACGCCCGGCCCGCATCCGACAGCGAGCGCGCCGAACGGCACACGCCCACCACATCCGCCAACTGCACGCGGTCGAACCGATCCAACTCCGCCGCGCGCACCGGCCCCAGCACCTCCGCCAGCACGTCCTCCGTGCCCGCCGTCGTGGCCCCCGCCGGCCGCCACTGCGCGCGCAGTCGCTCCAGCTCCTCGTCCACCACCTCCCGCGTCATCCGGCCGCCATTGGCCAGCGTGGACATGCGCAGCACCGCCGCGTTGAGGTCGCGGAAGTTCCCATTCCAGCGGCCTTCCGACGACGTGGCGAAGCGCAGGAAGTGCTCCTGTGCCTCCTTGCTCATCGTCACCCGCGTCCCCAGCGTCTGCGATGCCTGATCCAATTCGAAGAGCAGGTTGGGCGCGATGTCCTCCGGACGCTCGCGCAGCGCGGGCAGCCGGAACGTCCACAGGTTGATGCGCGCGAGCAGGTCCTCGCGGAAGCGCCCCCGCTCCACATCCAGTTGCAGGTCGCGGTTGGTGCCAGCGATGAGCTGGAAGTCGCTCTCCGCCTCCTTGTCCGCGCCAACGGGCAGGAACCGCTTGTCCTCCAGCGCGCGCAGCAACATGGCCTGCTCGTCCGCGCCCAGCTCTCCAATCTCATCCAGGAACAGCACGCCGCCATGCGCCTGCCGCATCAACCCGGGCCGGTCGCCCACCGCGCCCGTGAAGGACCCCTTCACGTGGCCGAAGAGCGTGGACATCGCGCCGTCGCCGCGCAGCGTGGCGCAGTTCAGGTCCACGAACGGGCCCGCCACCTGGTTGCGCGCCTTCTTCAGCGCGTAGATGCGCCGGGCGAGCTGCGACTTGCCCGCGCCCGTGGGCCCCGTCAGCAGGAGCGGCGCTCGGGATTGCACCGCCACCTGTTCGATGCGCTCGATGAGCCGGTTGAACGCCGCGTTGTGCGTGTCGATGCCGGACTTGAGGAAGGACAGGCCTTCGCGCTGCTGCTGCCGGAATCGTGCGGCCAGCGTGTCGTAGTTCGACAGGTCCAGGTCGATGATGGCGTGCGTGCCCGCCGCCGAGCGCTTCCCCCCGTTCCCCGGTGACGTCTGCACCAGCCGCCCCGGAATCAGGCGGCTCTCCACCAGCAGGAACATGCAGATCTGCGCGATGTGCGTGCCCGTGGTGATGTGCACCAGGTAGTCCTCTTCCTCCGGATGGAAGGGGTGCGCGCGCACGTGGTCCAAGAGCGCGCCGTACGTCTCTTCCAGGTTCCACGGGTCGCGGATGGGCAGGGCCGTCAGGCGCACCTCCGTCTCCGGTGACACCTGGGCGATGTCTTCTTGAATCCCCGTGGCGATGGACGCGGCCCGGGGCGGGTGCAACAGCTCCAGCCGGTGCACCACCAGGTCCTCCTGCTGGCACAGCGCCACCGTGGGCCGCCAGCGCGTCCAACGCTGGGTCCCCGACCCCGTGTCCAGCGTCGTCCCCAGCATCCCGACGACGACCGTCCGGCGCGCCTTCGTTTTTTGAGCCATCAGGATAGGTATTTATCCCATGGGATAGGGATTTCCACCCCTGCGCGGGGGCTTCCCCCGGAAAGAGCGTTGGCACGGCGGCTGCTCTAGCTCCCCCACGTGACCGGGACGAACGAGCCCGGGCGAACGACCGAAAGGTGCAGGCCATGAACCGCGAGAACACGAACTACGAAGTGCTGTCGGACGAAGCGGGTCGCCCCATCAAGGCGTGGACGGTGGGGGTGCCGTTCGAGGACGAAGCGAAGCAGCAGCTTCGCAACCTCCGGGGCCTGCCCTTCATCCACAAGTGGGTCGCGGTGATGCCGGACGTGCACCGCGGTTACGGCGCGACGGTCGGAAGCGTGGTGCCCACGGTGGGCGCGGTGGTGCCGGCGGCGGTGGGCGTGGACATCGGATGCGGGATGATCGCCGTGCGCACGACGCTGCGCGCGGATCAGCTGCCGGACTCGCTGCGCGGGGTCCGCTCGGCCATCGAGGCGGCGATTCCCCATGGCCGTACGGACAACGGCGGCCGTAACGACCGCGGCGCCTGGAAGGATGCTCCCGCGACGCATCAGGCCGTGTGGGCGGAGCTGGTGAAGGGATACGAGCAGATCGTCGCGAAGCATCCCCACATCGGTCGAGGCCCGCAGCTGGGTCACCTGGGAACGCTGGGAACCGGTAACCACTTCATCGAGCTGTGCCTGGATGAGTCGGACGGCGTGTGGCTGATGTTGCACTCCGGGTCGCGCGGGGTGGGTAACCGCATCGGAAGCCACTTCATCGAGCTGGCGAAGAAGGACATGAGCCGCTTCCACATCCACCTGCCGGACGCGGACCTGGCGTACCTGCCGGAGGGGACGGAGCACTTCGATGACTACGTGTTCGCGGTGAGCTGGGCGCAGGACTTCGCGAAGATGAACCGCGAGCTGATGCTGCACTCGGCGGTGCAGGCCCTGAAGGCGAGCGGTGAACTGCCCGCGTTCGAGCTGTCCGAGTCGGCGGTGAACTGCCACCACAACTACATCTCGCGC
The DNA here is from genome assembly GCA_004173515.1 of Myxococcaceae bacterium. Classification (GTDB taxonomy): domain Bacteria; phylum Myxococcota; class Myxococcia; order Myxococcales; family Myxococcaceae; genus Corallococcus. Next base: position 3,268 of record SECN01000075.1, on the reverse strand, counting down.
GAGCACCACTTCGGAAAGAACTGCTTCGTGACCCGCAAGGGCGCGGTGCGGGCGCGTGAAGGCGACATGGGAATCATCCCCGGCAGCATGGGGGCGCGTTCCTACATCGTCCGAGGGAAGGGAAACGCGGATGCCTTCCACTCGTGCAGCCACGGCGCGGGTCGGGTGATGTCGCGCGCCGCGGCGAAGAAGAACTTCACGCTGGAGGACCACGCGAAGGCGACGGAGGGCGTGGAGTGCCGCAAGGACGTGGACGTGATTGATGAAACGCCGGCCGCGTACAAGCCCATCGATGCCGTGATGGCGGCGCAGGCGGACCTGGTGGAGGTCGTCCACACGCTCAAGCAGGTGGTGTGCGTGAAGGGATAGCCGACGCAGTCCTTCCCACCCGCCGTCCAGCCGAGGTGCCCATGCCGGGATGAAGACGCCGAGGCGCCCGTTCCCCCCAAGAGGTCCCGAAAGGGCCGTTAAGGGTGGGGGAGCGGGCGCCGCTATTTTTTATCAGGGATGGGATGCTGTGCCCGTCCGCGAGCGCCACGAAGGAGCACGACGCACATGGTTCGCATCGATGGTTCACAGGGTGAGGGGGGCGGCCAGGTGCTGCGCACCGCGCTGGCGTTGTCGCTGGTGACGGGAACTCCGTTCGAGATGGTCAACGTGCGCGCCGGTCGCGCCAAGCCGGGCCTGTTGCGCCAGCACCTCACCGCGCTCAAGGCCGCGGAGGCCGTGGGCGCCGCGGAGGTGACGGGCGCGGAGTTGGGCTCCAAGCGGTTGTCCTTCCATCCGCGCGCGTTGACGGCGGGCAACTACCACTTCGCGGTGGGCTCGGCGGGCAGCGCGACGCTGGTGCTCCAGACGGTGCTGCCCGCGCTCCTGCACGCGGAAGGCCCGTCCACGCTGATGCTGGAAGGTGGGACGCACAACCCGGCGGCGCCGCCGTTCGACTTCCTGGAGAAGACGTACCTGCCGCTGCTCAACCGCATGGGGCCGCGCGTGGAGGTGGTGCTGGATCGCCCTGGCTTCTATCCGGCCGGCGGCGGGAAGTTCCGCGTGAACATCCAGCCCGCGAAGTTGCAGCCGCTGACCCTGCTGGAGCGAGGCCGGGTGCTGCGCCGCGAGGCGGTGGCCCAGGTGGCGGCCATTCCGTTCGACGTGGCCCGGCGCGAACTGGAGGCCGTGGCGGGCGTGCTGAAGCTGCGCGAGGACCAGCAGCGTCCGGAGGAGCTCAAGCGCGCCTTCGGTCCGGGCAACGTGCTGCGCGTGGAGGTGGAGAGCGAGCACGTGACGGAGGTGTTCACCGGCTTCGGCGAGCGCGGCAAGCGGGCGGAGATGGTGGGCGAGGAGGTCGCCGCCGAGGTGAAGCGCTACCTGGACGCCGAGGTCCCGGTGGGCGAGCACCTGTGCGACCAGCTGTTGCTGCTGCTCGCGCTGGCGAAGGGCGGAAGCTTCCGCACCCTGGCGCTGGATGGCCACGCGCACACGCAGCGCGAGACGATGGCGCACTTCCTGGACGCGAAGGTGGAGGTCCGCGAGGTGGCGCGCGACGTGTGCGAGGTGACGGTGCGCGGCTGAAGCACGGCGGGGCCTCGTCCGGCTGCATGCCCGGCGGACGGACGAGGCATCCACAGAGCGGGGGACAACCCGTGACGTTACGTGGAGCCCTTCCTACGTTGGTAACCCGTGGGGGAGGATTCACACGTGGCGGAAGTCCCTGAAGTGGAAATCATCATCCGCGATTTGAAGCAGGCCGTGGTGGGCCGCCGCTTCGTGGATGCGCAGGTGCTGGTGCCTTCCGCGGTGCGCTTCGCCTCGCCGGAGGACTTCATCCAGAACCTGCGGGGCAGGCGGGTGCTGTCGGCGGACCGCCGCGCCAAGTTCATGCTGCTCGCGCTGGATGACGGGCAGACACTCGCGCTGCACTTCATGCTGTGGGGAGAGCTGGCGCTCCGGCCCGCGGGCAGTGAGCGGCCTCCGGCGACGCTGGTCGTCCTCACGCTGGAGGGCAACGAGGAGCTGCAACTCACCGACACGCTGGGTTACGCGCGCGTGGCGCTGGGACCCACTGAGTTGCTGGCCTCCCAGTTGAAGCTGGCGGAGCTGGGGCCGGAGGCGCTCGACGACACCTTCACGCCGGAGCTGCTGGCCCAGCAGCTTCGCCGTCGGCGCAGTCCGCTCAAGACGGTGCTGTTGAACCAGCGCGTGCTCGCGGGGTTGGGCAACCGTGACGCGGATGAGAGCATGTGGGCCGCGGGCATCGATCCCCGGCGGCTGGCCTCGTCGCTGTCTCCAGCGGAAATCGTCAAGCTGCACCGGGGCATCCGCGACGTGCTGGAAGAGGGGCTGCGCCTGCGCGGGACGCAGCGCGACCTCTTCGGCGTGCAGGGCAAGGCGCTGCACCGGCGCAACATCTTCGGCAGGACGGGGGCACCCTGTCCTCGCTGCGCCACGCCCGTCTCGCACCTGCGCATCGGCGGCCGCAACACGCACTGGTGCGCGCACTGCCAGCCCGCGGACGGCCCGGCGCCCGACGCTCCCGCCCAGACGTCCCTGCTCTGAACGCGGCGTCCACGCGGACCTCATCGCTCCGAACAGCCGTCCTGGCAGCTTCGAGTGTGCGAGCCCCTTGGGGCGCTGGTATGAAACGGGCGTGTCCGACGTCCCCGCCGCCACGCCCCTGCCCCTCGACGAAGCGCTGCTGCGCGCGAGCGAGGAGAACGCGCTCCCCAGCTACTACCAGTCCAGCGTGCGCCCGCTCCTGCGCGATCCGGAAGGGCGCTGGCCTTCGTGCTGCGGCGGAGGCTGCGAGCCGTGCGCGCAGACGCTCACCCGGGTCGCCGTGCGCGCGTTGGAGCTGATGGGCACGCCCCGCCAGGGCCCGCTGCCCGACTTCTAGGCTGGAGAACCGACGCTCCAGGTCGTCAGAACAGCCGCGTGCCCAGGCCCACGCGCGCGTTGAAACCCAGACGTGTATGCCCCGCGCCGGCGCGCTCCTGGAACGTCTCCACGCCCAACTGCCCCGCCGCGAGCAGGGACAGGCCGCTGCCCAGGTACACCTCCACGCCCGCGCCGCCCAACGCCTGGAATCTCCGCTGCTTGTCGCCCGTGAGCCCCAGGTCGATGGGCAGGTCCACCAATCCCAGCAGCGCCACGGTGTCCGCCACCCGGTAGCCCGCGATGAGCCCCGGCAGGATGCGCACCAGCACGCCGGAGAAGTTGTCGTCGTCCATGTACGTGGCGCCCGAATTGAGCACCAGGCCCACGCCCAGCG
>SECN01000884.1 GCA_004173515.1 Myxococcaceae bacterium | reverse complement strand
ACGGCGCCAGCTCCTCCACCGTGCGCAGGAGCGAGGCCACGCCCGCGTCCGTCTTGGGAGGAAAAAACTCGAACGAGAAGCACGGCTGGGAGGGATTGAGGCAGTTGCGGATCTTCATGGCCGGAGCAGTTTAGACCTTCCGCGTCGTCCTTGATCGGAGAAGGTGCGCCGCTATAGTCCGCGCCGTTTCGCCACCCCTGCCATACCCCTGCCATGGAGAAGTCAATGACCCGGCGCACGCCCCTCAACGAGGCCCACCGAAAGCTGGGGGCCCGGATGGTCGACTTCGTCGGTTGGGACATGCCGGTGCAGTACAGCTCCGTCATCGCCGAGCATGAGGCCGTGCGCACCGCCGTCGGCCTCTTCGACGTCTCGCACATGGGGGAGGTGGAGTTCTTGGGCCCCGGCGCGCTGGAGACGGTGAACCGGCTCATCTCCAACGACCTGTCGCGCATCCAGGACGGCCAGGCCGTCTACGCGGGCCTGCTCAACGACCTGGGCGGTTTCGTGGACGACGTCGTCGCCTACCGCTTCAGCCCGGAGCGCATCCTCATCTGCGTCAACTCCAGCAACCGCGAGAAGGACTTCACCTGGATGAAGGCGCGCGCGGAGGGCGTCTCGCCGGTGGACCGGGGGGACGAGTTCGCGCAGATCGCCGTCCAGGGCCCCAGGGCCGTGGGCCTGGTGCAGCGGCTGACGAAGGCGGACCTGTCGAAGATCGGCACCTACCGCTTCGCCGAAGGGGAGGTCGCGGGAGTGAAGTCCATCATCTCCCGCACGGGCTACACGGGCGAGGACGGCTTCGAGCTGTACTGCCCCGCCGACGACGCGGTGAAGCTCTGGGACGCGCTCCTGGAGGCCGGCCAGCCGGACGGCGTGAAGCCCTGCGGCCTGGGCGCGCGCGACTCGCTGCGCACGGAGATGAAGTACGCGCTGTACGGCAACGACATCGACGATGCGCACACCGCCCTGGAGGCGGGCCTGGGGTGGATCGTCAAGCTGGACAAGCCGGGCGGCTTCATCGGCAAGGACG
>SECN01000477.1 GCA_004173515.1 Myxococcaceae bacterium | reverse complement strand
ACGAGGGGGTGGCCGCGGCTACGGCTACGGCAATCCGCCGGACGACGGCGACATCCCGCCCCCCAACGACGACGACAACATCCCCTTCTGAGGGGCGCGCCGAAATCCGATTCCGAGCGCTTTCCGTATGACACCGTGACCTGGCGCGACCTGCTGGAATGGGGGGGAGGCGTGGCAGGTCTGTCGCGAAAGTCCGCCGCCCCCTCAAAGGGCGCGCGGGCACTTGCGGAATCGCGGCGCGTTGACATTTTGAAGCCACGGCAGAGCCTGTCTGTGTTATGGCCTGCCACGCAGCGTGAGGCGCACACCGCGTGTGGTTCATTCCATGTCGGTCGCTTCATTCTTGAAGTAGCGCTGATTCCCCAATCACTTCAATGGCTTGAGCGCCACCTGTCCGGCTTTGCACTTCATTGGTGACGCGACCACTGTGGGAATAGTCCGTCTTTCCAAGGGCTTAGGAATTGGCCTGGAAGATGCTCTGAAATCGCCCTTGCCAGGGAATTCATCCCGTCCGGCAGGGCAGTGATGTCAGGGGCCACGAAATGACCGAACGGGTTTGTGTGGTGGGAGCGGGGGCCTTTGTTCCGACGCGGACCATCAGCAACGAGCGGATCGCGCGAGCGATCCCCGGCTGGTCCGCGGCGCGCATCGAGGAGAAGATCGGCATTCGCGAGCGTCGGTTCCTGTGGGACTTCGACGACGAGACGGGCCGCGCGATTCCGCCGCCGGACGACGTGGCGGGCCGCTTCTACCCGGCGACGAACACGGACATGTGCGAGGTGTCGCTGCGCCAGGCGCTGTCGCGCGGGGGCGTGGAGGCGAAGGAGCTGGACGCGCTCTTCGTGGTGACGTGCACGCCGGACGCGCCGCACTTCAACCACGACGCCATGGCGCTGCATGAGCGGCTGGGCCTGCGCGAGGACGCGTTCGCGCTGGTGGTGGACGACGGCTGCGGCGGCACGCCCTACGTGTTGGACCTGGTGCGCAAGATGATGGAGGGCGGCCGCTTCCGCACGGTGGCGGTGGTGGCCTCGGCGTTCACCTCGCCCCTGGTCAACCGGCAGGTCTACACGGACGAACTGCCGCCCACGCCGGGCCGGCCCAAGGCGCTCAATGCCTACCTGTCCATGTATGTCTTCGGGGACGGCGCGGGCGCGGTGGTGCTGCGCTCGCAGCCGGGCGACGAGGACGGACCGGGCATCCTGTCCTCCTTCTCCGGCAACGCGTACGCGGAGCTGGTGACGCGCCGGGGCGGTGGGATGTTGAAGCTGCCCTACCAGCCAGGACGGACGCGGCCCTCGGACATGGCCTTCGTGGTGGATGGCTTCAAGGTCGCGCGCAGCTACCCGGAGTACATGCAGAAGTGCCTGGACACCGTGCTGACGCCCGCTCTGCGCGAACAGGTGAAGCGCTACTACTTCCACCAGCCGAACAAGCGCGTGATGGACTCATTCGTGACCCGGGCGGGTCTTCCGAAGGAAGCGGTCGCTTGCAACGTGGATCGCATCGGAAACACGTCGGCGGCGGGCATGTTGATCCTCCTGTCCGAGGACCTCGAGCAGGGGAGGGTGAAGCTCGGCAGCGGAGATCTCGTGGTGGTGGCGGCTGTCGGAGCCAACGTTCATTATGGCGCTCAGCTCGTGCGGCTGTAGTGCGCGCGGGTGTTCATCTCCTCCCCCCCGGAGATTTCCCCCTCTATGAGTGAGCAGCGCAAGGAAGCACCAGGACTGGACGCGGCACTGGCCCAGGACCTGGAGAAGCGTCTGGCCCTGGCGACCCCCGACGACACGGCCCGAGGCATGTTCTTCAACGGAGCGCTGAACGCGGTGCGCATCCTGGGCGGTGACGCGGCGGTGGAGCGGTGTCTGGCGTCGGTGACGGAGAAGAAGTTCGTCGACTTCTTCAACTACCCGGTGTCGGGCTTCCTGAAGCTGGCCTTCACTGGGGCGCAGTTGATGGGCCCGCAGCTCGGCGGCTTCGACGTGATGTTGCGCAAGATGGGCACGCAGGCGACCACGGACTTCCTGTCGTCGGCGGCGGGCAAGACGTTGCTGCTGCTCGCGGGAGACAGCCCGAAGCGACTGGTGACGAACCTGCCCACGGGCTACCGCGCGGCGGTGAGCTACGGCGAGCGCTCCGTCGACTGGTCCGGTGACCGCACGGGCAGGCTCATCATGAAGCGCGACTTCATGCCGCCCGCGTACCACGAGGGCGTGCTCCAGGCCGTCATCGAGGCCCTGGGCGCGCGAGGCGTGCAGGTCCAGGGCAAGCAGACCGGGCCGGTGGACACCGAGTACGCGCTGTCCTGGCAGTAACGGCTGCAAGAAGCCCGCGGTCCAGACAGGGAGCCGAACATGTCTCAGCAGCCGGCAGGGACCGCGGTGCGACTGCAGTCGGGCAACGAGTGGGTGTATGCCTTCCGCTCGCAGGAGGACCCCGCGTCACCGCCGGACCTGGCGGTGTGCGCGGCGGCACCCTTCGAGCCCACGGTGAAGCTGGGGGCCAGCCTGTACGTGCCCGTCCATCGCGAGGTGGACGGGCGGTTCGTGGAGGACGGTTACGAAAAGGTGGGCACGGCGACGGCCTGCTTCCGGCTGACGGACCGGACCTTTCCTCCCGGCACCCGGGTCCCGTTCTACGCGCGCTTCCACCTGCCGGCGGGCGCCTTCACGGCGTCGGGCGAATGCACGCTGGTGAGCAACGACCAACCCCAGGCGGGCGTGGTGTTGGCGGGAGGCGCGCTGAAGCTGGTGGAGGTGCCCCCGGGGTTCGTGGGCGGGGTGCTGTCGAACCTGAGTGTGTTCAATCCGCTCAAGCTGCCCGGCTTCGCCACGGGCTCGTACTACACGCTCTACACCTTCAAGACCGAGGGCTCCGTCCGCCCCTGAGCAGCACGTCGCGGGAGTCCCTCGGAAGCGTCCGGAGGCCACCGCGAACCAGCGCCCCGGGACGAACAGGCATGTCGGGGATGCCTGGGAGAATGCGTCCTTTGGGAGGGCCCAGGGGCCCGGGGCCATTGAGGGCCCTCTCGAGGGGAACGCGCATGGAAGGCAGGTGGAAGCAGCTCTACGAGTCGCTCGGCTACCGTCCGCCCGCGAGCACGAAGGTCGTGCCGTCCGCGAACGAAGCGACGAAGACGCACGGGCTCCAGGCGGAAGCGCCGCCGGTGATGGACACGGACCTCCCGGTCCTCGGCCCGGAGGAACTGGAGGCCCTGCGAGCCGCCTTCCTGCACGAGCCGGAGGACGTGCTGCGCTGGACGGAGACGGGCCTGGGAGCGCGCGTGACGGTGGGCGCGTTCGTGGAGGTGCTGCAGGAGCTCGAGTTGCTGTTCACGGACCCCGGCCAGTTGCAGGAGCGGCTCGACGCGACCGAGCGCCAGGTCCGTCAGGGGGCCGGAGGCCTGCCCTCGGACTTCACGTTCCCACTGAGGACGGAAGAGATCCCCATCGACCCCACCCGCACGCGCTTCGAGCCGCGCTCGGACCTGCGCGGGTGGCTGCTGTTCAGCGGGCCGGTCTGGCTGGAGCAGGGAGCAGCGGCGAGACAGGCCCCGTTCCGCTGGCACTTCGGCGCGAAGAGCCGCTTTCTCTACCCGATGCGGGAGCCGGAGCCCGGGCATCCGGTGGAGGTGGCGCTCTTCGGGGACTTCGGCACGGGCGAATACACCTCCCGGTACATCGCCCGGCAGCTCGTGATGCGAGGCGAGCGCCTGGACTGCGCGGTGCACCTGGGCGGCGTCTTCTACGCGGGCCGGCAGGGAGAATTCGACGCGCACGTGGCGGAGCCTCTGGAGCCGCTGCTCGCGACGACAACGCTGCTGACGCTCAACGCCGCGCCGGAGATGCGCTCGGGAGCGGGAGCCTATTTCCGCTACCTGGACGAGCGCCGGGGCGCGGGTCCCCGGCACCCGCAGGAAGGCACCTACTTCTGCCTCGCCGCGGAGCGCTTCCAGCTCATCGGCCTGGACACCGCCTGGTTCGAAGCCGGCCGCCACCGCGAGCCCGCGATGCTGCAATGGCTGGAGCAGCGCCTGTCGGAGGGGCGAAGGCGAGGCGCCATGAACATCCTGCTGAGCCACACGGCCCCCTATGGAGCGGACGGGAAGCGCCTCGCGCCCCTCATGGAAGAGGACTTGAGGCCCCTGGTCGTGGAGCGCGAATGGGTGGATCTCTGGTGCTGGGGAGGTGCCCAGGGAGGAGCGCTGTACGACCGGGCGCCGGGGCTGCCCTTCCTGGGGGCCAGCCTGGGCCACGGAGGTTTCCCCTACGAGCGAAGGGAAGCGCCGACGCAGCCGGTGGCGCCGGTGCGCTTCTTCGAATCCCGGCCACGCTTCCCCGAGTGGACGGGCGTGCGCCAGGACCGGGGCAACCACGGCCATGCGACGCTGTGGTTGCACGCCGACGGCACGGCCACGCTGCGCTACACGGACTGGATGGGCGAACTCCGCTGCGAGGCCACCCTGGCGCGCCAGGGTGCGAAGGGGCCGGTAACCCTCAAGCAGCTCGAAGTGGGCGGGTGACGGGGCCGCGAATCAGGGGCCCTGGATGCCGCGCTCGCTCATGTACTTGCGCAATCCCGCGGCGGCCTGGGCGCGCACCTTGTTGTGCAGCATCGGCGTCCACCCGAGCGCCAGCCCTACGGGCCCCAGGGCCTGCCGGGACCACGTCCAGAAGGGGAAGTAGTCGCGGTGGCGGAGGATCTTCCCGTCGGCGAACTCGAACGTCGCGTCGATGCGGTTGAGGACCTTCCGGCGCGTCTGGCTGAAGGTGTAGCGGGCATCCCAATGGGCCTTGCCGGTGCGGTCATCGGCCTGGATGTCGCTGAAGGAGACCTCCAGGTCCTTGCCACGCTCCAACAGCATGCGCCACATGGAGGTGACGCCGGCGTGGCGCAGGCCCTGGAACACCTCGTCGGAGAACTCCGCGTCCGGGTGGTAGCAGGCGGCCATGCCGTCGGCGTCACGCCGTTGGAAGGCCGAATAGAAGTCGGTGATGAGCTGGGCGTTCGGGTGCATGCCAGCGGTCTATCAGACCGGTCGGGCTCGGCGCTTGGGG
>SECN01000476.1 GCA_004173515.1 Myxococcaceae bacterium | reverse complement strand
CGTACACGTCGAAGCACACCGGCAGGTCCTTCTTCAGGGGCAGCTGGCGGATGAGGTAGATGGCGCCCGCGACGTCCAGGCCGTCCTTGTCCCAGGTGTAGTTGAACTGGCCCTTGGGCTTGTCCGCGATCTGGTAGTCCACCTTGACGCTGCGGTCCTGCGCGCCGAAGGCCACGTTCACCTTGCGGCGCTGCTCGTTCTCCACCGCGTCCTCGGTGTAGCGCGAGGGGCGCAGCGTGCGCGGGTGCAGGTAGCTGGTCGCGCTGCCGCGCACCCGGCGCACCTTGGAGAACAGGGTGTTCGTCTGCGCCTCCACCAGCACCGGCAGCGCCCCGTTGGCCTGCCGCTGCACGCGCATGGTGAGTTTTCCCGCCTTGGCGCCCATCGCGTCCAGATCGAACTCCAGAAGCTCCCCGGACTTGAACGCGAGCGGCGTCTTCAGCGCGGGCAGGCCCTGGTCGCACGGCTTCACCGCGACAGCGGGCTCGTTCGGGGCCGCGGGGCCCTGGGCATCCCCGGTGTTCGCGCCCGGTTCAGCGGCAGCAGCGGCGGCCTGGGCCGCCTCCACGTTCGCGGGCACGTCCGTCCGGGTGTACGGCAGCTTCGGCATCTTGAGGGGGCCGGCGTCCTGGGCCTGGGCCCAGGCGGTGGCGGCACTGAAGGCGAGACAGGCCGCGACGAGGGTGCGCATGGAGCTCATTCTGCTTTCTCCCGGGGGGAGTGACTACGGGGTGCCCCCGGAAGTCCGACGTCCGGAGCGCTTCGCTTGTTCAGAGGCCCACTGCTTCACCAGCCGCGCCGTCACTTCCCGACGCACCGTTTCCCATTCTCCAGGGTCCCGGGAGATTTCATACCCCGACTTCGCCAGTCGCTTCGCCGCCGTCCGTGCGAACGCGCCGTCGCCCAGCTCCGTGAGCAGGCGCAGGTATTCATAGTCCTCCAGGCCGTCACGGATGTGTTTCAGCCGCAGGGACACCACCGGCTGATGCTCGCCGCCCCCCAGCTTCGCGGGCGTGCCCGGGTAGAAGAGCGTGCCGTCCCCGTTGCCGCCGAACTCGAAGAGGTCCGTCCAGACATCCTTCTTCGTGTTGTAGGCGAAGACGGTGTCGAAATAGAGCTCGCCGTCCACGCCGCTGGAGAAGGCCAGCACGCCCATGGCGCGGTTGAGCGGGGCGGGGTGGTCCACCATGTACGAGGCCCAGTCGCTGTAGGCCCGGTCCAGCTTCGCGTCCGGGGGCGTGCCGCCGGTGCAGCCGTGCGAATTGCAGCTCTGGTACCACCACACCTTCGCGCGCGGCATCTTGGTGCGCACGGACGCGGGGGTCGCCACCGTGCGGCACGTCTGCGGGCCCTCGCGAGGATAGAAGCAGTTGAGCGTGGGCGTGAGGATGTCCGCCGAGCCCTGCAGCGCGGCGTCCAGCGGGGTGGTGACGAGCACCGGGATGCCGCCCCCCGCGTCGCGCACGCGCTTGGACTGCGCCTTCACCAGGGGCACGTCCTCCGGCTTGGGCTCATCCTTGGCGTAGAAGAAGAGCTGGGCGGGCCAGCCCTTGTCCTCGTAGTGCTTCTGGAAGGCGCGGTAGTACGCCGTCTTCTCCGCGTCCGTGGAGGCCTTCTTGCTGTCGCGCACGTCGCTGGTGGTGAAGCGCGCGCCGGAGGGCAGCAGGCTGCCGTCCAGGAAGGGCGCCATCTCCGCGTCGTACGCGGTCCAGTCCACCACCGCGCGGCCGTCCTGGAACTTCACGCCCGGCGGATCCATGCCCATGCCGTGCGCGCTCAGCCGGTGCTCCAGCAGCGTCCTGCCGTACGCGCGCAGAAGCGACCTGGCCTCCGGCGAGTCCGCTGGGATGCCGTGCCCCTTCGCGATGCTGTACAGCGAGATGCCGAAGCTGTTGGGCAAAGAGGACGTGGCCGGCAGCTCGAAGGGCTGCACCTCCACGCTGAAGGGCACCTCCGGCAGCTCCTTGCCGTCCACGGAAGCGCTCAGGCTGCCGGCATAGGTGCCCGGGGCCTGCTTGTGGGGAATGCACACCTCCACGTAGATGACGGTGGGGTGTCTGGGATTGGCGGGCGCCGACAGCGGCACGAGCGCGTCGGGCCACGGGCCTGCCTGGCCCTGGCCGTTGGACGGCGTCTTCACGTCCAGGTACGCCTCGCGCCACGCGTCCGCGGTGAGCGGCGCGCCCGGACCCTTGAGGGCCAGGGGCTTCATCGTCACGCGCGTCACGCCCGGGGGGAGCACGACCTGCGTGGCCTCGCACTCGCCACGCGCCGCGCTCAGGCGCGCCTGCCCGGCGCCCTTCGGCGTCGCGTCCGGCCGCACCTTCACCAGCGGCGACACCACCTGGGGTGCCACCGGAGCGGCTGAGAGCACCGCCGACACTGCCCACGCCCAACCCACCACGCCCATGCCCTCTGCCTTCCCTTGGAACGACCTTCCCGCCGTCCCGTGTCAGTCGTCCGCGCGGGCCACCGCCACCACGCGGCCCGGCTTGTAGTCGGTCATCTCCACCACGATGGAGCCCAGCGCGAAGTCCGCCTCCATGCGCAGCGGCACGTGGCGCACGTCGGTGGTGAAGAACGCGGTGAGGTCGCGCTTGGACTCCAGGTTGCCGCCGAACTCCGTGTGCACGCGCACGCGAAAGGCGTCGCGCGGGCCCATCAGGGTGGAGAGCGTCTCGCGGCCCTCCACCGTGGCGCTCATCGTGAACAGCTTGCTGCCGGTGAACACGGGGTACGTGTACGTGCGGCCCACGGTGAGGTCCTGGCCGCGCAGCGAGAACGCCGCGCCCGTCATGTCCAGCGTGCCGTCCGGCAGCTCGTGGTTCGTCTCGCGCGGCGGGTCGCTCTCCTTCTGCTTCACGACCTTCGCGCCCTTGCTGTCGGCGGTGAGCTGGATGCGCTGACGGCGGCGCTTGCGGTTCTCCTCCGAGTGCAGGTCGCTGCCGGTGATCCGCTGCGTCGCGGCGTCCCAGTACGACACGTAGCGGCTCTTGACGGGGTAGAGGCCGACCAGGTCGTCGGACTTCGCCAGCGCCACGATGGGCCACACGCTCTGGCCCCACTGCGTCATGGGCGCGCCCACCGTCACCGTCGCGGTGCCCGCCGTCACCCCCAGGTATTTCACCCGGTACTGGGCCTGCTCACCCGGGCCGAACGCCGCCGGGGCGGGCGCCTGGGCGTGCGCGAGCGCGGACCCCATGAGTCCGACCATCGCCGCCGTGAACCCCCACCTGGACAGACTGCGCATCGGGTGTGCTCCCTTGCTTGCAAGTTAGGTGGCCGGTCCGCCCAAGCCAACCGCGCAACGCAACCGACCCCACCACCGGACATTTCCGGGACGGCCGGGCGTGCGCGGACATTCAAAGTCGGATGGCCGCCCCCCGGACGCTCCAGCGAAGGCCCGGTGCTGGAGGAGGATGGGGCGCACAGGGGTACACGCGCGCGGCCACCGCTGACAAATGCCGGACACTCCTGCGCGCCTGCCTGGATGCCCAGCAGTAGGCTTCCCGGTGCGTCGCGCCACCGGGGGCTGGTAGCCTTCCGGGTTGCTTCGCCCCCACCTGAGGAGCCTCCGCCCATGTCCAGCAATGGCCAGTTCGACGACGACGACTTCGCCAAGGAGGCAGGTGCCGCGAGCGCCAGCCGCTCCTTCGACGAATTCGAGTGCCCCGACTGCAGCGCCCACAACGTGGGCATCGACACGTTCTACGACAAAGATGAGGTCCGCTGCATGTACTGCGGCAGCGAGTTCGAGGCCCGCGTCAGCAGCGAGGGCAAGCTCAAGCTCAAGTCGGCGTAGGGCCCCGGGCGCGGCTCAGGTGCGCTCGCCGAAGATGGCGGTGCCCACGCGCACGACGGTGGCGCCTTCCAGGATGGCCTGCTCGAAGTCGTGCGTGGTGCCCATGGACAGCGACGTCAGCGCATGGGCGTGGGCCAGCTCGCGCAGCCGGGCGAAGCCCTCGCGCATCCGCGTCACGTCGTCCGTGGGGGGCGGCAGCGCCATCAGGCCCACCGGCTGGAGGTTCGGCAGCGCGCGCACGCGGGTGAGGAAGTCGCCCAGCGCCTCCGGCGTCATCCCGTGCTTGGTGTCCTCCTGGCCCAGGTTGAGCTCCACGTAGCAGGGCAGGGGGCTTGAGCCTTCGCGCCGCCTGGACAGTTCGGCCGCGACCTCCAGCCGCTCCAGCGCGTGGAAGGCGTGCGCGACGCGGGCCACGTACTTCACCTTGTTCGTCTGCAGCGCGCCAATGGCGTGCCAGCGCAGGCCGTCCAGGTCCTGCAACTCCGTTGCCTTGTCGCGCAGCTCCTGGGCGTAGTTCTCCCCGAAGTCGCGCTGCCCCGCGGCATGGGCCTCGCGGATGAGCGAGGCGGGCTTGAGCTTGGACACCGCCACCAGCGTCACCGACGACTCCGGCCGCCCCGCGCTCGCGCAGGCCTTCGCCACGCGCTCGCGCACCCGCGCCAGGTTGTCCGCCACGGAGGCGCTCATGAGAGGTCCGCCTTCTTCCACGGCAAAGGGAAGCCGGCCTCCTGGAGCAGGGCGAGCGTTTCACCCAGCGGCAGGCCGATGACGTTGGTGGGACTGCCCTCCACGGACGCCACCAGGAAGCCGCCCTTGCCCTGGATGGCGTAGGCGCCCGCCTTGTCCAGGGGCTCGCCGGTGCCCGCGTACCAGGCGATTTCTTCCGCGGAGAGCGCACGGAAGGTCACCTGGGTGCGGACGACCTGGGAGGCCCGGGCGCGGCCCGCGACCGCGATGCCGGTGAAGACCTCGTGCGTGCGACCAGACAACCGACCCAGCATGTCGCGCGCTTCCGCCACATAGTTTCGCGCAATTTCTCCGGCGGTCGGCGTTTCATCGATATCCGCTGCTGTCACGGTGAAGCGCAGGCCCAGCTGGGCCAATAAATCCTTGCGCCGGGGCGAAGCGGAGGCGAGAACGAGCAAGTTGGTTGGATCCATGGGCGGGTCGTGTATCGCGACCCGCGGGCCTTAGCAGACCTGCGCTCCGGAGGGCATCCCGATGAACCCCGCGGACCTCCTGTCGGCCATGAAGCGGACAGTGGAGCAGTTGGCCGCCTACAACGAGATGGCCAAGGCGCTCACCTCCACGCTGGAGCTGCGCGAAGTCCTCACGCTCGTGATGCAGAAGGTCAGCGCGCTGCTGCGGCCGCGCAACTGGTCCCTCATCCTGCAGGACGAGCGCAGCGGGAAGCTCTACTTCGAAATCGCGGTGGGCGAGGGCGCCGAGGCGCTCAAGGGCCTCCAGCTCAACCCGGGGGAAGGCATCGCCGGGGCGGTGTTCGCCTCCGCCACGCCCCGGCTCGTGCACGACGTGGGAGGCGACCCCAGCTTCGCGCCCCGCTTCGATGAAGCCTCCGCCTTCCACACCCGCTCCCTGCTCGCCGTGCCCCTGATGGCGCGCGAACGGGTGCTGGGCGTGATCGAGCTGGTCAACGGTCCCACCGAACCGGGCTTCACGCACGAGGACCTGACCACGCTCACCGCCATCGCGGACTACGCGGCCATCGCCATCGAGAACGCGCGCAACTTCCGCCGCGTGCAGGAGCTCACCATCACCGACGAGCACACCGGCTGCTTCAACGCGCGGCACCTGCGCGCGCA
>SECN01000475.1 GCA_004173515.1 Myxococcaceae bacterium | reverse complement strand
CAGCAGTTCCTGGACGGGTCATCCCCTGCGGGACGGCCCAGTAGCCCCTACATGGGCCGTCCCGCAGGGGATGACCCGTCCAGGAACTGCTGCGTCCGGCCCTCTTGTGGCATATACCCACACCATGCCTTCCGCCCTCACCGCCTCCCAGATCCGCGAGGCGTTCCTCCAGTTCTTCGAGGAGCGCTCCCACCGTCGCGTGGCCTCGTCCTCGCTGGTACCCGTCGGCGACCAGACCCTGCTGTTCACCAATGCCGGCATGGTCCAGTTCAAGGACGTGTTCACCGGCCGCGAGCAGCGCGACTACCGCCGCGCCACCTCGTCGCAGAAGTGCGTGCGCGCCGGCGGCAAGCACAACGACCTCGACAACGTGGGCTACACCGCCCGGCACCACACGTTCTTCGAGATGCTCGGCAACTTCTCCTTCGGCGACTACTTCAAGGCCGAAGCCATCGCGTTCGCGTGGGAGTTCGTGACGAAGAGGCTGGGCCTGGACATCTCCCGGCTCGCCGTCACCGTGTTCAACGGCGAGAAGGGCATCCCCTGGGACGAAGAGGCCTTCGCCCTCTGGGAGAAGCAGGGCGTCGCGACCGACCGCATCCTGAAGCTGGGCTACAAGGACAACTTCTGGGCCATGGGCGACACTGGCCCGTGCGGCCCCTGCTCGGAGATCCACTACCACCAGGGCAACGACATCCCGTGTGTCGAAGAGGCCGCGGGCCGTCCGTGCCAGGGCGTTGCGTGTGATTGCGACCGGTGGCTCGAAATCTGGAACCTCGTGTTCATGCAGTTCGAACGCAAGGAGAAGGACGCGCCCCTCATCCCCCTGCCCAAGCCGTCCATCGACACGGGCGCGGGCCTGGAGCGCATCGCCGCCGTCGTCCAGGGCAAGCGCTCCAACTACGACACCGACCTCTTCCAGGGCATCCTCGCCACCGTCAGCCAGCTGTGCGGCCAGCCCTACACCCAGGAGACCGGCGCCTCGCAGCGCGTCGTCGCCGACCACGCCCGCGCCACCGCGTTCCTCGTGGCCGACGGCGTCCAGCCCTCCAACGTGGAGCGCGGCTACGTCCTGCGCCGCATCATGCGCCGCGCCATCCGCCACGGCGCCACGCAGCTGGGCCTCAAGGAGCTGTTCTTCTACAAGGTCGTGGACCGCGTCATCGAGCTCATGGGCGACGCGTTCCCCGAGCTGCGCGAGAGCCGCACATTCCTGCTGGAGGTCGCCAAGCACGAGGAGGAGGGCTTCCGCCGCACGCTCGACCGCGGCCTGAAGCTGATGGACGAGGAGCTGGCGAAGCTTCAGACCACGGGCCAGAAGGTCCTCTCCGGCGAGCTCGTCTTCCTGCTGCACGGCACCTACGGCTTCCCCTGGGACCTCACGCAGATCATCGCGCGCGAGCGCGGCTTCGACGTGGACCTGGAGGGCTACAAGAAGCTCATGGAGGATCAGGTCACTGATCCCGGCCTGACCACGAACTCGAAGGCCTCTGGTGAGATCTTCCACACGATCCTCAAGCGCGTGGGCACCACCGCGTTCCTCGGCTACGACGGCGAGGGCCACGAGGGCGAAGGCAGCGTCATCGCGCTCGTGCAGGACGGCGTGGAGGTGCCCCAGGCCTCCGCGGGCGCCACGGTGGACGTCGTGCTCGACCGCACGCCCTTCTACGGCGAGTCCGGCGGTCAGCAGGGCGACACCGGCCGCATCGTCGCCCACGGCGGCAAGACCGTGGTGCAGGTGAAGGACGCGCAGCGCCCGGTGCAGGGGCTCATCGTCCACACCGCCGAGGTGACGGAAGGCACGCTGAAGGTCGGCGACATGGTGCAGACGTCCGTGGACGTGGAGCGCCGCAAGTCCATCCGCGCCAACCACTCCGCCACGCACCTGCTCCACAAGGCGCTCAAGCGCGTGCTGGGCGAGCACGTGAAGCAGGCGGGCTCCGTCGTCGCGCCGGACTTCCTGCGCTTCGACTTCTCGCACTTTTCCCCCGCCACGCAGGACCAGTTGGAGCAGGTGGAGGACCTGGTCAACACGTGGGTGCGCGACAACGCAGGCGCGGAGACGCGCATCATGTCGCTGGATGATGCGAAGAAGTCCGGCGCGGTGGCCATGTTCGGTGAGAAGTACGGCGACACCGTGCGCGTCGTCACCGTGCACCCGGAGTCCACCGAGCTGTGCGGCGGCACGCACGTGAAGCGCAGCGGTGACATCGGCCTGTTCAAGGTGACCAGCGAGAGCGGCATCGCGTCCGGCGTGCGGCGCATCGTGGCCGTCACGGGCGTGGGCGCGCTCCAGTTCGTGCGCGAGCAGGAGCACGAGCTCAAGAAGGTCGCGGCGCTCTTGCGCACGTCGCCCAAGGAGATCGCCCTGCGCGTGGAGGCGACCCAGAAGCGCGTGAAGGAGCTGGAGCGCAAGGTGGAGGAGGTCGCGGTGAAGGCCATCATCCTGGTGGCACTCACCAAGGACATGGTCGCCAGGGGCATGAGCGCGGGCAACCTGGTGCGCGAGATGGCCAAGGAAGTGGGCGGCAAGGGCGGCGGCAAGGCGGACATGGCGCAAGCCGGTGGTCCGGACGCGGCCAACCTGCCCGCGGCCCTGGAGAAGCTCTACGAGCTGGTGAAGGGCGCGAGCCCGGCGTGAGCCTCCACGCCCCGACCTGGCCCGGGATGTTCCTGACGGCGGTCCTCCTTTTGGGGGGCTGCACGAAGGAATCCTCCACGCCCGAGTCCGGGCAGGAGGCCACCTCGAACACGCTCCAGAAGCTGCGCGCGGAAGCGGATCGGGTGAAGAAGGGCGGCGCGGCCTCCGCCCGTCCGCAGCAGGAGCCGGATCAGGAGGCACGGCTGGCGGGGCTCGCGGTGCAGCAGGGTGACACCGGCCCCAGCAAGCTGCGGCTGCCCGCCCCCAACGACACCGTGCACGTGGACACGGTGGCGATGAAGCTCACCGGGTTGGAGTCCTCGCACTCGGTGAAGGGCAGCTCCGGCAAGACGGGGCTGGGGCTCACCACGGAGGACCTGTTCCTGCGCGTGGAGCTCGTCACCCAGAACGTGGGGCAGGTGCCCGCGGCGCTGGCGCTGGAGGACGCGTGGCTGACGGATGCGAAGGGGCAGACGTACGCGCTGGCGCGTGACGCGCAGGCGGTGGCCGGCACGCGGCCGCTGCCCACCACCTGGGCGCCCGAACAGCGCACGGAGGTGGTGCTGATGTTCGAGCTGCCTCCGGAAGCGGTGCAAGACGATGGGCTGGCGCTCGTGATGAAGGGCGCTGGCGGGGACGTGCGGATCCCCTTGCGATGACCGGGCCGGCCCCCAAGCTCCTCCCCCTGCGCATCCGCCTGCCGTACACGGCGGAGGAGGAGTTCATCGAGCGGTATGGCTCGAACGTGGGGCGCGGTGGAGTCTTCGTGGCCACCCGGGCGCTCAAGCCGGAGGGCACGGGCCTGGCGTTCGAGTTCGTCCTCGCGGACGGCACGCGGCTCCTGCGCGGTGAAGGCGTGGTGCTCAAGGCCCAGCCGGATGAGGGCAACGCGCGGGCCGGAATGACGGTGCGCTTCACCAAGCTGGATGCCGCGAGCAAGGCGCTCATCGACCGCATCGTCGCGCGGCGGGTGGGGATGGACGCGGAGCGCGAGGAGCCAGCGCTGGCTTCGCCTTCCAGGCCCAGGACGGACCCGGCGCCGCTCCCGCCAGGACTCGTGCGCAGGACCCCAGCCGTGCCGCCCGCGCGACCGTCGATGCGGATCCCTGCGCTGGTGGTGCCACCCGCGCAGGGTTCGGGCGAGGCCGTGCCCGCTCCGATGCGTCAGGAGGCGCCTCCTCGTCAGGGCACTCCTACGGCCCCTTCGCCGGGGACAGGGGTGGACCCGGGGCCTGAGCGGAGGGCTCGGGATGCGACGACGAAGACGCCCGTGGCCGCGCCGGTCGTGGAAGCGGTTCGCGCGGTCGAAGCAGCTCGCGCTGTCGCGACTCCGGTCCTGGCCGGGCCCGATGAGCCGGTGTCGCTCTTCCCGGAGAACGAGGAGGAAGAGGAAGCGTCCCCTTCGATTCCGGACGTGGGGCCTTCGCGCGATGCGCGCGGGAACAAGTCCGTCCCGGGGATGCCACAGCGGTCGACGCGGGAGATGTTCACCGTGCGCTCGGCGCCCTCGGATTCTCCTGCGGGGAGGACCGAGACGAAGGATTGGAAGATGCCTCCCGCCTCGTCCGGGAGCTTCCCCGCGGTGAGGCTGCCGTCGGACTCCGGGGCCACGCGTGAGCCGATGCGGCCCACGGATCCGGATCCGTTCGAGTCCTCCGAGGACACCACGGAGGCGGTCGAAACCGAAGCCTTCGCGATTTTCACCGAGCCGGAGTTTCCGGAAGGACGCGCGGAAGCACCTGTCTGGAGTCCGGCCCCGGTCGAGCCTCCTGCCTTCGCGGAAGAAGCCCCTTCGCCTGGACCGGCGATGCCCGAGTCCACCACGGGGCCCGACACCACCGCCGCGTTGGCCGGGCTCACTCCTGCATCGGTGGAGGCATTCGATCCGAACGCGGTCCTCGGGGAAGCGCAGACCCCGGTGTTCACGCCGGGGGAGTTCGCAGCCCGCGCGGACGTCGCGGAGCCAGGCGACACGGAAGCAACGCCAGACGCGCGGTCCGCTTCCGATGCGGAAGAGGCAGCGCCGGACACCCGGTTTGTTCCCGAGACAGTGGAGGCGGAGACAGCTCAGGACACGTCTGCGTTCGTGGAGGCGGACGCCGCCCGGGCAGAGGAGGTGCCATCTGATGCGGAGAACCTCTGTGAGGTGGCCTCGGCCGACGTCGAGCAGCCGCTTGATTTCGATGTCGACCTCCAGATGGATCCCGAGGAGGGAGCGACTCCGGAGGCAAGCGCGTCTGAAGCAGAGGGTGCGCTCGGGGTCGAGCCCAGGGAGCCTTCTTCCAAGCAGGAGGACACGCGTGCGTCATCGCTGATGACGGGCTCGGAGCCGAGCCCTTCCTGGACACAGGGCACCGCGCCGCGCAATCCAGAGGCCGAGCGCCTGCTCGCGTGGGGCATCGACCCCGCGTCCATCCAGGGTGAGGCGGGCGCGCGCGCGGAGGAGGTGGATCCGTTCGCCGCCGCGCTGGAGCAGGCCGTCGCCACAAGCGAACCGGTGGAGCAGGCTGGCGAAGAAGGGGGCCCTGCCTCGCGCTCCGATGCATCCGAGGGAGGCGAGGACGCGGTCGCGACGGCGGACGCCTGGAGCGATGCGAGTCCGGACGCGACGGCTGTGTTCGAGGACGCGGCGACCTCGGACACTCCGGTGCCTCACGTCACGGCACCGCTTGAATCACACGCCGAGGAACCCGTATCGGAGTGGGCAGTCACGCCCGCTGCGTCTTCCGGGTTCCCAGCGGACGAGGCCCACGCCGCATGGCCAGACGAACCCGCCCCCACGGGCACGGTGACTTCCGCGCCGGTCGAGGCGGCCACGGGCGCACTGAGCGAGGAGGATGCGTGGACCGCGCTCGTTGGGACAGCGGCTCTTGAGGCGCCTCCGGATGCAGCGAAGGCGGAAGCACCCGACTCCGGGTTCACGCCGTCGTCCGAGCCGGAAGCAGCGCGCGAGGAGGAAGTTCCTCCCTCTTCCGCGATGACACACGCGGAGCCGTTCCTTTCGGAGGATGCGCCTCTCGACGCGGAAGCGATCCTGGCGGCGGGATTCCTTCCGGAAGAAATGTCTTCCGAGGAGGGCTCCTCTCTGGAGGCGTTCTACCCGGGAGAAGGGCTCTCTTCCGAAGAGGAGAGGCTCCAGTCGGAGGGGCTCCTCAAGCAAGCGCCTGCGGAGGAGTTTGCGACGACGCACGTCGCATCCGTGGAAGGTGCATCCTCATCCGCCCCTGATGCATCGGAGCCCATAACAGCGCCCCCCCTCGCTGAGCCCCCGCAGGCGGTGCTGGCAGATCCCACAGCCGAAGTGTTCGCGGACGCGGTTGCGGTCGATGACGGCTGGACCGAAGACGCGCCGTCCACGTTGTCTGAGTCCTCAGAGCCCGCGAAGGTACCGGACTCCCATCATGAGATGGCTGCGCAGGCCCTGGAACCTGCGTCCGCTTCCATTCCGGAGGCCGCTGTCACACCGGACGCAGGGCATGCCGTCTCCGAACAGTCGGCGGAGACTCCACGCGCATCCTCCATGCCATTGGCGTCGGGCACGGACTCCGTCGAGGAAGGCACTGAGAGGACGGGTCCACTCTCGACCCGGCTCGCGAAGGACACGACCGCAAGCGTTCCTGAAGCTGGAGTCGAAGCAAGCATCGCGGAGAACACGACCACGGTCGTCGCGGCTCGACCAGACGCGGAGTCTCCAGCGGAAGTCATCCGCTCCCCGTTGGGCGCGGAAGGCACCACAGCGGATCCAACCGGCGTCACCACGCGCTCGGAGGAAGCGTCGTCCGCCGCAGAGACCGCGCGGGCTCTCATCGCGGATGCAGCGTCCTCCGCGTCCCTGACACCCGCCCGAGCAACGTCCGCGACGGACGCAGCGCCCCTCACGGCGGCGGACTCCGCATCCCAGGCGCCAGCCTTGGTTGCGCCCGAAACGGACGAAGCACCTCCCGCGACAGCAGCCTCCACATCCCTGCTGCCAACGCCAGTCACGACCGCGACGGACGCAGTGCCTCCCGCGACAGCAGCCTCCGCATCCCCGCCGCAAACGCCGGTCACGACCGCGACGGACGCAGCGCCTCTCACGGCCGCGACAGATGCAACCCTGCCGTCAACGCCCGCCACGACCGCGACGGACGCAGCCCCCCCCACGGCAGCGACAGATGCATCCCTGCCGCCAACGCCCGCCACGACTGCGACGGACGTAGCGCCTCTCACGGCAGCGACAGATGCATCCCTGCCGCCAACGCCCGCCACGACTGCGACGGACGCAGCACCCCTCACGGCAGCAGCCTCCGCATCCCCGCCGCAAGCGCCCGCCACGACCGCGACGGAAGCAGCGCCTCTCACGGCAGCAGCCTCCGCATCCCCGCCACAAACGCCCGCCACGACCGCGACGGACGCAGCACCTCTCGCGACAGCAGCCTCCGCATCCCCGCCGCAAACGCCGGTCACGACCGCGACGGACGCAGCCCTCACGACAGCAGCCTCCGCGGTCCATCAAGCATCGGCCTCCGCCACGACCGCGACGGACGACACGGAAAGCAAAGCAGCGCAGCCACCATCCGCCGCACCCGTCACGGAAGCCTCACCCGCGACCAGCCCCGACTCCGCCACGAACCCCCTGGAGGCCGCCACCGTCGCGGTCACCACCGCTTCAGTGCCATCCGCGATGGGCTCCACGGAAGCGGGCACCTCCACCGGCTCCGCGCCCAACACCACCGCTTCACCCGCAGCCAGCCCCGACACCGTCACGGTCACCAGCGCTTCGGTTCCCTCCGCGACGGGCCTCACGGAAGCAGGCACCTCCACCGGAGCCGCGCCCAACACCACCGCCCCCCGCCCCACGGATCCACCGGCCTCCCCGTCGCA
>SECN01000474.1 GCA_004173515.1 Myxococcaceae bacterium | reverse complement strand
CGCGAGCTTCGCCTCCAGCACCTTGCGGTACGTGGTGCCGCCCGCCTCGTCCTCGCCCGCGATGGACAGCCGCGCGTCGATGCCCTTCTTGCGCAGCATCCCCACCGCGTCGATGAGGTCCGCGTGCCCCTTGCACGGGTTCAACCGGCCGCACGCGAACAGCTTCAGCGGCCCCTCGCCGGACCACGGCTCGTAGGGCACCGTACGCTGGAAGCGCGACAGCTCCACGCCCATGGGCGCCAGCTCGATGCGCGACGGCAGGCTCCCCGCCAGCTCCTGGTTCACCTCACCCAAGAGCTTCTTCGTGATGACGAAGGCGAACTTCGAGTGCCGCCACTTCTCCCGCTGGTTCGGCCCGTAGTCGTCCAGCGGTCCGTGCAGCGTCATGCTGTACGTGAGCCCCGACAACAGGTGCGCGAACATGGCCACGTGCGCGGCGTTGGCGCATGAATGCACGTGCACGTGCGACCAGCCGCGCTCGCGCGCCAGCGACGCCAGCCGTCCGCCCATCACCGCGAACGCCACCAGTTGCGCGCGGCCCTTCGCGTCCAGGCCCTCCGCCCTGGCGATGGACGCCAGACACCGCGCCCAGCCCGTGGGCATGGCCCGGGCAATTTCCAGCGCGGCCTGGAGCACGCCCAGCGGACCCGGCGGCGCCAGGTACTCCGTGCGGGTCATGGCCTCGCGCGCCCAGCTGTGGCTGATGATGCGCGCGGGCGGCGGACGGGTGGACACCAGCTCCGGTGAGACGCCCTTCCCCGGCAACGCCTGCAGCTCGCGCCAGAAGAAGATGTGGGTCTGCCCGGGGAACTCGGGAATCAGCGCCTCCTATGTCCGCCGATTCGAGCCCGCCGTCATCTCCCGAGGAGACCCCACCGGCCAGCGCCGTGCCCTCCGCGGAGCTGTCGCGGCTGTGGTTCGCGCTGGACCGCCGCGCGTGGAGCTTCCTCACCGTCGTCCCGGCCCACCCCGGCGCGCCCGCGCTGGACGCGGCCCAGGCGCTGATGGAGGCAGGCTCGCCCTACCCGGAGCCGCCGCTGCGGCTGGTGGACGCCACGGGAATCGAACCTGCGGGCGCGCCCCGGCTGGTCCAGGAGGTGCGCCGCCGCGTGGAGCAGGGCGAGCGGGTCATCGTGGTCATCGACTCGCTCATCACCCACCCGGCCAGCCTGCCTCTGGCGCTGGCGGCGGACACCGCGCTCCTGTGCATCACCCTGGGTGAGACGGACTTCGGCTCCGCGGAGAAGACGCTGCGCCTGGTGGGCGCGGACCGCTTCGCCGGCAGCGTCACCTTCCCTCGCGCCACCAAGAAGCAGCGCCGCGCCGACAGCGACAAGAAGAAGAAGCCATGAGCCCTTCCGCCTCCTCCGCCGCGCCGGCCCCCCGGCTCAGCGTCGTCATCGCCACGTACAACCGGCTGCCCCTCATCACGCGCCTGCTCCAGCAGCTCGCCGGCCAGACGCTGCCGCCCGGGGACTTCGAGGTCGTCGTGGTGGACGACGGCTCCGCCACCGACGTGCGCGGGCCGCTGCTGGAGCTGAAGCTGCCCTACGCCCTGCGCGTGGAGGTGCAGCAGAACGCGGGCGCCGCCGCCGCCCGGCACCGGGGCGTGGTGGCCGCGAAGGGCGCCGTGGTGCTCGTCACCGATGACGACATGCAGGTGGCCTCCGACTTCCTCGCGCGCCACCTCGCGCACCACCCGGCGGGCTCCCGCAACGTGGTGCTGGGCCGCATCCGGCCGGACCCGGAAATCGGCGACATGCCGCTAAGGCCGGCTGCGCGTTCCTCTTCGCCCCGGACGCGTACGTGCTGCACGGCAGCGACCACGTCAGCTTCGAGAAGTGGATCCGCCGCGCGCACCGCTACGGCATGTTCGACACCCACGTGTCCGTGAAGCACCCGGACGTGAAGGGCGTGAACCCATGGCGCCTGCTGTTCGAGACGAACCTCCTGTCGCGCCCGCTGCTGGCCTCCGCGGTGGTGGCGCCGGAGGCGTCGCGCCGGCTGACCCACGCGGTGGTGAACGCGTCCACGATGGCGGACAAGCTGGGCCTCACGGGCGCCGCGTTCGCGGGCACGTCCGTCGCGTACGGCATGGAGTACCTGCGCGGGGCCCGCACGGAAGCCGGCGGCCTGAGGGGCATCGCCAGGGGCATCGCGCGCTACCTGCAGGGTCGGGGAAATCCCCAAGGATGAAGACCATGATCGGAGCCCTCATCTCGGACGCGGTGGAGATGGCCAAGGCCGCCACCGGCAGCTCCGACGCGAAGTCGCTGGCCAAGGTGGTGCTGACCAGTGATTCGTACCGCATCACCGCGCTCAACCGCGCGCGCGAGGCGGCCATCGCCTTCCACATCCCGCTGCTCAACCACGTGCTGCGCGTGGCGCAGACGGCGGTGATGGGCATCGAAATCGGCAAGGACGTGACGCTGGGCAAGGGCGTGTACTTCGTGCACAGCCTGGGCGTCGTCATCGGCGGGGACTCGCGCATCGGCGACCGCGTGCGCTTCTACGGCAACAACACCGTGGGCACCGCCAAGGACAACGGCTACCCCGTCATCGAGGACGACGTGTGGATTGGCGCCGGGGCCCGCATCCTGGGGCCGGTGCGCATCGGCGCGCGGTCCCGCATCGGGGCGAACGCCGTCGTGCTCCAGGACGTGCCGCCGGACAGCGTCGCGGTGGGCATCCCCGCGCGCATCTTCCCGCGCAAGGACCAGGACGAGGTCGCGCTGTAGTCGCAGGAGTCGCGGTCGGTCGTTGCAGTCGCGGTCGGCCGCTGAAGCAACGGTCGACTGCTGGAGCGATGATCCGCCGAGGGTATCGCGGTCGGTCGCTGGAGTGGCAGTCGGTCGCAGGCGTCACAGGTCGGCGGTGGTTTCGTGCCGGGGGATGCGTTGAAGAAGGTCATGGCGGACAGTGCGAAGCAGCAGCGGTGGAAGCGGAACGTCATCCTCACGTGCGCGGTGCTCGGAAGCAGCGCCGGCGTGGCGATGGCGCAGCAGGGCGCCACCGCCGCGAAGGACGCCCCCAGGCCCGCGACGCCCCCCGCCGACCCCACCGCCTCCGTGGTCATCTACGACGGCGGCCTCAAGGCCGGGTGGAACGACATCGGCTGGGCGCCTCGCGAGCTGCCGAAGAGCGCTCCGGCCCGCCTGCGGATGTTCAACTACGGCGGGTGGATCCTCTACCAGCCGAAGCTGGGGGGCGCGTACGGCGCGCTCACCTTCCGCTTCACCGCGCCGGAGGCCTACGGCGAGTTCCTGGACGTGCGCCTGGACGCGCCCGGCGCCGCCGTGTTCCCCCACGTGCGGATCAGCCCGGAGTTCATCGTCAAGAAGGACCGTGAGTGGGCCGAAGTCGTCGTCCCCATGGAGGTCCTCAACCCGCGCGGCGTCCCGTTCGACCGGGTGGTGATGCGCGCGTCGAAGGACGTGGGCCGCGACTGGGTGCTCTTCGACAAGGTGGCCCTGGTGCCCCTGTCGCCGGAGATCGCCGCCGCGCGCGCCGCGGGTGGGGGCCGGTCGGGCCGGGGCGCGGGCAAGGAGTCGAAGATGGTCATCGACTGCGCCGCGGCCTCGCGCCCCATCAGCCCGCTCATCTACGGCATCGCGCTGGACGGCAACCGCGAGACGCAGGACACCTTCCAGTGGAAGCTGGGCGCCACCATCCGCCGCTGGGGCGGCAACCCCACGTCCCGTTACAACTGGAAGCTGGGCCGCGCGTGGAACACCGGCAGCGACTGGTACTTCCGCAACGTGCAGCTGGGCTTCGGCGCGGATGACTTCCTGGAGTCCAACCGCAAGCACAACACCCAGTCCGCGCTCACGCTGCCGCTGATTGGCTGGGTGGCCAAGGACACGACCTCCGTCGGCTTCCCGGTGTCGGAGTTCGGCCCGCAGCAGGCCGTGGACGAGACCGAGCCCGCGGGCGGCAACGGCATCCGCCGCGACGGCACGCCCCTGCCCCCGGGACTGCCTGGCACGACCAGCGTGCAGGCCCCGCCGGAGTTCATCTCCGAGTGGGTGCGCTCCCTTCGCGAGGCCGACGCCAAGCGCGGCGGCGCGCGCGGCGTGCACATGTACATCCTGGACAACGAGCCCGCCCTCTGGAGCTCCACGCACCGGGACGTGCACCCCGAACCGCTGGGCTACGACGAGCTGCTCAAGCGCACCATCGACTACGGCACCGTCGTGCGCCGCGCGGATCCGGAGGCCGTCATCGCCGGCCCCGCCGAGTGGGGCTGGACCAACTACTTCTGGTCCGCCGCCGACTTCGCCCCCGGCCGCCCGCCGTACACCGACCGGCGCGCCCACGGCGACGTGGCCCTGCTGCCCTGGTATCTGCGCTCGCTGCGCGACCACGAGAAGAAGACCGGCGTGCGCGTGCTGGACGTGGTGGACGTGCACTTCTACCCGCAGAGCAACGTGGGCCTGGGCGTGGAGGGCGCCACGGATCCGGATACGAACGCACGACGGATCCGCTCCACGCGCGCGCTGTGGGATCCGACCTACAAGGACGAGTCCTGGATTGGGGAACCCATCCAGCTCATCCCCCGCGTGAAGCAGTGGATCACGGAGAACTACCCCGGCCGGGGCCTGTCCATCGGCGAGTACAACTTCGGCGCGCTCAAGCACATGAGCGGCGGGCTGGCGCAGGCGGAGGCCCTGGGCCGCTTCGGTCAGCAGGGGCTCACCTCCGCGTTCTTCTGGCAGTACCCGCCGGAGAACAGCCCCACGTTCTGGGCGTTCCGCGCGTACCGCGACTTCGACGGCAAGGGCGGCCGCTTCCAGGACCTCTCCCTGCCCACCACCGCGCCGGAGGGCACCAGCCTCTTCGCGTCCCGCGACGCGTCCGGCAAGAAGCTCACCGCCGTGCTGCTCAACTTCGACCCGGAACAGGCCGCCCAGGCGCAGCTGGAGTTCAAGGGCTGCGGCACGCTCAACGACGTGCGCGTGCTGGGCTACTCGGGCGCGCCGGGCGGTTTCACCGAACAGGCCACCGGAACGAAGGCCGAACAGGCCCTGTCGCAACGCCTTCCCCCCTACTCCATCACCGTGCTCGACCTCACGGTGAAGTGAGACGCTGACTTGACCACCGCACACGCCCCCGCCGCCGCAGTCCCCCGCCCGCGCCTGAGCATCGGCCACCTCGCCATCGACCAGCTCACGTTCCCGGAGGCCGTGACGGCCATCGGGGACCTGGTGGACGCGCACCAGGGCGGCTACGTCTTCACCGCCAACGTGGACCACGTGGTGCTGGCGGAGACGAACACGCGCTTCCGCGACGCGTACTCCAAGGCCACCCTCTCCGTCGTGGACGGCATGCCCATCGTCTGGGCCTCGCGCATGCTGGACGTGGCCCTGCCGGAGCGCATCGCGGGCTCCGACCTCATCCTCCCCCTGGTGAAGCTGGGCGCCGAGCGCAAGTGGCGCATCTTCCTGCTGGGCGCCGGCCCCGGCGTCGCGGAGAAGGTGGGCCGCCAGTTCCAGGCGCAGTACCCCGGCATCGAGGTCGTGGGCTGGGACTCGCCCATGGTGAACCTGGACGCGGGCGACGCGCAGAACGACCCCATCGTCGCGAAGATTCGCGAACAGGACCCGCACCTGCTCTTCGTCGCCCTGGGCAGCCCCAAGCAGGAGGTGTGGATTTCGCAGGTGGCCCAGAAGCTGGGCCCCACGGTGGCCATCGGCATCGGCGCGGGGTTCGACTTCATCGCCGGCACGGCCAAGCGCGCCCCGGACTGGATTGCCCGCGCCGGCTTCGAGTGGCTCTACCGCCTCACCAACGAGCCCAAGCGCCTGTGGCGCCGCTACATCCTCAATGACTCGCAGTTCGGCGTCATCCTGCTGCGCGAGCTGTGGAAGCGCACCAGCGGCAAGCAGGGCGAGTAGGACGGGCGGGCCCCCCCCGAACCGGAGCCGGGCGGCGGGCCTTCACCGGCCTTCCGCCCCGTCTGCTCTTCCGGGCCCGGTCAGCGCTTCGACAGCCGGCGGATCATCACCTCGTGCGCCGGGTGGCGGGCCACGATGGCCTCCGCGTCCGGCAGTTCGAAGTCCGCGAACTCGAACCCCGGCGACACCGTGCAGCCCACCAGGGTGTAGCCGCCCAGCGTCTCCGCCGCCTGGAGCACGCCCGCGGGCACCAGCACCTGGGGCTGCTCGCCCTTCATCACGTCCCGGCCCAGCACCGCCGTCTCCAGCCGGCCGTCCTCGTGCATCAGGTGCAATGCCAGGGGTTCGCCGTCGTGGAACAACCACAGCTCATCCGCCCCCACCACCCGGTGCCACGCGGAGAAGATGCCCTTCGTCAGCAGGTAGTAGATGGCCGTCCCCGCCGACCTGCGCCCCCGCAGCGTCTGCACCTGGAACGCCGCCCGGTAGGTCTCCCGGTAGTAGCCCCCTTCCGGATGGGGTTTGAGGTCCAGCCTGCGCACCAGTTCTTCGACCATGGTGGGCACAGTCTAACGCCTCACACTCTCAGGGCTTCTTCTTCTGCTGCTGCATCGCGGACGCCACCAGGTTCATCAGCTTGAGCTGGACGGGCGTCAGACGTCGCAGGTTCCGCAAGAGCCGGCGCATCTCCGGCGGCTCCTCGTCGCCCCGCCCCCGGACCTTCTCCTTCGGCGCAGGCGCCGCGAACTCCTCCGCGCTCCAGCCGGCCATACACTTCCGACGCCATGCCGATGCGGTCCGCCACGTCCGCCTGGGTCAGGCCCATCCGCACTCGCACCGTGCGCGCCGCAGCGCCCAGGATGCCCGCCAGTTCAGTGTCCATGCCTTGCCAGTCCCCGGTAGGTAGCGCCCCCATGGCCGCGGGCGCACCGCATAACCCTGAAGGTCGGGTCATGTCACCATACCCCTGGCGTTTTTTCCTACCCTCTTTTCGCCCCCTCGCCCACGGGATTCTCGTCTCCAGCAGGGAAGTGACGCCCCCTCGAATCCGGGGTGCCCCATGGGCTTGCCGGACCCGACCCGCCAGGTCCAACCGGCCACCCCACCCGGTCCCCCTCGCCAGAAGGCCCTGTCAGGGCGACGGTTCCACCAGCGGCGAGCGTCGGCGCTCGGCCGCCGTGAACAGCAGCGCCAGCGGCAGGCCCATGAACACCGCGTGCCACACAATCTGGAGGAACTGCGGCGCGTCCAGGAACCAGGGGAAGTAGCCGTGCGCCAGCAACTGGAAGTCCACCAGCCACACGAAGATGCCGAAGAGCATCCCCACCGCCGCCTGGAACTCCCAGCGGCCGCGCCCGTCCGTGGGCAGCATCGCGTCCAGCAATGTGTACATGAGCCCCCAGCCCGCGGAGATGGTCAGGTGCACCGTCAGCCCCACCGCCACCGCCAGGCCCGTGGACACCTGCGGCGTGAAGGCCGGCGTCCCCAGCACCACCGCCGCGCTCATCCGCACCGGCCGGAACGCGCCGTCGCCCGCCGCCACCGACAACGCCGTCTCCGCCAGCGCCAGCATCACGCCCGCCGCCACGCCGAAGAGCAGCCCGTTCGTCACCGACCAGGGGGTGGTCCGCCGTTCCATGGGTGTGCCTCCTCGCATGGCATGCATGCGCGGGCCCCGGGCCGGGCCCGCCTTCGGGGTCCGGCGTGTGGGAGCCAGGGGTTGGGGTCCGGTGTCCCGGACCTGTCCGTTCAACGCTGCGCACCCGCCCGGCAGGGGGCAGCCGTCCCGCACCGGATGCCCGCCGCACCGAAGCCCGGTCGTGCGGACGACCCCCGCCCGCACCCGCTCCCGGAATGCCAATCCCGGCAGTCATTTCTTCCCCTACGATTTCCAGCCGATCCGTAACTTCTTCAGTCCGCCCGGCGGCAGGCGGGCTCGAAAGTGCCCGGAATTCCCCGAGATGAGAGCAGGCACAAGGTTCGCAAGGACGGTCCTTCGCCAAGGAACCGAAACCGTGTCCCAGTCCTCCTCCCGAAATCGATTGATCCTCCCGTACCGCGTCCACTACGCGCCGCCGGCCTGGCGGGAAGTGGGTCGCATGTCCGCGGAAGCCTTCGAGGCCCTCCAGCAAGCCCTGTCGCGGCTGGCGGAGCGCTCACGGAACCAGGACTCGGTGGCGGGGCCCGCGCGGCACCAGGTGGAGGGCCACGGCCTGGAGCTCATCTACGAGCGCGACCCGCGCGCCAGCACGCTCACGCTGCTCGCCGTGACGCGCGTGGGCTGAAAGCACCGCCCGTCCGCTGGCTTCAGACCTTCCGGCCCGACAGCCGGTCCACGACGGCCACCAGCTCGTCCGGGATGATGGGCTTGCGCAGCAGGCCCTGCGTACCCGACGGCGCCTCCGTGGCCACGGCGGTGAGCACCAGCACCGGCACCGCCTTCAGCCGGGGCCAGTCCACGCGCAGGTGGCGCAGGAACTCCACGCCGCCCATCACCGGCATCATCAGGTCCAGCAGGATGAGGCTCGGCGGCGGCAGGTGGACCAGCTCCTCCAGGGCCTCCTGACCGTGGGCCGCCACGACCACCTCGTGGCCTTCTGCCTCCAGGATTTCAGCGATGGCGGCGCGCACGTCGTCATCGTCCTCCACCACCAGCACGGGTCTGCGCGGCGCGGAATGGGCCATGGGAAACAGCATAGGGACCCCCTCCCACGCACAGGCAGGTCATTCCGGAAATCCCCGATAACTGTTGGACACCGGGCGGCCCTGGAGGGTCCCCCTCTTGGGGCCGGGGCCTCCGCTCTGGGAGGGTGTCCCCATGCTGACGCTGCCCGTCTACCTGGAGCTGGGCGCGGTGGGGTTGGGGGCCCTGTCGGGGGCGCTGCACGCGCTGCGGCGGCGGGTGGACGCCATGGGGGTGCTGGCGCTGGCCATCAGCACCAGCGTGGGCGGCGGCATGCTGCGCGACGTGCTGCTCGGGCAGGAGCCCCCGGCGGCGCTGCGCTCCTCGCGCTTCTTCCTGGCGGTGGCCGCGTGCGCCCTCGTCGCCGTCATCTTCGCGCCGTGGATGGCCCGGCTGCACCGCGCGCTGGACGTGGTGGACGCGCTGCTGCTGGGCGTCTGGGTGGTGCTGGGGCTGGAGAAGGCGCTCGCGTACCACCTGCCCCTGCCGTCCGCTGTCTTCCTGGGACTGGTGACGTCGGTGGGCGGCGGCGTCATCCGCGACGTGCTCCTGGGAGAGCCCTCCGCGCTCGTCGCCCCCGGGGAGCTGTACGCGTCCGTGGCCCTGTTGTGCGCGCTCATGTACGTGGCGCTCGCGGTGGGCCTGGAGCTGCCCGTGCCCATGGCGGAGATGATTGCCATCTCCTTCGCCACCGTGCTGCGCCTGCTGGCCATGTGGCGCAAGTGGTGGCTCCCCGCCCGCTTCGACCTGCTCCACCTGCTGGACCGGATCCACGCGTGGCGCCAGCGCCGTCAACGAGAGCCGCCTCGGGGGTAGCCGGCTCGGGTAGCCGGCTCGGGCCCCCACCCGCCGGGTCGTCCCGGCCCCCGGGTCCGGTATTTTGAGCAAAAAGCACCAGTTTTGCCCACATGAGCCCGACAGGGGGTCCCTGGCGGGTTAGGACTCCGGGTCATGACGGAGGGGAAGCAGGCTCGCAAACGTGTGGTCCCTCACGCGAACCCCGCACCGGGGGAGCCAGGGGGGTTAGCGAGGCCCGGCGCCCCTTCCTACCTTGGGCCGACCATGTCGCCGACCATGTCCAGGATGGCCACGAAAGAGGAGCAGCCCCCCCATGGGGAAGGGACGGCCTGGAAGGCGCGTGCCCTGAAGGAGCTGGACGCGGCACGCTCGCGCCTCCAGGCGATGCTGGCGCCCCTGCCGGAGGCGGAGCTGATGCGGCAGCACTCGCCGCTCATGTCGCCGCTCGTCTGGGACGTGGCCCACGTGGCCAACTACGAAGAGCAGTGGCTGTTGCGCGCCCTGGGGGCCCCGGCCTTCACGGATCCGGTGTTCGACGCCATCTACGACGCCTTCCGCCACCCCCGGAGCACCCGCTCCACGCTGCCGCTGCTGGAGCCCGAGGCCGCCTGGGCCTACGCCACCCGCGTGCGCGAGGCCGTGCGCGCGCACGTGGAGACGCTGCCGGAACAGAGCGCGGATCCGCTGCTCGCCGGGGGCTACGTCTTCGGCATGGTGGCGCAGCACGAACAGCAGCACGCGGAGACGCTGGCCGCCACGCTCCAACTGATGACCCACGGCGAGTACCACCCGGTAGAGCCGCCGCGTCACCAGCCCGGCGCGGTGCCCCAGCACGAGGTCCTCATCCCCGGCGGCCCGGTGCACTTGGGCGGCACGCACGCCTGGGCCTACGACAACGAGAAGCCCCGACACACCGTGGACGTGGCGCCCTTCCTCCTGGACGCGCACCCCGTCACCACGGGGGACTACCGGGTGTTCGTGGAGTCTGGCGGCTACGAGGATCCGCGCTGGTGGGACCCCAAGGGCTTCGCGTGGATCCAGGCGGAGGGCATCCGCCATCCGCTCTTCTGGATGCCGCAGGGCCAGCACCAGTGGCTGCGGCGTCGCTTCAGCACCGTGGAGCCCCTGCCCAAGGACGAACCCGTCCAGCACGTGTCCTGGTACGAAGCGGACGCCTACGCGCGGTGGGCCGGCAAGCGCCTGCCCACCGAGGCCGAGTGGGAGAAGGCCGCGCAGGGCAGTGACGGCGTGGAGCGCAGCTACCCCTGGGGGAACGCCGAGCCCACGGACGCGCACGCCAACCTGGGCGGGACGCGCTGGGGCCCGTCACCGGTGGGCAGCCACCCGCTGGGCCGCAGCGCGGACGGCGTGTTCGGGCTGGTGGGCGACGTGTGGGAATGGACCGCGAGCGACTTCCAGCCGTACGCGGGCTTCCGGGCCTTTCCCTACCGCGAGTACTCGGAGGTGTTCTTCGGGACCGAGTCGAAGGTGCTTCGGGGAGGCGCCTGGGCGAGCGCGCCGGTGGCGGTGCGCAACAGCTTCCGCAACTG
>SECN01000883.1 GCA_004173515.1 Myxococcaceae bacterium | reverse complement strand
TTCGGGGAGCTGGCGGGCAAGGACGTGCTGGGGCTCGCGAGCGCGGGCGGTCAGCAGTATCCGGTGCTCGCGGCGGCGGGGGCGCGCGTCACCGTGTTCGACAACTCGCCCGCGCAGCTCGGGCAGGACCGGCAGGTGGCCGAGCGCGAGGGCCTGACGCTGAAGCTCGTGGAGGGCGACATGAAGGACCTGTCCGCCTTCGCCGACGGAAGCTTCGACCTCATCTTCCACCCGTGCTCCAACTGCTTCGTGGACGCCATCCTGCCCGTGTGGCGCGAGGCCTTCCGCGTGCTGCGGCCCGGCGGCGCGCTCCTGGCGGGCATCTGCAACCCGGTCCGCTACCTGTTCGATCCGGCGCAGGAGGAGCAGGGCGTGCTGCGGCTCAAGTACAAGATGCCGTACTCGGACTTCACCAGCCTCACCGACGAGGAGCGCCGCCGCTACACCGACAAGGCCGAGCCCATGTGCGTGGGGCACTCGCTGGAGGATCAACTGGGCGGACAGCTGGCCGCGGGCTTCGTGCTCACCCACCTCTTCGAGGACACGTTCGAGGAGCAGGACCTGCTCTCCAAGTACCTGCCCACGTTCATGGCCACGCGCGCGGTGAAGCCGCCAATGCGTCCGTGATGCGGATGTGCGTTGCGCTCCGGCGCTGAAAACGCCTACAGGGGTGGGGTCCGGGTCCGCCCGGACATCCCCCCTTTGTAGGAGTCACCCATGAAGTGGTCCCTGAATCTCTCCGCCCTGCTGCTCGCGGGCGTTTCCGTTCTTGGTCTGGGCTGTGAGGGCGCGGGTGCGCGCGATCCGCTGAACGCCATCGAGGCGGGCGCGCAGGTGTCCGTGGAGCCTCGGCTCGCGCAGGTGGAGCAGGGCGCGGTGGGCGACACGTTCCTGCGCTGCACGCAGCCGCAGGACGGTTCGTACCTGGAGGTCGTGCAGACGGCGACGGGCTACGAGGCGGCCACGGTGACGGAGGCGTACGATCCGTGGGACTGCCGCTGCACGTACCTGAAGCGCGTGGTGCTGGGGCAGTACACCCG
>SECN01000882.1 GCA_004173515.1 Myxococcaceae bacterium | reverse complement strand
CGGCGCGGTTCGGGGCCGGGCTTCGCGTTCGCGCTCCGGGGCACGGGGGGGCTGCGGGAGGGCGCGGGCGTGTGTCTGGCTTTCGAGGGGCACGTGCTGGGCCGGCCGTTCGGGGACGCGTCCGTGGCGGAGGCGCTGCTCGATGCGTTCCTGGAGAAAGGAGAGCGCTTCCTGGACGGATGGGACGGCTCGTTCCAGGTGTTCGTGCACACGCCGGAGGCGACGTATCTCTTCATGGACCCCACGGCGTCGCGCCGGTGGTTCTTCCGGTCCGGGCCCTGGGGGCTGGCGTTCGCTCCCGAAGTGGCACCGCTGCGGGTGCTGGCCCCCGCATCGGTGGACGGCGCGAACCTGGCGCAGTTCCTGGTGGGAGGCCGCTTCTTCGCGGGGCACACGCTGCTCACGGAGGTCTTCCAACTGCTCCCCGGGGAGCATCTGGTGCACCGCGATGGCCGGGTCGAGCGGCGGCGCACGGGGTCGGACGCCGTGCGACAGGACGCCGGTCTGTTCGACGTGAAGGCGACGCTGATGCGGTGGGAGACGGCGCTGGAGCGCGCCATCCTCCAGCGCTGGACGCAGGCCCGTGCGCCCGCTTTGCTGCTGACCGGTGGGTGGGATTCGCGGTTCCTCTTCCACACGGTGGCGCGGCACGTGGAGGACACGTCACGGCTGTGCACCGTGACCTGGGGACACGACCTGCGGCGGGAGGGTTCGGATGCGCGGGTGGCGTACGACATCGCGCGGCGCTTCGGCACGCGGCATGTGGAATTGAAGCGGAGCGTGGGGCAGGTCCCGGAGACGTTCGCCGCCATGTTCCAGGCCCAGTCCGGCATGACGGAGCTGGCCTTCGGTCACGCGGACGAACTGACGCTGTGCCAGCGATTGGCGCAGCGACACGGCGTGGGTTCGCTGTTCCGGGGGGATGAGTGTTTCGGGCCCACGGGGTGGAACGCCACGACGGTGGGCGGGGTGCTGGCGCGGTTGTCATTGCCCTTCGCGGAGGAGGTCGCGGGGCATGGGCGGTGGCTGGTGGGTGGTGGCG
>SECN01000074.1 GCA_004173515.1 Myxococcaceae bacterium | reverse complement strand
CTACCCGGCCCTCAAGGCGAGCAGCGTGGAACCGGTCGAAGGTCTGAAGGCGGAGTAGCCATGGCGCTGTTGTCCATCCGCAACGTCTTCAAGAGCTACTTCCTGCACGGCAAGCGCATCGACGTCCTGCGCGCCGTGTCGTTGGACATCCACGCCGGGGAGCTGGTCTCCATGATTGGCGCGTCCGGCGCGGGCAAGAGCACCTTCCTGCACGTCCTGGGCACGCTGGACGCCCCGGCGGCCGGTGAGGTGCTCTTCGAAGGTCGCTCCGTCTTCTCCATGAACGACGCGGAGATCGCCGAGTTCCGCAACCGCACCATCGGCTTCGTCTTCCAGAGCCACTACCTGCTGCCGGAGTTCACCGCGCTGGAGAACGTGGCCATGCCGGCCCTCATCCAGCGCCGGGAGCGCTCGGGGGCCTACACCTATGCCCGTGAGCTGCTGGAGCGCGTGGGCCTGGGCAGCCGCATCGATCACCGCCCCGGGGAGCTGTCCGGCGGCGAGGCCCAGCGCGTGGCGCTCGCGCGGGCGCTGGTGCTCAAGCCCGCGGTGCTCCTCGCGGACGAACCCACCGGCAACCTGGACCCCACCACGGGCGAGGGCATCCACCAGCTGCTCCGGGACGTCAACCGGGACCTGGGGATCACCGCGGTCATCGTGACGCACAATGAGACGCTTGCCCGCTCCATGCCCCGCCGACTGCGGCTGGCCGGCGGGCAGGTGTCGGAGGCCTGATGGCCGCTCGCTTTTGGATTGAGGGGCCCTTGCCCCATCCCGTAGATTGCCCCGCCTTTTCCTGGCCGGACTGCACTTGAGGCTCACCGTTCTGCGCAAGTCATTGCCCCCGCTGCTGGCGGTCGCCCTGTGGGCGCTCTGGTCCGGTCCTGCCCACGCCCAACTGGACGTGGACGCGGGCTCGCCCGACCTCGTCCCGCCGTCCACCTCCGCCGCCACCCCCGTCGCCGCTCCGGACGCGGGCACCGAACCCGGCTCCGGGGCCGGTGTCGACGCCCCCCTGGCCAACGCGCCGGAGGAGGACGCGAACGTCTCCGCCGCGGACCGCGTGGTGGAGGTCCGCATCGAGGGCAACCGTCGCGTGGAGGCCGAGGCCGTCCGCCGTGCCCTGCGCACCAAGGTCGGTGACGCGCTCGCCGGCCCCCGCACCTCGGAGGACCTGCGCGCCGTCTGGGCCCTGGGCTACTTCTCGGACGTGCAGCTGCTCGTCCAGCGCCTGCCCAACGGCCTCGCCTACGTGGTGCGCGTCGTGGAGCGCCCCACCATCCGTGCCGTGCAGCTCCAGGGCAACGAGGAACTCACCGCGGAGGACCTGAAGGAACAACTGGAGCTCAAGACCGGCACCATCCTCGACATCGAGGCGGTGCGCGCGACGCAGAAGAAGATCCAGGAGAAGTACGTCGAGAAGGGCTACTTCCTCGCGGAGGTGACGTACCGGCTGGACCCGGTGGAGCAGGGCGCCGCGGTCAACGTCGTCTACCTCATCAACGAGCACTCGAAGGTGATGGTGAAGAAGATCAACCTCCTGGGCGCGGAGAAGGTCTCTCCGGAAGAGCTCAAGGCGGTGATGATCACCCGCGAGGGCGGCTTCCTGTCCTTCTTCACCGGCGAGGGCACGTACCGGGAAGAGGCCTTCCAGCG
Source organism: Myxococcaceae bacterium (assembly GCA_004173515.1). Lineage (GTDB taxonomy): Bacteria > Myxococcota > Myxococcia > Myxococcales > Myxococcaceae > Corallococcus. The sequence goes on along the minus strand of SECN01000074.1, from coordinate 24,007 downwards.
CGACCTGGCGGTCATCCAGATCGCCTACTACGACCGTGGCTTCATCAACGTGCGGGTGGACAAGCCCACCGTGCAGCTGTCCGCGGACAAGCGCGACATCTACATCACGCTGCACATCGTGGAAGGCGACCCGTACGACATCGGGAAGATCGACTTCGCGGGTGACCTGGAGCGCCCGCCGGAGGAGCTGGCGAAGCTGATGAAGTCGCGTCCCAAGGAGCGCTTCAACCGGGGCCAGCTCTCCACGGACATCTCCGCCATCTCCGACGTGTACTTCGACAAGGGGTACGCCTACGCCAACATCAACCCCGTCACGTCCGTCAACGCCGAGGACAAGACGGTGGACCTCACCTTCGACATCCAGAAGGGGCCGCTCGTCAACATCGAGCGCATCGACGTCGTCGGCAACAACAAGACCCGCGACAAGGTCATCCGCCGCGAGCTGCGCGTCTACGAAGGCGAGCTCTACAACGGCACCCAGGTGCGCCGCAGCCGCGAGCGCGTCACCGCGCTGGGCTTCTTCGAGACGGTGGAGATCACCCAGCACCCGGGCAGCTCCGACAACGCCATCGTGTTGCAGGTGGAGGTGAAGGAGAAGGCCACCGGCACCTTCCAGGTGGGCCTGGGCTTCTCCAACGTGGAGAACTTCATCTTCACGGCCCAGGTGTCGCAGAACAACTTCCTCGGCTGGGGCCAGAGCGTCTCCGCGTCCGCCCAGATCTCCGGCCTGCGCTCGCTCGTGCAGTTGTCGTTCTACGACCCGTACTTCCTCGACACGAACTACCTCTTGTCCGCGGAGTTCTTCCGCGTGCAGGCGGACTACGAGGGCTTCATCCGCAACTCCACGGGCGGCACCGTGTCCCTGGGCCGTCAGCTCGTGGACGACGTGCTGGCCACGGTCGGCTACACGCGGGAGTACGTGGACGTGCAGGCGGGGCAGGGCATTGGCGCGGTGCTGCTCGCCAACCAGTTCCAGTCCGGCACCACCAGCGCGCTGCGCCTGTCCGTGCAGTTCGACCGGCGCGACAACCGGCTCTTCCCGTCGCGCGGCTTCATCCACTACGGCTCGGTGGAGACGGCCCCGTCCTTCCTGGGCGGCACGTTCCTCTTCAACCGGTACACCGCCTACTCGCGCCTGTACTTCCCGCTGCCCCTGGGCTTCGTCTTCAAGACCAACGCCACCATGGGCTACGTGCAGCAGCTGGACTCCAGCAAGCCGCTGCCCATCAGCGAGCTGTACTACGTGGGCGGCATCAACACGATCCGCGGCTACTACCTGCGCAGCATCAGCCCCACGCTCCTGGTGCCCCGCGCGGACAACCCGGACGCCAACGTCACCGAGTTCCGGGTGGGTGGCAACAAGCAGCTCATCTTCAACTTCGAGCTGGAGTTCCCCATCTTCGAGAAGGCCGGCCTGCGCGGCGTGATCTTCTACGACGCGGGCAATGCCTTCGGCTCAAACGAGAAGTTCTTCGAGGACCGGCAGGACAAGCTGCCCCTCGGGCTCTTCCACTCGGCGGGCTTCGGCTTCCGCTGGTTCTCGCCCATCGGGCCCCTGCGGTTCGAATGGGGCATCCCGCTGACCAAGCGGCCGTCGGACGACCCCATCCTGTTCGAGTTCACGATCGGTAACTTCTTCTGATAGGCACTGACCCCGGCTTCCCCGGCCATCCCACCTCCTCAAGACGTGGGAGTGAACAGGCCGGGGGGGTGGACGTCGGAGTCTGCAGCACCCTTTTCGAGGAGCCGTAACCCATGTCGCTTCGAAGCACCCTGGCGGCCGCCGCCACTGTCCTGTCGCTTGCCCTTCCGGTTGCCGCTTCGGCCGCCGACCTCAAGGTGGCCTACGTCGACCTGCAGCGCGTGCTGCTGGAGGTGGACGACGGAAAGGCCGCCAAGCAGCGCCTGCAGAAGTGGCTGGAGGCCCGCCAGAAGGAGATCGACGGCGAGCAGGAGACGCTCCGCAAGGAGAAGGAGCTCCTCGACAAGCAGGCCTCCGCGATGAGCGAGGCGACGCGCACCCAGAAGGCCACGGAGCTCCAGAAGAAGGTCATGGAGCTGGCGCAGAAGTACGAGCGCAGCCGCGCGGAAGCCGCCAACAAGGAGCGCCAGGAGATGGAGCCCATCATCACCCGCATCGATCAGGTCATCGCGACCATCGCGGAGCGGGACGGCCTGGGCTTCGTGCTGGACAAGCGTGACTCCGGCATCGTCTTCGCGCTGGGCCAGTACGACATCTCCAACGAGGTCGTGCGCAGCTACAACAACGCCAAGAAGCCCGCTGCGCCGGTGGCCAAGGACGCCCCGGTCAAGAAGTAGGCGACAAAGGACCTGCCCCCGTGCCCTCCGCACCTTCCGCGCACCGGCTGGGGGACATCGCCACCCACGTCCGGGGTGAGCTCCTCGGCGACCCCGGACTGCTCGTCCACGGCCTGAACGGGCTGGAGGAAGCAGTGCCCGGGGACGTGTCGTTCTACGGCAACCCCCGCTACCGCAAGCAGTTCGAGGCCACCCGTGCCTCGGCGGTGCTGGTGGGGATGGACACGCAGGCCCGCGACGGCGTGGCGCTGGTGCGGGTGCACAACCCGCATCTGGCCTATGCGAAGCTGCTGGCCCTGTTCCACCCGGCCACCCGGCCGGAAGCCGGCATCCACCCGTCCGCCCACGTCCACCCATCCGCCTCCATCCACCCGGAGGCCACGGTGCGCGCCGGCGCGGTGGTGGAGAAGGGCGCCCACGTCGGGGCCCGCTCGGTGCTGCACCCTGGCGCCTACGTGGGCGAGGACGCGCGCGTGGGCGACGACTGCGTGCTCTACCCCCACGCCACGGTGCGTGAGCGCTGCGTGGTGGGCTCGCGCGTCATCCTCCACGCCTCGTCGGTGGTGGGCGCGGACGGCTTCGGCTTCGCGTTCAACGCCGAGGGCGAAGAAGGGCCGGAGCACTTCAAGATTCCCCAGGTGGGCATCGTCCGCATCGAGGACGACGTCGAAGTGGGGGCCTGCACCTGCATCGACCGCGCGACGGTGGGCGAAACGGTGGTGGGGCGGGGGACGAAGCTCGACAATCTCGTGCAGATCGCCCACAACGTGCGCGTCGGTCCGCTGTCGCTCATCTGCGCGCAGGCGGGCGTGTCGGGTTCGGCGGAGGTGGGCACCGGCGTGGTGCTCGCGGGGCAGGTGGGCGTGGTGGGCCACATCCTGCCGCACCGCTACCCGTTCCTCCTGGTGGACCGGGTGGTGGAGATCGTGCCGGGCCAGAAGCTCACGGCGTACAAGAACGTCACCATCAACGAGCCCTTCTTCAACGGCCACTTCCCAGGCCACCCCGTCATGCCGGGCGTGTTGATTCTCGAAGCGCTCGCCCAGGCGACGGCCATCCTCGCGTACAAGACGGAGGCCATGGACCCGTCGCGGCTGGTGACGTACCTGATGGGCGTGGACAACGCGCGCTTCCGCAAGCCGGTGGTGCCCGGCGACCGGCTCCAGTTGGACATCGAGGTCATCCGTCACAAGGGCGCCATCTGGAAGACCAGGGGCCTGGCGACGGTGGACGGCGTGAAGGTGGCGGAAGGGGAGTTCCTCGCCACGGTGGTGGACAAGAACAAGGCCGCCAAGGGCGACGAGAGCGCGGCGTCGTAGGCGCGACGCGCTGCTGAGGAGAGAAGGACATGGCGCAGGTTCATCCCACCGCGGTCGTCCATCCGGGGGCCCGCCTCCACGACACCGTCGAGGTGGGGCCGTTCTCGGTCATCGGTGAGCACGTCGTCATCGGCGCGGGCTCGCGCATCGGGCCGCATGTCGTCATCCAGGGCCGCACGACGCTCGGCGAGCGCAATCACCTCTTCCAGTTCTGTTCGGTGGGCGCCGCGCCCCAGGACTTGAAGTACGCGGGTGAAGACACCGAGCTCATCATCGGTGACGACAACCAGATCCGTGAGTTCGTCACGGTGAACCTGGGCACGGTCAGCGGAGGCGGGGCCACGCGCCTGGGCCACCGCAACCTGCTGCTCGCCAACAGCCACATCGCGCACGACTGCGAAGTGGGCAACGAGGTCCTCCTCGCCAACGGCGCCGCGCTCGCGGGCCACGTGGTGGTGGGGGACTCGGTGAAGATCTCCGGCCTCGTCGCGGTGCACCAGTTCACCCGGCTGGGCCGCTACGCCTTCATCTCCGGCGGCTCCATGGTCACCATGGACGTGCCCCCGTACTGCACGGTGCAGGGCGACCGGGCCACGCTGGTGGGCCTGAACACCGTGGGCCTGGAGCGCGGCGGCTTCACCGAGGAGCAGATCGGCCGCGTGAAGGAGGCCTACCGCATCCTCTTCCGCTCCAAGCTGGGGCTCCAGGACGCGCTCGCGCAGTTGAGGGGCGAGCTGTCCAGCCATCCGGAAGTCGAGCACCTGGTGAAGTTCGTGGAGCAGAGCAAGCGCGGCGTGACGCGCTAGGCGCACGCTTCTCGGGACGCAAAGGGGAACGGGTGGAGCGCATCGGGCTCATCGCGGGCAACGGCCAGCTTCCCTTCCTCTTCGCGCGCGCCGCCCGGGCCCGTGGCCTGGAGGTGGTGGTGGCCGCGCACCGGGGAGAGACGGATCCGGCGCTCGAGGCGGAGGTGGGCCACTTCGCCTGGGTGCGTGTCGGTCAGGTGGACCGCATCCAGAAGGTGTTCCGTCAGGCCGGCGTCACGCAGGCGGCCATGGCGGGCGGCATCGGCCGGGTGAAGGCCCTCTCCGACGCGCGGCCGGATCTGGGCGCGGTGCGGATCATCTCGCGCCTGCGCAGCTTCCGGGACGACGCGCTCCTGCGCGCGGTGGCGGCGGACTTCGAGGCGCGCGGCATCACCATCATCGCGCCCACGGACTTCCTGGGCGAGGTGCTGTGCCCGGAGGGCCTGCTGGCCGGCCCCGCGCTCAAGCCCGCGCAGGAGAAGGACGTCGCCCTGGGCCGCGAGGTGGCGGTGCTCCTGGGGCAGGCGGACGTGGGCCAGACGGTGGTGGTGCGCGACGGCCACGTGCTCGCGCTGGAGGCGGTGGAGGGCACCGACGAGACCATCCGCCGGGGCGCGAAGCTGGGCGGCCCGGGCGCGGTGGTGGTGAAGCGCTGCAAGCCGGAGCAGGACCTGCGCTTCGATTTGCCCGCCGTGGGCCCCCGCACGTTGGAGGTCATGGAGGAAGTCGGGGCCCGGGTGCTGGCGCTGGAGGTAGGGCGCACGGTGCTGTTGGACGCACCCACGCTCTTCTCGGGCGCCACCGCGCGGGGCATCTCCCTGGTGGGCGTGAAGTAGGTCCTCCGTCCCCCGGCGGGGTTTTCACGCATGGTGGTGGTTCGGGTGGGGCGTTGGGCCTAGCGTTCGGGAATCCGTCCCAACGGGCTGGAGTTGGCTTCCCACCTCCCCCCGCGACGCCGAGGCCGACGCCGCCATGTCCGTTCGACTCCTACCTTCCGTGGCCCTGCTGTCGGCGCTGGTCGGCCTGCCACTGCCTGCGTTCGCGGACGCCATCCGGGTGTCCCTGGAGGGCCGCGCGTCCCTGAGCGAGGGCGTCCCCACGTTGCTCGTGCACATCGAGGAGCCCATCACCGGCTTCGAGGTGAAGCTCAAGCGCAGCGACGGCAAGGCGGTGGAATTCAAGGGCGGTGGCAAGCCGGGCGTCACCCGGCGCCTCGCGCTGGAGCAGCCGGAGGGCAAGTTCCACTACGAGGGCGAGCTCACGGTGCAGTTCCCGAAAGGGGCGGAAGGCGGCTCCCTGCCGCTGTCCTTCGACACGGAGCTGTACGGCCCGCTGAAGCTGGAGGTGCGCCCCGAGGACGTGGATGTGGCCGGCCGCAAGCTGCGCTTCACGCTGTCCCGGCCCGCGGCGAAGACGGAAGTCACCGTCTTGATGGACACCGGGAAGAACGCCTTCGCGGGCGACGTGGACTTCAAGGGCGCGCCCGCGGGCACGCCGCTGGAGGTGAAGTGGTTGCCAGCGGAGGGCAAGGTGATGCGCATCAGCCTGCGCGCCTTCGACACCTCCAACTACTACACGGGCGTGGACCTCTTCCCGTGGCAGGTGGATGTGCCACACGAGGAAGTGGGCTTTGCCTCGGGCCGCTCGGACATCCCTCCAGCGGAGAAGGGCAAGCTGGAGTCGTCCTACAAAGCCGTCACCGATGCGTTGAATAAGTACGGCCGCTGGGCGTCGCTGCGTCTGTACGTGCTCGGGCACACCGACACGGTGGGCGCGACGGACGCAAACCGGGAGCTGTCACTCAAGCGGGCGAAGAGCATCGCCGCCTGGTTCCGGCAGCGCGGCCTGAAGGTGCCTGTCTTCTACGAAGGCTTCGGAGAGCAGGCTCCGGCGGTGTCCACGCCGGACGAGACGGCGGAGGCGGGCAACCGTCGCGCCGAGTACATCATCGCGGTGGAGGATCCGGCGTTGGCGAACGCTCCCTTCACCCCTCGCTGGCGCAAGCCATGAGGTGTCACATGGTGGGTCTTCCTGGAAGCATCCGGTGCCTGCTCGCGGTGGCGGGCCTGGGGCTCATGGGCGCGGCGGGCTGTGTGCGCACCGTGCCGTACGCGAAGCGCGTGGAGGCGGAGGGCGACAAGTGCACGCTCCTCCAGGCGCTGATGCGGCAGCCCGCGCCGGCCCAGGCCGTCCAGAAGTTCGTCGCGGAGGGCAAGGAGGCGAAGGCTCCCGTCGTCGTCTACGTGCGCCGTCCGGAGGAGGCCACGCTGGAGCGCTTCTTCACCGGCGACGCGCAGTGCGCGGACGACTCGTTCAAGGTCGTGCAGGAGAACGTGGTGGACGCGGTGGTGGTGTACCTCCAGGAGGTGCAGGGCGGCTACGCGTACGACGCGCAGCGCTCCAGCCCGGAGCACCTCACCATGGAAGGACAGCCCCAGGGCACCGTGCGCAAGGACGGCACGGTGTGGGTGGCCGGCGCGGACGTCATTTGAGCAGGTCCTTCGCCCCGTCCGCGATGAACTGCACGGCGATGGCGGCGAGGATGAGTCCGGACACGCGCTCCAGGATGGCGACGCCGGACTGACGCAGCACCCGCTGCACCAGGCTGGAGGCGCGCAGGATGAAGTAGCTCGCCCCGAAGGTGAGCACCACGGCGGCCACCACCGGCAGCGCGGACACGAAGGACGTCCCGCTGCGCGCCATCAGCACCATGGCGGTGGCGATGGCGCCCGGCCCCGCGAGCAGGGGAATGGCCAGCGGAACGATGGCCACGTCCTCCTTCACCGCGCCCTCCTCCTCCTCGGTGGGGCTGGTGCGCGTGGAGGACGGACGGGCGCGCAGCATGTCCAGCGAGGTGATGAGCAGCAGGATGCCGCCCGCGACGCGGAAGGCGCCCAGCGATACCGCGAACACCTGGAAGATGACGCGGCCGAAGAGGGCGAAGAACAGCATCAGGCCGCACGCCACCAGACAGGCGCGCAGGGCGGTGCTGCGGATCTGCTGCTTGGTGTCCCCCGCCGTCATCGCCAGGAACAGCGGCACGACGCCAATGGGGTCCACCACGAAGAAGATGGCGGACAGCGACACGAGGAACGTGGACACCATGCTGGACGTCGTCATGGCGTCAAACGGTGAAGCGCAGCTTCCACACCATGCCCAGCGCCTCCACGAAGATCTTCTTGTTCATCTTCGAGTGCCCCACGCGCCGGTCCTCGAACACGATGGGCACCTCGCGCACGGTGAAGCCCTTGCGCAGGGTGCGGTAGGTCAATTCAATCTGGAACGCGTACCCGGTACTGCGCACGTCATCCAGGTTGAGCGTCTCCAGCACGCGGCGGTGGAAGCACTTGAAGCCGCCGGTGAGGTCGCGCACGTCCACGCCCAGGATGCTGCGCGCGTACAGCGAACCGCCCCGGCTGATGATCTTCCGGCCCACGCCCCAGTTCACGGTGCCGCCGCCCGGCACGTAGCGCGAGCCCAGCACCAGGTCCGCGCCGCCCTCGGCGGTATTCAGGAAGAGGGGCAGGTAGGCCGGGTCGTGGCTGAAGTCCGCGTCCATCTCCAGGATGTATGTGTAGCCCTCGGCCAGCGCCCAACGGAAGGCGGCCAGGTACGCACGGCCCAGGCCCTCCTTCCTCTCGCGGTGGAGCACGCGCACGCGCGGGTCCTTCGAGGCCAGCCCGTCGGCGATCTGCCCCGTCCCGTCGGGCGAGTTGTCGTCGACGACGAGGATGTCCACGCGGGGATCGGCTGCCAGCACCGCTTGGGTGATGGGCCCGATGTTGTCCCGCTCGTTGTAGGTGGGGATGCAGACCAGGGCGCGGTTCTTCATGGCCCGGCCGACATACCCCAAACCCGGCGCCGGAACAGCAGAAGCGGCGCGGCCAGCGTCCGTTACCCGTTTCCCGTGGAGGGGCGTGGGGGGAGCAGTTCCAGGACGGTCTGCGCCGCCCGGTGGGCCGCCCCCACTTCCCCCAGGCGTCCGCGCACCTCGGCCAGCCCCTGGATCATCGCGTCGCGCGCCTCGCCCGGCAGCCACACGCGCTGGACCTCGGCGGCGATCTTCTCCGGGGTCATGTCCCCCTGGAGCAGCTCCGGCACCACGCGCCGGCCCGCCAGCAGGTTGATGAGCGACACGAAGGCCACCTTCAGCATCATCCGGCCCACCAGGTACGTCACCAGCGACACGCGGTAGACGACGACCAGGGGCCGCTCCATCAGCCCCGCCTCCAGCACCGCCGTGCCGGAGGCCACCACCGCGGCGTCGCTGGCCCCCACCACCTCCGGGGCCCGGCCCTCCACCAGCACGGGCGTCACGCCGCTGCCCTCGAAGCGCGAGGTGATCTCCTCCCGCGCGATGGTGGGCGCCACCGGCACCACGACCTGGAGTCCGGGTCGCTCCGCCGACAACTGCTTCGCCGCGCCGACCAGGGTGGGTAGGATGCGGCGGATTTCACTCATGCGGCTGCCGGGAAGCAGCGCGAGCGTGGGGGCATCCAGCGCCAAGCCCAACCGCTGCCGGAACTCCCGGGCGGTGGCGGCGGCGGGCATCTGCTCCAGCACGGGGCTGCCCACGTAGCGGGCGCTGACGCCGGCCTCGCGGTAGAAATCCTCCTCGAAGGGCAGGATGCAGAGCATCCGGTCCACCAGGCGCTGGATGGTGCGCACCCGGCCCCGGCGCCAGGCCCAGATCATCGGGGAGACGTAGTAGGCGACCGGAATGCCCAGGGCCTTGAGCTTCTTGGCCAGCCGCAGGTTGAAGTCCGGGATGTCCACCAGGATGGCGCAGTCCGGGCGGCGCTCGGCGGCGGCCTGGGCCAGGTCCTTCATGATCCGCAGGATGCGCGGGATGCGGGGCAGCACCTCGGTGATGCCCATGACGGACACCTCGCGGGCGTCGTGGAGGAGCTCCACCCCCCGTGCGGCCAGTCGGGCACCCCCCATGCCAAAGAAGGTGAGGTCGGGGCGCAGGGCCTGGAGGGCGGCGACGAGCTCGGCGGCGTGGGTGTCGCCGGAGGCCTCGCCGGCCACGACGAGGATGCGGGGGGAGGGCGGCTGCGTCATGGGCGGCAAGAGGCCCGCATCGTACCTGATGCGCGAGGGGAGGGAGGCTGTAGACTGCGGCCCCCTTGAAGACGCTTCTGCTCGCTGAGAGCCACCCCCCGACACTCGAGCACCTGACGGGCCTGCTCTCCCAGGCCGGGTACACCGTGCGGGCGGTGAATGACGCCGTGATGGCGTTGGAGCACTTCTCGGCGGACAACCCGGACGTGGTGGTGCTGGGGGTGGACCTGCCGCGCGTGGACGGGCAGCACGTCGTGCACCTCATCCGGGGGCACAGCCAGGGCGGGCGGGTGCCCATCGTGGCCATCGACAAGGGGCACCTGGGCCGGGCGCGCGGCGTGGGCTCGGTGCTGGACCTCAAGGTCAACGCGTACATCCCGGATCCGCTCAAGCCGGGCGAACTGGTGCCCCGGCTGGAGTCGCTGGTGAAGGCCGCGCAGGCCCAGGTGCTGACGGGCCTGTCCGCCACGCTGTCGCGTCCCGCGGTGGCGGCGGGCGACCTGAAGGCGTACCCGTTGCCGGCGCTGTTGCACTCGCTCTACCGGCTGCGGCGCGACGGCGTGCTGGTGGTGGCCCACAGGGACTTGTCGCGGCGCGTGTACTTCCTGCGCGGCGGGCCGGTGAACTTCGATGCCTCCGCGAAGCAGGACGCGCTGCCCCGCTTCCTGCGCGAGCGCAAGGTCCTCACGGAGGCCCAGGAGCCGGTGGTGGTGGAGGCCCTGGCCTCGGGGCTGCGCATCGGCGCGGCGCTGGCGGACGTGGGCGTGGAGGCGGTGGGCGAGGACCTGCTGTCCCTTCTGCGCGACTTCACGAGGGACCGGCTCGGCCGGGTGCTGGCCATGCGGGAGGGCCGCTTCGCCTTCTACGCGGGGGACGAGTTCTCCTCGGAGGTGGCGGCGGTGGAGCAGCCCGCGCTGGCCCCGCTGCTGGAGGCCGCGCGTCAGCGGATGCCGCTGCGCGTGGTGGCGGCGGCGCTCCGGGCGCACCTGAACGAGTACCCCGTGCGCTCGGCGGACTTCGGCCGGGACCTTCAAGCGATGGCGCTGGACACGGAGGACATCAAGCTGGCCATGCAGGTGAATGGCCGCATCGTGCTCAAGGACCTGCTGGCGCACGGGCGCGCGGAGCTGCGGGCGGCGTACACGCTGCTCTGGTTCCTGCGGCTGACGGGCGGGGTGACGTTCTCGCCGGTGCCGGTGGCCTCGGGCTCGGACGTGTTGAGCGCGGCGGCGCCGGATGTCATCGCGCCGCGCAAGCGCAAGACGCTGTCCGCGGAGACGGCGGCGGCGCTGCGCGAGGAGGCGGTGCGGATCATCACGCGCAGCTACTTCGGCGGCCTGGGACTGCACATCGCGGCGGACAAGGAAGCGGTGGAGCGCGCGTACCACGAGACGGCGATGCGCTTTCATCCGGACACCTACGCGGAGTTCGACATCTCCGACCTGAAGGACCTGCTCGACCAGGTGCAGGAGAAGCTGTCCGCGTCGTACCGGGTGCTGAGCGTGGACGAGAAGCGCCGCGCCTACCTCCAGTACTTCTTCAGCCGGCAGGAGGTGGTGGGCCGGGCGACCGCCATCAACGTGGACGCGGAGATCGCGCTGCGCCGGGGCGAATCCGCGCTGAAGCGGGGCGACTACCGCGCGGCCATCCAGGGCTTCCAGGAGGCGGTGGCGCTCAACGAGCATGAGCCCGAGTACTACTCGTACCTCGCCTGGGCGCTGTACCGGGGCTCGGCCGGCTCGTTGATGCAGCGGGCGCTCGCGGCTCGCAAGGTGCTCAAGAAGGCGCTGACGTTGGACCCGTACCTGGAGCGGGCGCAGGTCATCGCGGCCATCATCGAAATCGACCTGGACGACGCGCCGCTCGCGCGAAAGAAGCTGATGAAGGTGCTGGAGCTGAACCCGTATTCGGTGCTCGCGAGGGCGGCGTTGCAGAAGGTGGTGAAGTAGCGATGCATCGAGTGCTGTGGCGACTGTTGCGCTACGCGCGGCCGCACGTGGGCATCCTCGTGCTGGCGTTCGCGTGCATGGCGGTGCTGGGGCTCGCCACGGGCGCGTACGCGTACCTGTTGGGTCCGGCCTTGCGCTTCCTGTTGTCGGGAGGGCAGGAGGGCTTCGCGAGCGCGCACAAGGTGCCATGGCTCGGGGACCTGCCGCGCGAGGCGGCGCTCTGGGGCTTCCCGGTGTTCGTGCTGGCCGTGGGCGCGGTGAAGGGCGTGGGCTATCTGGGGCAGTTCTACTTCATGGGCTTGTTCGCGCAGCGCGTGGTGAAGGACTTGAGGCGCGACCTGTTCCTGCGGCTCACGGCGCTGTCCCCGTCGCAGATGTCGAAGCAGCGGACGGGAGATCTGCTCAGCCGCTTCTCCTCGGACGTGATGGCGGTGGAGATGGCCGCCATGTACACGGTGGGCTCCTACCTGCGCGACACGATCCAGGTGCTGGTGCTGGCGGGCGTGGCGTTGTCGATGAGTCCGATGCTGGGCGGGCTGATGCTGGCGGTGATTCCGCTGGCGGCGCTGCCCGCCTCGAAGCTGACGCGCAAGGTGTTGAAGGGAACGCGGGAGGGGCAGGCCCACCTGGGCCAGCTCGCGGGCCAGCTCCATGAAGGGCTGGGCGGACTGCGGACCATCCAGGCCTTCAATGGCCAGAAGGCGGAGTTCACGCGCTTCGAGTCCTACGCGAAGGCGCACGAGGAAGCCGTGGTGGGCGCGGCCTGGGCGCGAGGCGGGGTGCCGGGGCTGATGGAGGTGCTGGCGGCGGCGGCGCTGGCGGGAGCGCTGGGGTACGCGGCGGCGACGCGGGCGATGGAGCCGGAGGCGCTCCTGTCGCTGCTGACGGCGGTGATCCTCGTCTACCAGCCGGTGAAGGACCTGGGCCGGGTGACGCAGTTCGCGGTGCAGGCAGGGGCGGCGGGAGAGCGGCTCTTCGCGCTGCTCGACCTGAAGCACCCGGTGGAGGACGCGCCCGGAGCCATCCCCGCGCCCGCGATGCGGCAGTCGCTGCGGATGGAGGGCGTGCGGTTCTTCTACGGGGAGCGACGCGCGCTCGAATCGCTGACGCTGGACCTGAAGGTGGGCCAGGTGGCGGCGCTGGTGGGCGGCAGCGGAGGCGGCAAGAGCACGGTGACGTCGATGCTGCTGCGCTTCGAGCGTCCGCAGGAAGGCCGCATCCTCCTGGATGGTGTGGACGCGGACACGTACACGGCGGCGAGCGTGCGCAGTCAGTTCGCGCTCGTGACGCAGGAGCCCCTGCTCTTCCACGGCACGGTGCTGGACAACCTGCGCCACGCGAGGCCGAGCGCCACGCGGGACGAAGTGGAGGCCGCGGCGAAAGTGGCGAACGCGGACAGCTTCATCCAGGCGCTGCCGCAGGGCTACGACACGCGCATCGGCGAGCGGGGCGTGACACTGAGCGGAGGCCAGCGCCAGCGGCTGTGCATCGCCCGGGCGGTGCTGTCGAAGGCGCCGGTGCTGGTGCTGGATGAAGCGACCAGCAGCCTGGATCCGGAGAACGAGCGGGAGGTCCAGGCCGCGCTGGCGAAGGTCCTCCCGGGTCGCACGGCGCTGGTCATCGCGCACCGCCTGTCGACGGTGACGAGCGCGGACGTGATCCACGTGGTGGAAGCGGGACGCATCGTGGAGGGCGGAAGCCACGCGGAGCTGCTCCAGAAGGAAGGCCGCTACGCCGCCATGTGGCGCCTGCAGACGACGGGATCCGCGGAGCGTGGCGCGGCATGAGGGCGACGAACGCCTTGATGACAGGCGCGGCCAGGTCACGACCCGTGGCATGCGCGGACATGGAGCCCCGCCGGGCGTCGTGCGGCATGCCGGCAACCGGTTCGTGCGAATCGCCACAGGTGGACGTTGAAACGCGTCGAGCCCCGGGACGGAGCCGCGCGTGAAGTCCGCGAAGCGGCTCCTCTCCCTGGGCTTTCGGGCGGTGCTCGGAGTGCTGCTGCTCCTCCTGGGCATCGCGGGCTTCTTCGCCTTCGCGGCGGGCTTCGCGGACTATCCGGTGGTGCCTCCCGCGCCGGAGGCGAAGGCCTGGATCCGGGGCGCGTATCACGTGCACACCACCCGTTCGGACGGAAACGGGACGCCCGCGAAGGTCGCGGCGGCGGCGAAGGCGGCGGGCCTGGACTTCGTGGTGCTCACCGACCACAACGACCTCAAGCCTCCGACCGCGACGTGGATGGACGGCGTGTTGCTCATCCCCGGGGTGGAACTCTCCACCAACGCGGGCCACCTAGCCGCCTTCGGGATGCAGCGGCCGTTGCAGGACCTGAAGCCCTGGGGTCCGCCCGAACAAGCCGTGGCGGCGGTCGAAGCGGCCGGAGGCACGGCCGTCCTGGCCCACCCGGTCCAGAAGAAGAACCCCTGGACCGACGAAGCCACCGCGCAGCGGGTGCCCGGCTTCGAGCTGTACTCCGCGGACACCTTCTTCCGACAGGCGCTGCGAAGTCCGATGAGCCGGCTCCTGCCCGCGTTGGGAGCGTCGCTGGTCAATCCAGTGCATGGCGTGATGTTGCTCGTGGCTCCGGAACTGGAACCCACCGCCCGCTTCCTGGAGCTGAATCGCGAGCGCCCGAGACTCGCCCTGTGCGCGCACGATGCGCACGGCCTGCCCGCGTACGAAACGGTCTTCAGCGCGCTCGACATGGAGTTCCCACCGGCGCTCCTGTCGGGCCCGCTGTCCCCAGATGCTCATGAGGCCGCCGCGCAGGTCACGAAGGCCCTGGCGAGCACCCAGGCCCTCTGCGTCTTCCGTGCCTTGGGAGCCCCGGAAGGCTTCGCCCTGGAAGGGTACGACGAGCAAACCCGTGAAGCCCCGGTGGGCACGGTGCTCACGGTGCGCCTCCCGAAGCACGTCCCGGGGACGGTCGAGGTCCGGGTGTGGGGAGATGGCCGTCTTGCCCCCGACGGGCAGCACATCGAATTGATGGGTCCTGGGGTGGTGCAGGTGGAGGTCTGGGCACACGCGCCCGGCCGCTTCTTCGGTCACGAGTGGCGACCCTGGCTCGTCCCCAGCCCCGTCCGGGTGGTGCCGCGAGCACCGGGCATCTGATAGAGCGCGGGACGTCGCCCATGCGCCTGCTCTACATCGTCGCCACCTACGTCCTCTTCGCGCTGTTGTTCCCGGTGCTCTGCGTGCATCGAAAGACGCGTCATGGGCTGATGCAGCGACTGGGCTTCTACGGCCCCGGAGACCTGCCGCGCGGAGAAGGTCCCCTGCTGTGGCTGCACGGAGCCAGCGCGGGAGACCTGCTGGCCCTGGCGCCCATGTTCGGCCCGCTGCGCAAGGGCTTCCCCGGCTGCCGCATCGTGCTCTCCACGATGACGGACAGCGGCCATGCGATGGCAAGAGACCGTCTCGCGAAGCAGATCGACGGAGTCGTCTACGCACCCTATGACCTGTGGGGAGCGACAAGACGGGCCGTCAGGGCCCTGCGCCCGGACGTGCTGGTGCTGGAGTACACCGAGGTGTGGCCCAACCTCATCCGTGCGGCGAAGCGCTCTGGAGCCCGGGTGGTGATGACCAACGGTCGTTTCTCCCCAGCGAACGTGGGCCGCTACCGGACGCTCTTCGGGCTCATCGGAAACCCGCTGGAGGACATGGACCTGCTCCTGATGCGACAGGATGAGGAATCCGAACGGGCAAGGAGCCTGGGAGCGCCGCCAGCACGGGTCCTGACCACCGGAAACACCAAGTTCGACGCCCTGGCCGCGGGCCCCGCGCCGGAGGACGAAGCGCTGCGAAGCGCCCTGGGCCTGTCACCGGATCAGCCCGTGTGGATCGCTGGCAGCACGCACGAGGGCGAGGAAGAAATCCTATTGCAGGTGTATCAGCGTCTCCAGAAGCGCTGGCCCACGCTGGCCCTGGTCATCGCCCCGCGCTACGTGAACCGCGCCGAGCGGATCCTGTCGCTGGCGAAGGAGCAGGGCCTGAACGCGGGCCTGCGTTCCCAGGGCAATCCGGACCGGGCTGCGGTGGTGGTGATGGACTCGATGGGCGAGCTGTCGAGGGCCTACCGACTGGCGACGGTGGTGTTCGTGGGAGGCTCGTTCACGAAGCGAGGGGGGCAGAACATCCTGGAGCCGGCGGGGCAGGGCAAGCCGGTGTTGTTCGGCCCGCACATGGACAACTTCCGGGACAGCGTCGCGGTGCTGGAAGGCAACGGAGGCATCCCGGTGGCGGATGGAGAAGCGCTGCATGCCGCGTTGGAGGACCTGCTCGCGAACCCGGACCGATTGAGCGCCCTTGGCGCGAAGGCGGAAGCCACGGTGCGCCAGATCTCCGGAGCCAGCGAACGCAACGCCGAAGCCATGGCCGCGCTGCCACGCCGCGAGGCAAGGACCGCGAGCCCATGACGCTCATCGTCCATCCCCACTTCCACAAGCGTTACACAGGAGTGACCCGGCACGTGGAGTCGGTGGTGCCCGCGCTCGCGAGGGACGACGAGACGCGGGTCATCGGCTCGGGCCTGACGGCGGACCTGCCGAGGATCTCCTGGGCGGAGTTGGTCCACCGCGCCCAGCAGGAGCCCATCGTCTGGCATGCGCACCGCAACAACGAACTGCTCGCGGGGATGCTGCTGAAAGTCCTGGGCGAAGATGTTCGCCTCGTCTTCACGAGGCACACGTCGGTGGCCCCGACGCGATTCACCCGCTGGCTCGCGAGGGGCGCGGACGCGCTGGTCTCCCTCACGAATCAGATCTCGGAGGTCATCGCGCTCCCGTCCACGGTGATTTCCCACGGCATCGACCTCACGCGCTTTCGTCCACCGGAGGACCGGGACGCCGCCTGGAAGCGACTGGGGCAGGGAGGGCGCTACGGCATCGGAGTCATCGGGAGGATCCGCAAGGAGAAGGGGCAGGGCGACTTCATCGAAGCCCTGAGGCCCTTGTTGCCGGAACGACCGGAGTGGCAGGCGGTGTTGGTGGGGCTCGCGAAGGGTCCGGACCTTGCGTGGGTGAACGGGCTGCGAGAGGGCATCGAGGAGCGGGTGAAGCTCGCGGGAGAGCAGTCCACCATCGAGCCCTGGTACCAGGGCCTGAGCATCCTCGTGCATCCGTCGTACGCGGAGGGCTACTCGCTGGTGCACATGGAGGCGATGGCGTCCGGTTGCTGCGTGGTGGCGTCGAAGCTGCCGTACCTGGACGCGCTCATCGAGCACGGTCGCACGGGCTTCTTCTTCGAACCCGGAGACGTGAAGGGGCTGCGCGAGCTGTTGGATCAACTGACCCGAGAGCCCGAGCGTGCACGCCAGGTGGGCCGCAACGCCGAAGAAGAAGCGAGGCGTCGCTGCGGCGTCGAACACGAAGCCAGGGCGCTGAGCGACCTCTACCATTCGCTGGTGGAGCGCTGATGCGCATCCTGCACCTGCTGGCGAGCCCCTTCTGGAGCGGCCCGGCGGAGAACGTCGCGCTGCTGGCGCAGGCGCAGCGAGCCCTGGGCCACGAAGTCACGGTCGCGGTGGACCGCAAGCGCAAGGACATCGCCGCGGAAGAGCCCGCTGTCCCCCGCTTCCAGTCGCTGGGCCTCCTGGACGAGGGAGGCCTGGCGTTGTCCGTGAAGTCGCCACCGTGGGAGCTGTGGAGCGACCTGCGAACCCTCCGCCGAAAACAGGTGGACGTGCTCCACGCCCACTTCACCCACGATCACCTGCTGGCCCGCTGGGGGACACCGAAAGACGCGGTGCGGATCCGCTCCATCCACGCGCCCCGCTCGCTGCGAGCATCCCTGCCCGAAGCAGGCGCGTACACGGTGCCCGCGAACCACCTGAAAGCGAAGCTCGAAGGCAGGCATCGCCCCGTCCAGGTCCTGCCCGCCCTGGTGGATCCGATGTTCGATCCAGCCAGGGACCGCAAGACCCTGCGTCGAGACCTGGGACTCGAAGACACGCACCTCGTGGGAATGATCTCCACGTTCCAGGAGAGCCGGCGTCACGCGTTGGGAGTCGAAGCCTTCGAATCCTTCGCGCGTGAGCGCCCTCGGTCCCGCCTCGTGCTCATCGGGGACGGAGCGTTGCTCGAAGCCACGCGAACCCAGGTCTCGGAGCGGGGCCTTCAGGAGCAGGTGACCTTCGCGGGCTACCAACAGGGCCAGGCCTTCGCGAAGTGGTTGCAGGCACTGGACGAGGTCTGGATCCTCGGCCTGGGGAACGACTGGAGCGCGAGGGCCGCGGCCCAGGCGCGAGCCTGCGGAGTCCGGGTGGTGGCGGTGAAGGAAGGAGCGCTCCCGGATCTCGCGGACGCGCAGGTGGAAGCCCTCACGGTGGACGCCGTGCTCACCGCCACCCTGTCGGACTCGAGCGCCAGGGCAGAACATCCGACGAACCAACGCATCGCCAGCGACATCCTGGACCTCTACCGGCAGGCGGCGGAGGCCCGGCGATGACCGCCAGTCCGCCCACGGCCCTGGAGCGGGTCTTCTATCCGCCAGCACCGGAGCCTTGGACCCGCCAGGCCCTCCTGTCACCACTGACCCTGCTGTCCTGGACCTACAGCGCAGCGGTCCGTCTGAGAGGAGCGCTCTACGACTCCGCCCTGCTGCGAGCCGAACACGTCGAAGGCCTGCGGGTCGTCTCGGTGGGCAACGTCAACGTGGGAGGGACGGGCAAGACACCGGCGGTGCTGCACCTGGCGGAGCTGCTGATCCGCGAGGGACGCAAGGTCGGCATCCTCACGAGAGGCTACGGTCGCGAGTCTCTCGAGCCCCTGACCTTCACGGGCGCCGAACCCCTGCCCGAGGTGACGCAATCCGGAGATGAACCCCTGTTGCTCGCGCGCAGGTGTCCACAAGCCCGCCTCTTCGTGGGAGCGGATCGGGTCGCGGCGGCGCGCCGGGCCAGGGACGACTTCGGCCTGGACACGGTCCTGTTGGACGACGGCTTCCAGCACCGCCGCCTCCACCGGGACGAAGACCTGGTGGTCGTGGACGAAGCCGTGGGCCTGGGCAACGGCCATCTGCTCCCCAGGGGCCCGTTGCGAGAGCCGCCCACGGCCCTGCGCCGGGCCACGCTCCTCTGGCTGCGAGCCGCCCCCCTGGCGCCAGTCTCGCCGGTCCCCATCCCCTGGCTCGAAGCGGTGACAGCGCCCAGGGTCCGGACGCGCTACGGGCCCACGGGCTGGTGGGATCCCTCGGGCGCGGAGCACGCGACGAGCGCGCTCGAAGGAAGGCCGGTCCTGGTGCTCGCGGGGCTGGCAAGGCCCGGAGGCTTCCTGAGCACCGTCACCGCGCTTGGAGCGGAAGTGCGGGACGCGGCCCTCTTCCCGGATCACCATCGCTTCACCCTGGACGAACTCCGAGACGTCGAAGCCAGGGCCCGGAGGCAGGGTGCGCTCGTGGTGACGACGGAGAAGGACGCGGTCCGGCTGCCACCGGGTTTCGAGGCCTGGAGGGTGCGCCTGGGAGTGGAGGTCCTGGAGGGCCAGCCGCATCTGAGGCGAGCCCTCGGGCTGCCGGCCGAGACGCGCGACTTGTGAGGGCCGGAGTGCTGTGGGACAAAGCGCGCCCATGGCCGCGGCCCCGTCCTCACGTCCGACAGCTTCGTCCTTGAAGTTGCCACTCGCCTTCGCGCGCCGTCGGGTGTTGCTGGTGGGGGACCTGGTCGCCGACCACTACCTCTACGGGCAGACGGACCGGGTGAGCCGCGAGGCCCCGGTGCTCATCGTCCGCTACGAGTCCTCGGAAGTGAAACTGGGCGGAGGCGCCAACGTGGCGGCCAACGTCCGGACGCTGTCCGGTCGGGTGACGGCGGTGGGCGCCCTGGGCGTGGATCCGATGGGCCGGTCGCTGCGCAAGCTCTTCACCGCCGCGGACATCCAACTGCACGCGGTCAGCAGCCGGAGCATCCAGACGGAGACGAAGACACGCATCCTCGCGGGAGGCGTGAGCACCACGCGCCAGCAGATGCTTCGGGTGGATCAGGGTCAGCGAGGAGAGCTCCCACCCCGGATGCGCAAGGCGATTGCCCGGCAGGTGGAAGCCTCCGCGAAGGACGCGGACGCGGTGGTGGTGTCGGACTACGGCGCCGGAGTGGTGGGCGACGAGGTCCGTGAGGTGCTGCGCAGCCTCGCCGCGAAGGGGCTCCCCGTCTGCGTGGACAGCCGTTACGCGCTCGCGTCCTTCAAGGGCCTGACGGTGTGCAAGCCCAACGAGCCGGAGCTGGAAGCGCTCACGGGGCGTCCGGTGCGCACGAAGGAGGATCTGCTGGAGGCCGGACACGTGGCGGTGCGCAAGCTGGAGTGTCAGGCGCTGCTGGTGACCCGGGGCCGGCATGGCATGGCGCTCTTCGACGCGAAGGGCGGAGTGGATCTGATCTCCGTGCACGGAGCGAAGTCCGCGGTGGACGTGACAGGGGCCGGGGACACGGTCATCGCCAGCTTCGCGTTGTCGCTCGCGGCCGGAGCCTCGTTCGGCGAAGCGGCGAGGCTCGCGAACGTGGCGGGCGCCCTGGTGGTGCAGAAGCCCGGCACGGCGACGGTGTCCCGGGAAGAACTCCTCGGAGCGCTGCGGAGCCCGCGATGAACACCCTGGACAAGCTTCGCCCCCTCGCGGCCATCGCCGAGGAAAGGGAGCGATGGCGCGAACAGGGCCGCACGGTGGCCCTGGCCAACGGGGTCTTCGACCTGCTGCACGTCGGGCACGTCCGATACCTGGAGGGAGCGAAGGCCCTGGCGGACGTGTTGGTGGTGGCGGTGAATTCGGACGCCTCCACGAGGGCGTACAAGGGACCGGGCCGCCCGCACATCCCCGAAGCCGAGCGCGCGGAGCTGGTAGCGGCCCTGGCCTGCACCGACCGGGTCGTCGTCTTCGACGAACCGAACGTGCGGGTCATCATCCGGGCCCTCAAGCCCGACGTGCACGTGAAGGGGACGGACTACACACCGGACTCCATCCCCGAGGGCGACGAGGTCCGCGCCTACGGAGGAAGGACCGCGGTGGCGGGAGATCCGAAGGACCACAGCACCACGGAGCTGGCGCGAAGGCTTGGCCGCGAAGGCACGAAGTAGCCCATGGTCCTGGATCCGTTGCTGCTGTCCCTCCTGGGCTGCCCTCATTGCAAGGGGCCGCTCGAACCGCACGAGGGCCCCCCGCCCGAAATCCACTGTCGTCGGTGTCAGCGAGCCTGGCCCGTGGAGCAGGGCATCCCGCAGATGGTGCCCGAACGTGAGCGACCGCTCACCCCGTGAGCGAGCCCCGCTCCGCGACGAACGACCGGACCTCCTCGGCCACGCGTTGTTCCAGGCCCGCGCCCGAGCCCCCATCCACCACGGGCGTCAGGTCCACCATGCGATGGGGAGCGACCGCATGGCCCCAGCGTTCCATGTCCATGCGCAGGAAGAACGCCAGCGTCGGCGCACCCACGGCCACGGACAGGTGCATGGGCCCGGTGTTGTTGCAGACGGTCAATCCCGAGGCTCGCATGAGCGCGGCGAGCTCGTCGATGCTGGTGGCCGGAGCCAGCTCCGCCCCTGGAGCCCCGGAGAGCACGGCCTGAGCCAAGGCCTCTTCCCCCGGTCCCCATGTGACGACGGGCACATGGCCCAACGAAATCAGCTCCCGGGCCGCCGCTGAAAAGGCCTCGGCGGGGATGCGGCGCTCGCCCAGGCGGCCTCCGGGATTGATGACCGCCCGTCGCTGTCTTTCTCCAGAGAAACCCTCCAGGTAGGTTCGGAAGGAGGCTCCGAGCACCGGCTCCCGGAAGGAGAGCCCCTGGGCGACGATCCCCCGGGTCAACGGCGTGAGAAGGTGTGTGCGTTGGACGGCCTCGTGTCGGGTGTCGGGGCGAGCAGGCACCGACACCGACTGCAGGAGCCTCACAGGCCAGATGCCCGGCCCGACGACGACCGCCCTGGGTCCGACCATCCGGGCCACCAGCGCGCTCGTCACCGAAGGCGCGCTCCAGTTCGCGCAATCCACCACGGTGTCATAGCCCGCGCGACGGAGCGCGCGGATGCCCGGGGCCAGGGGGCCCAGCCACAGCAGGCGCCGGTCGAATCCCAGGACGGCATCCGCGTCGGGATGTCCCTGGAGGACGCGGACCACCTTGGCGTGCACCAGGACGTGCACCTCCGGGGGCGGGTGGACGAGGCCCTTGAGGGTCCGCAACAAGGGCGTGGTGAGCAGGGCTTCGCCCACACGGTTGTCGGGCCGGACGAGCAGGACCTTGCGAGGGAGGGGGAGGGGCGTTCCGAGCGGGAGACGACGTCCAGGGCGCCAGAAAAGGACGGAGGCCAGGAGCGTCAGCGCCAGCTTTGCCCACGTTTCGAGCCGCTTGTGCCACGCCATCGCGGCGGACCCTACCAGAATTGAAGTGGACACAAGACGCTGGCTTGACCTCGGGGCCGAAAGCCCCTAGCACCCCGCCCGATGCTCAAAAGCATGACCGGATTCGGTTCGGGCCGCGCGCGCGTGGGAGACGAAGAGGTCTCCGTGGAGGCGCGCTCGCTCAACCACAAGTTCTGCGAAGTGAAGGTCCGGCTGCCACGCGAGCTGTCCGCGCTGGAGCCCGCGCTCGTGAAGCTGGTGAAGGACCGGCTCGCGCGAGGCTCGGTGGAGATCCTGGTACGCCGTCAGGCCGCCACCGTCTCGGGCAATGTCCCTACGGTCGACGTCGCCCTCGCCCGCGAATACGCCCGAGCCTTCCGAGAGGTCGCTGAAGCCCTGGGAGTGACGGCGGAAGTCACGTGGTCGCAGGTGTCCAACCAGCCGGGAGTCATCCGCCTGGAGGAGAAGGGCGTGGACGTGGAGTCCGCCACCCAGGCCACCCAGACCGCGCTCCAGCAGGCCCTCGCGGCGCTGGAGACGATGCGCAACACGGAGGGCGAGTCCATCCACACGGACCTCGACACCCGGATGAAGCTCATCGAGGGCTGGAGCCAGGAAGTGGCCCGGCTCGCGCCGCGAGCCGTGAACGACTACCAGCAGCGGCTCACCGAGCGTGTGGCGGAGCTCGCGCGCGGCGTCGCGGTGGATCCGCAGCGTCTGGCGCAGGAAGTGGCCCTGTTCGCCGAGCGCACGGACATCGCCGAAGAAGTGACCCGTCTGGCGACCCACCTCGAGCAGTTCCGGCTCCTGATGGCGAGCCCCGAGCCGGTCGGCCGGCGCATGGACTTCCTCGTGCAGGAGATGCACCGCGAGGTGAACACGACAGGCTCCAAGAGCCAGCACGCGGAGATCTCCGCGCGCGTGGTCTCGATGAAGGCCGAGGTCGAGCGCATCCGCGAACAGGTGCAGAACGTCGAATGAACGAAACCTCTGGACTCCCGCCTGGCCTGTTGCTCGTCCTCTCCGCGCCTTCCGGGGCGGGAAAGACCACGCTCGCGCACCGACTCCTGAAGGAGATGCCGGACGGCATCTTCTCCACGAGCGTCACCACCCGCCGGCCCCGAGGCAAGGAGCAGGAAGGCGTGGACTACCACTTCGTGGGGGTCGCCACCTTCCAGCAGAAGATCGAACAGGGAGAGTTCGTGGAGTGGGCCGAGGTGCACGGCCATTTCTACGGAAGCCCCCAGTCGGTGGTGGATGAAGCGCGAGGCCGCCGGGGCACCGCCGTCTTCGACATCGACGTGCAGGGCGGGCAGTCCATCAAGCGCAAGCACCCTGACGCGGTCCTCATCTTCGTGCTGCCCCCCTCCATGGATGAGCTGGAGCGCCGCCTCCGGGATCGTCAGACGGACTCGGATGAGACCATCCGTCGTCGCATGCTGGGCGCCCGCTCGGAGATCGAGCGGGGAATCGCGTCCTACGACTACATCGTCGTGAACGACGACTTCGAGCGCGCCTACCAGGAGCTGCGCTCGGTGGTGGTCGCTGAGCAGTGCCGAAGGGGAAGGGTGGACCTCTCCAAGCTCAAGTTCGGGGGCTGATCGCCTTCGGGGAATGGGTGGAGCGGGGCTCGGGTTCCCCCTCCACCACGTCGCGCTGCGCTGGCGACCTGCATCAAACTTCTTGCGCTGCCTGGTCGCCTGTTGGATAAGCCGCACACCTCGCGGCGACACGCAGGCGTCACTTCGGTGGCACCTGAACGGCGCAGCGAAGTAGGAGTGGAGAAGGCGGTCCTCCCCGGCCTTCCGAAGCGAGCAGGGCACTGAAGTCGCCCGGTTCTATCGGTGACGGGAAATTGACATTCTCCAAGCCGGTTCTTAGATGGTTGCCGCAGTCGGTTGATCAGCGGGCGTCGAAGGGGTTGGAGCGGGTTGCTGCCTCACGGGAGGCAGAGCTGAAGCGGTGGCGGTCGGGAATCGGAAGCAGCAGGATGGTTGTTGACGCAGAACGCGGCGAAGAGATAGAAGCCGCGCCCCTCACCCGGAAGCCCGCGCACTGGCGCGGAAGGTACTTCTGGGGGAGTGCAGCAGCGACAAGAAAATAGGGCAGTCAACGAGGCGGTTGACAGCGAGCGCGGCGGTGGTAGAAGCCGCGCCCCACCGAAAAGAAGTCCGGCAGGCGACAAAGCGGACGGAAAGCGGTGGAAAAAGCTGACAGCAGGCGGTTG
>SECN01000473.1 GCA_004173515.1 Myxococcaceae bacterium | reverse complement strand
CAGGAGGCTCTCCCCGAGCACCACGCCCTTCAAATCCACCGCTTCTCCGGCGATGGGCAGCAGGCCCACCGCCATCTCCAGCACGACCTCCTCGGGTGGAATGCCTGGAGGCTCCTTGCTCGGGTCCCACGTCGGGGGCGCCAGGCGGCCCGCCTCCACCGCCGAGGCCAGCAGGCTGTCGCGCGCCAGCAGGTAGAGCGCCACCTCGCTGGGACTCTTGCGCACGAAGTCCGGATCCAGCGTGTGCGCGTAGGCCCAGTCGAGCACTGCCTCCACCAGCGCCCGCTGCGTCGCTTCGTACAGCGCGCTTTCGGTGAGCAGCCCGTCCGTCCCGAGCCTCCGGAAGTGCGCCTCGGCCAGGGCCCGACCGCGCGCGTCCGCCCAGCGGTGGTACTCCTCCAGCTTCGCGTCCACCTGCGTCGAGCGCTTCCCGTCCTCACGCTGCCGCTGTGAGTGCTCGACCTTCATTCGCAGGTACACCTCCAGCGGTGAGTCCGCCGCGAGCTGTTCCTCCGTCCGCGCAATGGCCCAGATGAACAGCTCATTCAGCGCGGCATGGCCCACCTGACGCTCCTCCTCCGTCACCGCGGGCTTCCTCAAGTCCGCCCGCTTTTCATTGATGAACGCGAGGTAGCGCCCCAGGACCTCTCCGCCCATGGTGCCCACCGTGCCGCCCGACCCCCCGGTGCCCCTGACCTCACGTGGGAACGGCGGCGGCGAAGCACTGCGATAGCGCAGGTAGCCGTAGTGCCCCACCGGCAGGGCGCCCGCGCCCGGCGTGGTGCACGCCACCAGCGACAACATCAACACCAGACTTCCGCCGAAACGCCCCAGACGTCCATCCGGCATGACCTGCCTCCCCAGCCCTTTCAAATATCAATCAGCACTGACGTGCTCCGTGAGGCGCTTCCTGACGCATGCCGGAACACGCATTTCCCCTCGGAGGCACTCACGACAGCGGCAGCGGCCAGGGCCTCCGGACCGAGCATCGACACTCGGAGCTGACACGCACGCGGCAGGTCCTGCGCCTGGAGCACATCACGGCACCGTCTGGCGTCAGTCATTCGCCCCCGGACGCTCGAAACCCACGCGTGGGGTGACACGTTTCATTTGGCAGCCCCGCCACACCTCGGCGGTGACAGGGCGTCAGGAATTCATCCGCCGCCCAGACAGGCTCCCTGCCGCGACACGCGTCGTTCCCCCGCCTCACGTCCTGAAGGGCTCCGGCCGTTCAGACAACGCCGTGCCCGCGCGGGTTCCCGAAGCGCTCCGGCCCCGCGTCTTTCATCCCCGGGCGCGAAGAACGAGTGCTGGTCAGCGCCCGGGGCATGCCGTTTGATGCGTGACACGAGGAGCGCCGCCCGGATGACGCATCGCCCCCTTTCCTCCCGCCTGCGGGACGCGCTGGGCTCGCTGTCGGCACGGCTGCTGGTGGCGTTCCTGCTGCCCACCCTGCTCTTCCTCGCGCTGGCGGGGGCCTCCGTGTACGCGCTCGCCCGCGCGAGCCTGGAGGAGGAGCTGGGCGCGAGCCTGTCCGCACTCGCCGCCGCCACCGCCAGTCAGGTCAGCGGCGAGCGCATGCTCACCATCGAACCCGGCGACGACGTGTCCGGCACCCGCACCTGGCGCAACCTCGTGCGGCTGCTCGACGGTGTTCGCACCGCCAGCGGGGTGCGCCGCGTGTACGCGGTGGACGCGCTGGGCCGTGTGCGCACCGACGTGGGCGGCAACCTGCCCGTGGGCACCGAGGTGCCGGAGCTCGCTCGCGACCGTCTGGAATTGACCCGCGTCCTCGCCGGCAAGCGCGCCGCCAGCCAGGTGCTCTTCACCGGCTCCGACGGGCTGCTCTACAAGACGGGCTACGCGCCCGTGGTCCAGGACGGTCAGGTGGTGGGCGCCATCGGCGTGGAGGGCAGCGCGGCCTTCTTCGGCCCGCTGCGCCGGCTGTGGCGCACCTTCGTCATGGCCAGCGTCGTGGCGCTCGTCGCGCTCGCCTTCATCGCCATGCTCACCGCGCGGGGATTGGCCCGTCCGCTGCGGCGGCTGATGGACTCGGCGCTGAGAATCGGCCGGGGCGACCTGACCACGCCCGTGCCCTCCGAACCCACGCGCGAGATTGGCGTGCTCGCGCGCGAGCTGGAGGTCATGCGCGGCGCCCTGGAGGGCCGGGACCGCCAGCTCAAGCTGATGCTCGCGGGCGTGGCCCACGAGGTGCGCAATCCGCTGGGCGGCATCGCGCTCTTCTCCGGCCTCCTCCAGGAAGACCTGCGCGCGGGCGCCCACGCGGACGCGGGCAGCCACGTGGATCGCATCCAGCGCGAGGTCGCCTACCTCCAGCGCATCGTCGAGGACTTCCTCGCCTTCGCCCGCGAACAACCCCTGGCGCGCGCGCCCATGGAAGCCCCCGACCTGGTGTCGAGCGCCTGCGAGCTGCTCGCCATGGAGGCCAGCGGCAAGGGGGTGGTCCTGGACGTGGACGCCGCGCCCGCGCACCTGGAGGCGGACGGCAGCCTGCTCACCGCCGCGCTCGTGAACCTGGTGAAGAACGCCGTGCAGGCCGCGCCTGGAGGAAGCCGCGTGAAGGTCCGGGGGCAGCGCCGCGACGGTGGCTATGCCATCGACGTCCAGGACTCCGGCCCCGGCGTTCCCGAGGCCGAACGCGAACGCATCTTCGAGCCCTTCTTCACCACTCGCGAGCAGGGCACCGGCCTGGGCCTGCCGCTCGCACGGAAGATCGTCCGCGCGCACGGAGGCGAGCTCGCCCTGCGCTCCACCCCGGGCGACACCGTCTTCACGCTCAGCCTGCCCTGCGCTCCGGATCCACCGGAGGCCCGAGCGCTGCCCTGAAGCTCTCCTTCGAGCGCTCCCAGTCTACGGCATTCCCCCAGCGCCCGAAGCCTCCCGCGCCTTCTGCAACATGCGCCGCAACGGCGCCTCATCCGCGCGCGCCAGCGCTTCATCCCAGGACAACCACTGGATGCCAAACGACTCCGCGGGGTCGTGCGCGAGCGCTTCGGGGTCCTCCGCCACCACGAGGTAGCGGACATCCAGATGGCGGTGCTCGGACTCGTCCTTGCGCGCGGGGATGGTGTGGATGTCCACGTCCAGCGGGCGCGGCGCGGTGGCGTGCAGGTGCACGCGGCACCCGGTCTCCTCGCGGGCCTCGCGCAGGGCGGTGGCCTCCATGTCGCCGGCATCGCCGGTCTCCGCGTGCCCTCCGGGCTGCAGCCAGCGCTTCAGCTTCGCGTGGTGCAGCAGCGCCACCTTCGCGCCCGTGGGGTCCACCACCACCGCGCTGCCGGTGAAGTGCGCCTCCGCCTGCGTGCGGGAGAAGGGCGCCTCCAGCGACGTGGCGAGGTGGCGCATGCGGGACAGGTCCTCGCGCTCCTTGTCGTCCCGGGGGACGTGGCGCGCGAGCAGTTCGACGAGGGCGGTGGGTGCATCAGCCATGCGCCAGGGTTTAGACACACGCCCCACGGGGGACGCCAGCGCTTTCACCTGGCCGGACGTGCGGTCGTCCCGGTCCGGTGTAGGGTGCCACCCCCAGGTGCATCCCTCCCGCCAGGAGGCACCCCTTTCTTCCGGCGGACCCTTCGAGCAGGTGAGCAGGCCATGGCGCGCATCCTCGTCATCGACGACCACGACACCCTCCGCGAGGGCATGACCGTCACCCTCACCCGCTCCGGCCACACCGTGTCCGCCGTGAAGAACGGGGCGGACGGGCTGGCCGCGTACAAGAAGGCCCCGTTCGACCTGGTCGTCACCGACCTGAAGATGGACGGCATGGACGGCATCGCCGTCACGCGCGCCCTCAAGCAGTTGGATCCGGCCGCGGTGGTGATGGTGGTGACGGCCTTCGGCACCATCGAGACCGCCGTGCAGGCCATGCAGGAGGGCGCCTATGACTTCATCACCAAGCCCTTCCCACCGGAGGTGCTGCGCGCCAAGGTGGACAAGGGCCTGGAGCTGTCCGCCACGCGCCGTCAGGTGGAGCGCCTCACCGCCCGCACCGACGCGCACGACGCCGACGCCGCCCTCACCCACCGCGACATCGTGGGCGACAGCGAACCCATGCAGAAGCTGCTCGGGCAGGTGCGCAAGGTGGCCGCCAGCGACGCCACCGTGCTCGTGCGCGGCGAGAGCGGCACCGGCAAGGAGCTGGTCGCCCGGATGATCCACCAGCAGTCCCCCCGCCGCGACGGGCCCTTCGTCGTGGTGCACTGCGCGGCCCTGGCGGAGACGCTGCTGGAGAGCGAGCTGTTCGGCCACGAGCGCGGCTCCTTCACCGGCGCGGTGAAGCGCAAGCTCGGCCGCTTCGAGCTGGCCGACGGCGGCACCCTCTTCCTGGATGAGATTGGAGAGATTCCCGCCTCCGTGCAGACCAAGCTCCTGCGCGTGCTCCAGGAGAAGGAGCTGCAGCGCGTGGGCGGAGAGGAGACCCTCAAGGTGGACGTGCGCGTGGTGAGCGCCACCCACCGCGACCTCCAGGCGGAGGTGAAGGCGGGCCGCTTCCGCGAGGACCTCTACTACCGGCTGCACATCGTCCCGCTCACCCTGCCGCCCCTGCGCGAGCGCCCCGAGGACATCACCGCGCTCGCGCGCCACTTCGTCGCCAAGCACGCGCCCCGGGTGAACCGGCGCGTCACCGGCATCGAGGACGCCACCCTGCACGCGCTCACCCGCCACGCGTGGCCCGGCAACGTGCGCGAATTGGAGAACGCGATGGAGCAGTCGCTCGTCTTCGCCGAGGGCGAGACGCTCACCCCCGCGGACCTGCCCCCGCACCTGTCCGGCCAGACGCCTCGCATGGACTCGGGGCTGCCCATTCCCCAGGGCGACCGGCCCCTGCCCGAAATCCTGGAGGACCTGGAGCGCCAGCTCATCGCCCGCGCCTACGAGAAGGCCGGCGGCGTGAAGACGGAGACGGCCCGCCTCCTGGGCATCAAGACCTCCGCGCTGTACTACAAGCTGGAGAAGTACGGCTTCCTCCCCCGGGGAGAGCGCCCTGAAGAACCCTGAAGCCGAAGCCTGAAGTCGAAGCCCCCTGAGCCCCCCAGCGCCTCGGAAATCCGTCACCCCCGCCCGGGCCCCATGACTTTCCAC
>SECN01000073.1 GCA_004173515.1 Myxococcaceae bacterium | reverse complement strand
GCCCCGCTCCGCGCCCACCGGCAGCGCCGCGGCGCTGCCGGTGGGCGCGGAGCGGGGCCGGGGCGGGGGCTACGCGCTGGACCGCAGCTACAGCCTGCCGCCGGTGAACTTCACCGCGCGCGAGGCGGCGCTCATGGTGGCGCTGGGCCGCTTCGCCATCGACATGCGGCTGTTGCCCTTCACGGGGACGCTGGAGTCGGCGCTCGACAAGGTGCGCTCGGCGCTGTCCACGTCCGCGCAGCGCGAGCTGCTGGCGCGCCTTCGGGAGCTGACGTTCCTGGGCGTGCCGTCACTGCCCACGCGCAAGGGGGTGCGCGAAGCGCTGGAGCGCGCGTGGTTCGAGCGGCAGCCGTTGCGCATCACCTACGTGGACGGCAACTTCCTGGAGACGACGCGCGAGGTGCGCATCGAGTCCGTGGTGATGGATCGGCACGAGACGCGGCTGGACGCGGTGGACCTCGCGTCCGGTGAACGGCGTCACTTCCGGTTGGACCGCATCAGCCGCGCGGAGGTCCTGGGGTGAAACCGCGGGCCCCTGCTTGGGGGCCGGGCCCGCTCGGGACATGCATCAGCCGCGCGAGGGGAAGACGCCTTCGAGCGCGATGATGAAATTCACGACGGTGTATGGGTTCATGATGGGCACCGGCTGGCTGCCGCCGGCGATGCCCACGGCCTGGGGACCCATCACCGTGCTGGGGGTGGTGACGTAGGGCGTGGGGTCGGCGCCAACGGGATAGGCGGCCAGGTACGCGCCCTCCGGGTTCTCCGTGTTGCCCAACTGCATGCTGGCCATCAGCGGGTGCGAGTGGGCTGGCATCTGGGTGGAGATCAGCGTCACCGACTGCCCACCGGCCGCCTCTCCCAGGGTGTGCGGAGCCAGCCCCGGGCCCTGACCCGGCGCCATGGGGAAGCGCCCGCGCAGGTCCGGCAGCGCGAAGGTCGTCGTGCCATTGCCGCCGTAGGTGGTGCCCAGGATGGCGAAGAGGGCCTGGTTCTGCGCGATGGGCAGCAGCGCGCCGTTGCAGAGCGCCCAGCCGCGAGGCGCGAAGTCACCTCCGAACATGATGATTTGACCGATGTACGGCTCAGACATGGTTCCCCCGGCGTGGATGGTGCGTGTTGGGCGCCGAACAGACCATGCCTCTCCCTCCTGACGAAAGGTCGTGGCGCGTCATGCGGCAACCCGACCCGGTGTGTGCGATGCTTCACGGAACGTGACAGCGCCTTTTCCTACGCTGCACGTCGCCGCACCGCCGCTGTTGGGGGAGGACCCAATCCATGTCACTTCGTTCCTTCGTGCCCCTGCGTGGGGAGTTTTCACGCTTCCGTGTGTTGTCGCTCTGCGCGACCTTGATGGTCTCCGCTTGTACCGGTGAGACGGGGGACGGCCCCGCCGGCCCCGAGGGTCCTCCAGGCGCGACGGGCCCCGCGGGAGCGACGGGCCCCGCCGGCCCCGCGGGTGAGAAGGGCGCCACGGGCGAGCCCGGCCTCATGGGTCCTCAGGGCGAGACCGGCCCGGCGGGTGCGGGCGAGCCTGGACCGCAGGGCATCGCGGGCCCCACGGGTCCCGCTGGAGCGACGGGACCTCAAGGCATGATGGGGCCGATGGGCCCCATCGGTGCGCAGGGCATCGCGGGCCCCACGGGCCCTGCCGGCGCGAAGGGCGACACGGGCGCCGCTGGAGCGAAGGGTGACAAGGGCGACACGGGCGCGGCGGGTCCCACGGGCACCACGGGTCCGGCGGGCGCGACCGGTCCCGAGGGTGCGGCAGGCCCGACGGGAGCCTCGGGCGCGACGGGCGCCGCTGGAGCGAAGGGTGACAAGGGCGACACGGGCGCGGCGGGCCCCACGGGCGCGACGGGCGCGGTGGGCCCCGCGGGAGCGACGGGCCCCGCCGGAGCGAAGGGCGACACGGGCGCGGCGGGTCCCACGGGCGCGACGGGCGCGGTAGGCCCCGCAGGCGCGACGGGGCCTGCCGGGGCGACGGGTCCCGCGGGTCCGACGGGCACGGCGGGAGCCCAGGGCCCTGCGGGTGCGACGGGTACGCTGGGCCTCTACGGCGACGGTTCGGCGGGGGCGTTCACCGTGGGCTCCGGCCAGACGCTGGATCTCTCCACCCCCACGGGTGTGTCCCAGCTCCCCTCGGGCTTCAACCTCCAGTTCAGCAGCATCAACATCGTGGGCACGCTCATCGTCCCCAGCGGCACGGTGCTGCGCTCGTCGGGTGACATCACCGTGAGCGGGACGATCACCGTGCAGCCGGGGGCGGAGGACCTGGGCAATGGTGAAGCGCCCACGGGCATCGCCCGGACGGCCGGGACGAACTACAACGGCGGCGCGGGGCTCACGTCGTTCCAGGCCGCCCAGGTGCGCCGGGTCCAGACCGCGTCCGGTGGCGCTGGCGCGCGCATCTTCGCCGGGGCGGGCGCGGAGGGCGGCGCGGGCGGTGGCGCGCTGCTGCTGGCCGCGCGCGGCAACGTGCGCGTCGTCACGGGTGGCAACATCAACGCGAACGGCGTGAGCGGCGTGAACCCGGGGACCGCGGGCCTGTCCATCGTGGGCACGGGCGGCGGTGGTGGCGGCATCGTGCTGGTCGCGGCGAAGGGGAGCATCACGCTGGGCGGCGCCATCCGAGTGCAGGGTGGCAGCGGCGCGAACGGCTTCAACGGCAACGGCGGCACGGGTGAGGGCGGCGGTGGCGGCGGTGGCGGTGGCCTCGTCCACTTCATCTCCTCCACGTCCGCCAGCGTGACGGGCACCGTGGTGACGTCGGGGGGCTCGGCCGGTGCCAATGATCCGGGTGGCACCAGCATCATCCCGGGCGGCGGTGGTGGCGGCAGCGGAGGCACCGGCGGCAACGCGGGTGGCACCGTCCCGACCACGACCACCATCGTGAACCCGTCCGGAGGCACAGGCGGCTACTTCCTCCAGACGGTCGTCCCCGAGCCGGAGTCGCTGCTGGGCCTGTGAGCCCGAAGTCTCCGGGACTGGCGTTCACCTGACGTCGGTTCCGGTCCCCTCGTCCGGCGCCTGCCACCGCAGCTCCAGGTACGGCGACGCTGGCGAGTTTCCCGGCACGGGCATGAACCCGTGCCGGGTGTAGAGCCGCAGCGCCGGATTGTCGCGCGTGACGTTCAGCCGCACGGGCACGCGCGCCCGGGCCGCCTCCTCTTGAATCGCGCACAGCAGTCGCGTGCCCAGCCCCTGCCCCTGGTGCGAGGGCAGCAGGGTCACATCCACCAACAGCATCTCCGTCTCCGTGCGCACCAGCCACTGACGGCCCACGGGCGCTCCGTCCACCTCGATGAGGGCGTGGCCGTCCGGAGGGTAGATGGCGGCGTAGCTGCGCGACTGGGCCTGGTACTGCGTGCGCAGGAAGACCTCCTGCTGCGCGGCGCTCCAGCCCCAGGCGGCCAGTTCCCGGGCGCGAGTGCTCGCGTAGAGCGTGAAGAGGAAGCCATCGTCCCCGGGCGTGACGGGGCGCAGGTGGTGTTCGAGGAGCGCGGGAGTCGTCACGGTGGGGGACCGTCCTTGGAGCAGGCGCGAAGCGCGCGGGCAGGAGGACACTATCCTCCTGAAGCTGCCGGCCGCGCGCGGGTCCTTCCAATCGCACCACGTCCACCGAGCGCGGCGTGGGGGCAGGCAGGCCCGTGCAATGAATTGGATCCACCGTATCGGTGGAGGCGCGAGGTTCGGTGATGGCGTGCGCGCCCGGCCTGGAGAGAGGATGGGTTCCCCAGTCCTGCTCCGGTCCGCAGCGGAGCGCCATCCCGAGGGGCGGCCCGTCCGCTTCAGGAGGTCCACCCGGTGTCCCGTCTCCCGTCACACGTGCATGTCGCCATCGCGGGCGCTGGCTTCGCGGGTCTGGGCCTGGCCATCCGGTTGAAGCAGGAGGGCATCGAGGACTTCCTCGTCCTCGAACGCGCGGACGACGTGGGCGGCGTCTGGCGCGACAACATCTATCCCGGCTGTGCGTGCGACGTGCAGTCGCTGCTGTATTCCTTCTCCTTCGCGCCGAACCCCGGCTGGTCGCGCGTCTATTCACCGGCGGGGGAGATCCACGCCTACCTGCATGAGTGCGTCGCGCGCTTCCACCTGAAGCCGCACCTGCGCTTCCAGCACGCCATCCTGTCCGCGCGCTGGGACGCCGCGCGCAACCGCTGGGCACTGGAGACGACCCAGGGGTCGCTCACCGCGGACGTCTTCGTGCCCGCGGTGGGTGCGCTGAGCGAACCGGTCATCCCCGCGCTGCCCGGCCTGGAGCGTTTCCAGGGCAAGGTGATGCACTCGGCGCGCTGGGATCCGAAGTACGCGCTGGCCGGTCGCTCCGTGGGCGTGGTGGGCACGGGCGCTTCGTCGGTCCAGCTCGTCCCGGAGATCCAACCGGTGGTCGGGCGGCTCGTCCTCTTCCAACGCACGCCCGCGTGGGTGATGCCCCGAGGCGACCAGCCCATCGGGGCGCTGCGCAAGGCGCTGTACACCCGCGTTCCCGGCGTCCGGTGGCTCCTGCGTGAAGCCTTGCGCCTGCTGCGGGATGCCCTCGCCCTGGGCTTCCAGCACCCGTGGGTCCTGCGCCTGGCCCAGCGTTGGGTGCTGCGTCACCTCCGGAGCGTCGTGGCGGATCCGGTGCTGCGCGACAAGCTCACGCCCCGCTACACGATGGGGTGCAAGCGCATCCTGATCTCCGACGTCTATCTGCCGGCCCTCACGCGTCCCAACGTGGAGGTCGTCACCTCCCACATCCGGGATGTGCGCGAGCACGACGTCGTCACGCAGGACGGCGCCGTGCACCCGGTGGACACGCTCGTCTTCGGCACCGGGTTCGCGGTGACGGACATGCCCCTGGGACACCACATCCGGGGACGCGACGGACGCACGCTCGCGGAGGTCTGGGAGGGCAGCCCTCGCGCCTACCTGGGCACCAGCGTGAGCGGCTTTCCCAACCTCTTCCTGCTCCAGGGCCCCAACACCGGCCTGGGGCACACCTCCGTGCTCTTGATGATGGAGGCCCAGTTGGAGCATGTGCTGGGCGCGCTGCGCTACCTGGATGCGAAAGCAGGCGCCGCCGTGGAGCCCGCGCCGGAGGTGCAGGACGCCTTCATTCGCGAACTCGACGCGAGGATGTCCACCACCGTCTGGAGCCAGGGCGGCTGCCGCAGTTGGTACATGGACGCCACGGGGCGCAACTCCGCCCTCTGGCCCGGCACCACCTCCGCCTTCCGACGGCGCGCGGAGCACTTCGATCCCTCCGACTACGTCACCTCCGCCCGTCGCGCCGTGGGCTGAGCCTCCAGCCCCGGACGCCGCGCGGATCCGCATCGGTGTGTCCTGTCCGACAGGTGCCAGGCCGCCCCGGTCGGAAGCAGGACAATCCAGGACATCGGGCCCTCCCGGAAGGCCACCTGGAGCGGTACTCCTCCCATCACCTGGAGGATGTGCCCCATGTCCGAGCCGAAGCCTCCCCCTGTCTTCAACGGAGCTCCCTGCTCCGCGCCCGCGTCCCCGGAGCCCGAAACCCCCGAGTCCCCGGAGCAGGAGGACGGCAGGCCGACCCGCCGCGAGTTCGTCGGCACGGCGGTGGTGGGCGGGGCGCTGCTGGCCTCCGGCCTGTTGACGCCGGAGACCGCGTCCGCCGCGAGCCCCCGGCCCTCCGGAATGGAGGGCCCGTCCGTGGCCGCGGTGCCCATCAAGCTGAAGGTGAACGGCAAGGAGCACGCGCTGGAGGTGGAGCCGCGCGTGACGTTGCTCGACGCGCTCCGTGAACGGCTGGGCCTGACGGGGACGAAGAAGGGCTGTGACATGGGCCAGTGCGGCGCGTGCACGGTGCTGGTGGACGAGCGCCGGGTGAACAGCTGCCTGACGCTGGCGGTGATGCAGCAGGGCAAGAGCATCACGACCATCGAAGGCCTGGCGAAGGGCGACGCGCTGCACCCGATGCAAGCCGCCTTCGTGGAGCACGACGGCTTCCAGTGCGGCTACTGCACCCCGGGACAGATCATGAGCGCGGTGGGCTTCACGCGCGAGCCCTGGGGGAAGACGGACGCGGACATCCGCGAGGGCATGTGCGGGAACATCTGCCGCTGCGGCGCCTACCCCAACATCGTCGCGGCCATTCGGGACGCGCGCGGCAAGCAGGCCTGAGAAAGGACGCTCCATGCGACACCTCGACTACGTGGCCGCCGCCGACGCCAACGCCGCCCTCCAGCGCTTGTCCGCGAAGCCCCAGGAGGCCGCGCCCATTGGCGGTGGCACCAACCTGTTGGACCTGATGAAGCTGCACGTGCAGAACCCCGCGGTGCTCGTGGACATCAACGGGCTGCCGCTCTCCCAGGTGCAGGAGGTGGAGGGCGGGGGGCTGCGAATCGGAGCGCTGGTGCGCAACAGCGACCTGGCCCAGCACCCCCTCGTGCGCGAGCGCTACCCGGTGCTGTCGGAGGCCCTGCTCGCCGGAGCGTCGCCGCAATTGCGCAACATGGCCACGCTGGGCGGCAACATCCTCCAGCGCACGCGCTGCGCGTACTTCCGGGACGTGTCCCAGGCCTGCAACAAGCGCGAGCCCGGCAGTGGCTGCGCGGCGCTGGAGGGCTACAACCGCATGCACGCGGTGCTGGGCGTGAGCGACAAGTGCATCGCGGCGAACCCGTCCGACATGAACGTGGCGCTGGCCGCGCTGGACGCCACCGTGCACGTGCAGGGCGTGAAGGGGGAGCGCTCGGTGCCCTTCATCGACTTCCATCTGGTGCCGGGCGCGCGGCCGGACAAGGAGAGCGTGCTCCAGCCAGGGGAGCTCATCACCGGGGTGACGCTGCCTGCGTCGGGGTTCGCGGCGCGCTCGCGCTACGTGAAGGTGCGGGACCGGGCGTCGTATGCGTTCGCGCTCACGTCCGCCGCGGTGGCGCTGGAGCTGGAGGGCAACACCGTGAAGGCCGCGCGCGTGGCCCTGGGGGGCGTGGGCACGAAGCCGTGGCGCTCCAAGGAGGCGGAGGCCGCGCTCGTGGGCAAGCCCGCGGACGAGGTGCACTTCAAGGCGGCCGCGGAAGCGGCGCTGAAGGGTGCGAAGACCCGCACGCACAACGCCTTCAAGGTGGACCTGGCGCGGCGCACGTTGGTGCGCGCCCTGTCCCTCACCGCTGGAATCGCCTGAGTCGCGAAGGAGACAACGCCATGGACACGTCGGTGGGCAAGCCGCTGGGGCGGGTGGACGGACGACTCAAGGTGACAGGGGCCGCGAAGTATTCGGCGGAGATGCCCGAGGAGGGCGTCGTCCACGCGGTCATCGTGGGCAGCACCATCGCCACGGGCTCCATCGTGAGCGTGGACGTGAAGGCCGCGAAGGCCCAGCCGGGCGTGCTGGCCGTGCTGACGTCGGACGACGCGCCGAAGCTGGCGGCGGATCCCGTGAAGAAGCAGAGCCCCACGGACATGGTGGTGCACGCCCTCCAGTCGAGGAAGGTGCAGTACCAGAACCAGCCGGTGGCGCTGGTGGTGGCGGACACGTTGGAGCGCGCGACGTACGCGGCCGCGCTGGTGCAGGTGAAGTACCGCGCCGGAAAACCGAAGGTGGATCTGAAGGCCGAGCAGCCGCGCGCGTACAAGCCGAAGCAGCTGCTCGGCAAGCCCACGGACCTGGACCAGGGCAAGGCCTCCACCGACAAGGTCGCCGCCACCGTGGACGCCACGTACGTGACGCCCTACGAGCACCACAACCCCATGGAGCCGCACGCCACCATGGCCGTGTGGGAGGGGGAGAAGCTCACGGTCTACGACACCACGCAGGGCGTCTTCGGCACGCGCGCGCGGCTGGCGGCCCTCTTCGGCCTTCCCCCGGACCACGTGCGGGTGGTGTGCAAGTTCGTGGGCGGAGGCTTTGGCACCAAGGGCTCGCCCTGGTCGCACGTGGTCCTCGCGGCGCTCGCGGCGAAGGCGGTGAAGAAGCCCGTGAAGCTGGTGCTGCGGCGCGAGCAGATGTTCAGCCAGGTGGGCTTCCGGCCGGAGACCCAGCAGCACCTCCAGCTCCAGGCGCGCGAGGACGGCAAGCTGCTGCTCCTGAAGCACGACACGGTGAGCTGCACGTCGGAGTTCGACGAGTTCGTCGAGCCCAGCGGCAAGTCGTCGCGCATGCTGTACGCCAGCGACCGCATCACCACGTCGCACCGGCTGGTGCGGCTGTCGGTGGGCACGCCCACGTTCATGCGGGCGCCGGGGGAGGCGTCCGGCACCTTCGCCCTCGAGTCCGCGATGGACGAGCTGGCGGTGAAGCTGAAGATGGACCCCGTGGCGCTGCGGCTGAAGAACCACGCGGACACGGATCCGGAGACGGGCCACCCCTGGAGCAGCAAGTCGCTCAAGGAGTGCTACCGCATGGCGGGGGAGAAGTTCGGTTGGGCGAAGCGCGACCCGACACCGGGCTCCATGAAGGACGGCCGCACGCTGCTGGGCTGGGGCATGGCCACGGCGACGTACCCCACGATGCGCTCCAAGGCGTCCGCGAAGGCCACGCTCCTGCCGGATGGCACGGCGCGCGTGCTGGCGGGCTCGCACGACCTGGGCACGGGCACGTACACGGTGATGACGCAGGTGGCGGCGGACGCGCTGGGTCTGGCTCCGACGAAGGTGAAGTTCGACCTGGGCGACACGCGGCTGCCGGAGACCCCGGTGTCGGGCGGTTCGCAGACGGCGGCGAGCGTGGGCTCCGCGGTGAAGAAGGTCTCGCTGGCCCTGCGCGACAAGGCCATCGCGCTGGCGGTGGCGGATCCAGGCGCGCCCCTGCACGGCGTCCCGGCCGCGCAGGTCACGGTGGAGAACGGCGTCCTGGTGTCCGGGGGCAAGCGCGAGGACTTCGCGGCGCTGCTCAAGCGCAAGGGGCTCGCGTCCCTGGACGCGGAGGCGAGCGCGGAGGCGGGGCCGGAGAAGGACCAGTACGCGATGCACGCGTTCGGGACGCACTTCGTGGAGGTGCGCGTGGATCCGGACCTCGGTGAGGTGCGCGTGAGCCGCTGTGTCAGCGCGTTCGGCGTGGGCGCGGTGCTCAACGCGAAGACGGCGCGCAGCCAGTTGATGGGCGGCATCGTCATGGGCATCGGCATGGCGCTGATGGAGGAGACGTACCTGGATCCGCGCTCCGCGCGCTTCATGACCCAGGACCTGGCGGACTACCACGTGCCGGTGAACCCGGACGTGCCGGACATCGACGTCATCTTCGTGCCGGAGAACGACCCTCACGTGAACGAGCTGGGGGTGAAGGGCATCGGGGAGATTGGCATTACCGGTGTGACGGCAGCCATCGCCAATGCCATCCACCACGCCACCGGACGGCGCATCCGTTCCCTGCCGCTCACGCTGGACAAGGTGCTCGCGACGTCGTGAGCCCCTCTCCGGGGGCGCAGGCCCTTGGGGCCCTGCGTCTCGGCGGTGGCTGCATCGGCCAGGGCGCCTTCTTCGCGCGCCTGGAGCGCCCGGCGTGTCAGGCCTTCTTCGCGCGTCGGGTCGCGGTCTTGCGAGCCCTGGCCGGAGTGCGCTTCTTCGCGGTCACGCGTCGGGCCGCCGCCTCGGTCCGCGTCTTCTTGGTCCCGGTGCGCTTCGCCGCCACGGCGGTCCGCGTCTTCCTCACGCCGCCACGCTTCGCCGCTGGCCCCGAGCGCTCCTTCGCCGCGTGGTAGCGCTCCAGCAACCGGGTTCCCTTGTCCGCGAGCCGCTTCGCCCCGGCGGTATCGCGAGGCACCGGCTCGCCCCACGCGCGCGCGGACAATGCCAGCCGCGTGGGCTTTCCCTTCGCATCCACCATGGGGCCCCGGGGATGGGTGAAGTGGCGGCGCAGGAAGCTGCCCTTCCTGCGCATCTTCTCCGGCGTGTCCGCCTTGCCCTTCACGCCCGGCTTGAGGTTCGCGCCTTCCTTGTCATGGAACCATGCGCGGCCCGCGGCGGTCAGTCCGCCCTTCGGATCCTTCAGCGTCCGGCTTCGGGTGACGTGCTTGCGGACGGGGGAACGGGTTGGCATTCGGGTGTCCTCCTCGTGGGAGTTCGTGGACTCCACGTGAAAGAGGTAGGTCTTCCTGGTAGCGATGGCACGGCGCCGGGGTTGCCTCCCTGCCTGGTCGGTTCCGCCTCCGGGTGGGTGTTTCGCGCCACCCGACTCCAGGGCAATCCCGTGCATGCCCCTGGTTGTCTGTATTGGGACGGTGGTGGCGGCGGCGCTCGGAGCTCCACCATCGGCGCCTCGCAGGACCTGCGCGCGCAGCCGGCCTCTCCCGCTTCGCTGGAGCAGTTCGCGGCGGACCTCAAGGACCACCTGGGCGAGCTGTCGGGGTTCCTGGGAGACACGTCCTTCGACCTGCTCCTGCGCGTCATCGGCCAGTACGGGCAGGCGAAGAACCTTCGGGCCTACCAGTCGCAGTTCCAATTGCTCCCCATGACCGCCGGAGCGGGCGCCGTGCTGGATGACGTCATGTTCGCGTGCCTGCGGGTCGCGGGCCCCAACCCCGTGGTGCTCCGTAGAGCATCAACATCTGAAGCCTGTCTCCCGTCCGGGGGGCCTCATGCCCCCGGCGGGCCGCCGCGCTACTTCGCGTCGCGAACCGTGAGCGAGTCGGCCAGCGCGCGGAGGGCCCGAGCATGCCCGTGGGACAGGTCCGCCTCCGGGAACACGTCCAGGGGCTGCTGGGGCGGTGCCCCGCGTGCCTCGAAGTCCTCTCCCTTTGAGTCGGTGTAGTGCTCGTTCGACAGGTGGACCGTCCAGCCGTTCGGCAGCGGTTTCACGAGCACATCGGAGAAGCTGCCCCGGGTGCGCGTGCCCACGTGGCGCACCTGGGGCAGGGCGCGCATCGTCAGCGTGAACACCTCGCCGGCGCTGACCGTGATGTCGCTCGTCACCAGGTGGACGGGCCCATGGAACGCAGGGCGTGACGTGCGCTCGAGGGGGAACGCCTGCGGCGGGACATCCTTCGCCCCATGCGCCCACTTGGAATACGCGAGCCGGGGCCGGTCCGCGAAGCGCGCCGCGATCACCCGCGCGACCACGTCATGGCCGCCCCGGTTGTTGCTCACGTCCACGATGACCGCCGTGGCGCCCGCGAAGGCGGCCATCGCCTCATCCAGCACCGGCTCCAACGCGGCCAGCTCCTGGTCCGGTGTCGCGTCGCCCCCGTCCGTCGCGGCGACGAAGCCGCCCATCGTCATCACGTTGAGGTAGCCGATGCCCGGCGCGGCGAAGCCCCAGAACACGCGCTGGTTCGCGACGTGATGGCCCTGGCCGCGCAGCACCGTCTGGAGGATTCCATCGCGGTAGGCGCCGAGCCACTCCTTCTGCACGGCCTTCGGCGTGCGCCCCGTCCGCCGGGCCTCCTGCTCCAACAGGGCGAACGTCCCCGTGGGGCGCTCCTCGTAGGTCAGCGCATCGGCGGAAGCGTCATCCGCCAGCAGCTCCACATGCGCATCGCCCAGCGTGCGGAGCGCCTCCGCGAAGACAGTGAACAACGCCCGGCCACTCATGCCCGGTGACACCCGGGGACGCGCCGCCTCCAGTCGCGCCAACCAGTCCGGGCCCCGTTCGGGGAAGGAGGCGTAGTGCTCCGCGAAGGTCGCCCGGAACACATCGAACAGCTCCGGAGCGCTCCACACATGGGGAGCGTCGCAGCCTGCGGGAAGCGCGGCGATGCGGTCGAACCGGTAGCGCGTCTCCCCCGGCGCGGCGAGGAAATCCCGGACATCCTCCCAGGGTCCTGACTCCTGGACGCCAAACATCCGCGTCAGCTCCGAGGACGACGCAGGATCCGGATAGCACCCCGCAGCCGTCTCGTGATGCAGACGCAGTCCCTCCGGTGTCACCGTGAGCAGCCATCCGTATCCCCGGGACCGCCACACCTCCGGACCCGACGCGCCAGCATGCTTCGAGACGACGCGCGGCGTGGCACACGCGGTCAGCAGGTCCGCCAGGAGGAACAGAAGGATGGCACGGGGTCGGCGGGAGGGGACGTTCATGGCGCTCATGCTTCCTTCAGGATCCGACATCCCCTCGCGCACGCGGCGGGCAGGGACAACGGGTGCGCTATAAACCGCGCGCGGGGTGACGGTGCCGTGCCCGCGACGGGGAGTCCTCATGGGTGGAGTCGCTCGGAAGTTGGGATGGCTGCTGATGGCCCTGGCCGGGGCGTTCAGCCTGGGCGTGGTGGCGCTGCACCGGGGGGAATCTATCAACGCCATCTGGCTGGTGGTCGCCGCGGTCGCGGTGTTCATGCTGGGATATCGTTTCTACGGCCGCTTCATCGCCGAAAAAGCGCTGCGCCTGGACCCCACGCGCGCCACCCCCGCCGAGCGCCGCAACGACGGCCTGGACTACGTGCCCACGGACCGGTGGGTCGTCTTCGGCCACCACTTCGCGGCCATCGCTGGCGCGGGACCATTGGTGGGCCCGGTGCTGGCCGCGCAGATGGGCTATCTGCCCGGCACGCTGTGGATCCTCGTGGGCGTGGTGGTGGCGGGCGCGGTGCAGGACTTCGTGACGCTGTTCCTGTCCATCCGCCGCGACGGCAAGTCGCTGGGCGACATGGTGCGCATGGAGTTGGGCCCCGCGGCCGGCGTGACGGCCATGGTGGGCGTGCTGATGATCATGATGATCATCCTCGCGGTGCTGGCGCTGGTGGTCGTCAAGGCGCTGACGCACAGCCCCTGGGGCACCTTCACCGTGGCCATGACCATCCCCATCGCGGTGCTGATGGGCCTGTACCTGCGCTACGTGCGCCCCGGCAAGGTGCTGGAGGTGTCCATCGTCGGCTTCGTGCTCCTGATGCTCAGCATCTACCTGGGCGGCCAGGTGTCCGAGTCCGCCACCTGGGCCCCCTGGTTCACCTTCGACAGCAAGGCGCTGGCGTGGCTGCTCATCGGCTACGGGTTCTGCGCGGCGGTGCTGCCGGTATGGCTGCTGCTCGCGCCGCGCGACTACCTGTCCACCTTCCTCAAGATTGGCACCGTGCTGCTGCTCGCGGTGGGCATCGCGCTGGCGGCGCCGGACCTGCGCATGCCGGCGGTGACGCAGTTCGTGGACGGCTCCGGCCCCGTGTTCTCCGGCAGCCTGTTCCCGTTCCTGTTCATCACCATCGCGTGCGGCGCGGTGTCCGGCTGGCACTCGCTCATCGCGTCGGGCACCACGCCCAAGATGCTGGCCAGCGAGGCCGACGCGCGCATCGTCGGCTACGGCGCCATGTTGATGGAGGCCTTCGTGGCCATCATGGCGCTCATCGCCGCGTCGGTGCTGGAGCCGGGCGTCTACTTCGCGATGAACTCCCCCGCGGCGCTCATCGGCACCACCGCGACGCAGGCGGCTCACACCATCAGCCAGTGGGGCTTCGTCATCACCCCTGAAGTCCTGGAGCAGACGGCGCGCGACATCGGCGAGACGACCATCCTGTCCCGAGCCGGTGGCGCCCCGACGCTGGCGGTGGGCATGGCGCAGATCCTCCACGGGCTCGTGTCCGGGCAGGGGATGATGGCCTTCTGGTACCACTACGCCATCCTCTTCGAAGCGCTCTTCATCCTCACCACGGTGGACGCCGGCACCCGCGTGGGCCGCTTCATGATCCAGGAACTGGCGGGTCTGGTGTATGCGCCCCTCAAGCGCACCGAGTCCTGGGGAGCGAACCTGCTGGCCACCGCGCTGTGCGTGGGCGCCTGGGGCTACTTCCTCTATCAGGGCGTGGTGGATCCGCTGGGTGGCATCAACACGCTGTGGCCGCTGTTCGGCATCGCCAACCAGATGCTCGCCGCCGTGGCGCTCACCCTGGGCTGCGTGGTGCTGGTGAAGATGAAGCGCGAGCGCTACGTCTGGGTGCCCGGCATCCCCGCCGCGTGGCTGGTGCTCTGCACGCTCACCGCCGGCTCCCAGAAGGTGTTCGGAAGCGACGTGCGCGTGAGCTTCGTCGCCCACGCGAAGGCCTTCTCCCAGGCGGTGGCCGAAGGCCGCGTCATCGCCCCCGCCAGGTCCGTGGAGGAGATGGAGCGCATCATCTTCAACGACTACCTGGACGCGGGCCTCACCGTGTTCTTCATGGTCGTCGTGGTGGCCACCCTCCTCTTCGGCGTGCGCGCCATCCTCGCCGCCCGGCGCTCCCCCGTCGCCACCGCGCAGGAGACGCCCTACGTGGCCGCCGCCGCCCCGGTGCAGCCGTGATGAC
Organism: Myxococcaceae bacterium; assembly: GCA_004173515.1. Lineage (GTDB taxonomy): Bacteria > Myxococcota > Myxococcia > Myxococcales > Myxococcaceae > Corallococcus. The sequence continues at coordinate 18,039 of SECN01000073.1, read as the reverse complement.
GGACCTCGTCCAGACGCTCCAGCAGGGCTGGCGCAAGTCCGTGCGCATCGCGCGGCAGATGATTGGCGTGCCTGACTACGACACCTATGTCGCCCACATGCACCGTCACCATCCGGACCGCGCGGTGATGACGTATGCGGAGTTTTTCAACGACCGCCTCCAGGCCCGCTACCGGGGCGGTGGGGGCCGCTGCTGCTGAAGCGATGAGTCGTTGAGTTTTACCGTTAAAGCTGTTTGATGGGATTTTACGGGTTCAGCCCGTCAATCCCCTCAAGCAGGAGTCTGCCGTGTCTCGCATCGCAACGCCGTTCCGGACGTTGGCGCTGGGCGCCGTGTTTCTCGCATCGCTGGGAGGCTGCTCGGGCCCCGGGGACGTCCCCTCTCCGGACGAGTCACCGGGCACGGTGGAGTCGCCCGCGCTGGCGACGCGCGTGGTGGGCTACCTGCCGACGTGGGCGGGCAACGTGGACACGCTCCCGTACGGCAAGCTCAGCCACATCAACTACGCGTTCGCGCTGCCCACGGCGCAGGGCGGGCTCACGGGCGTGAGCACGTCGGACACGCGGCTGCGCTCGCTGGTGACGAAGGCGCACGCGCAGGGTGTGAAGGTGCTCATCGCGGTGGGCGGCTGGAACGACGGCAATGACAGTGCGTTTGAACAGATGGCCGGGAGCGCGGGCACGCGCACCGCGTTCGTGAACTCGGTGGTGAACTTCGTCAACACCGTGGGCCTGGACGGCGTGGACATCGACTGGGAGTACCCGGATCCGGGCACGTCGGGGAACAACTACGCGCTGCTGATGCGGGAGCTGGGCACCGCCATGCACACGCGGGGCAAGCTGCTCACGGCGGCGGTGGTGGCCAACGGCTCCACGGGCGGCGGCGTGCAGGCGTCGGTGTTCAGCGACGTCGACTTCCTCAACCTCATGGCCTACGACGGTGGCCAGCCCCATTCCACGTATGACCTGGCGGTCCAGTCGCTCAACTACTGGAAGGGGCGCGGGCTGCCGGCGTCCAAGGCGGTGCTGGGCGTGCCGTTCTATGGCCGCTCGCCGTCCAGCTACGTGGGCTACTCGGAGCTGGTCGCGCGCGACTCGCAGGCGCCCTACAAGGACAACGTCGGGGACGTCTATTACAACGGCATCGCGACCCTCCAGGCGAAGACGCGGCTGGGAATGCAGAACGGCGGCGTGATGATCTGGGAGCTGAGCCAGGACACGTCCGGGAGCACGTCGCTCTTGAGCGCCATCGACTCGGTCGCGCAGGGCACGGGCGGCACGCTCGCGTACCGGCTCGTGAACAAGGCCTCCGGCCGCTGCGTGGACATCTCCGGCCCCAGCACCGCGGACGGCGCCATCATCCATCAGTGGGCCTGCCACACGGGGGCAAGCCAGCAGTGGGCCCTGGAGGCGACGGACAGCGGCTACTTCCGCCTCGTGTCGCGCCACAGCGGCAAGGCGCTGGACGTGAAGGACGCGAGCGTCGCGAACGGCGCGGGGCTCCAGCAGTGGACGTACTCCAGCGGGAGCAACCAGCAGTTCAAACCGGTGGACCTGGGCAACGGCTACGTCCGGCTGGAGGCGCGCCACAGCGGCAAGGTGCTGGACGTGACGGGCTGCCAGTCTGGCAGCGGTGATGGCACGCTGCTCCAGCAGTGGACGTGGTCCAACAACGACTGCCAGCAGTTCCGCATGGAAGCGCGGTAGTCCGTGGCACGTGACGGGGCCGGCCACCTCGCCGGCCCTGTCTTCACGCAAGGCGCGCTTCAGCTGCGCCGGGGCAGCCGCAGGATGAAGGTGGAGCCTTCGCCCAGCGTGGAGCGGGCGGACAGCGAACCGCCGTGCAGCTTCGCGAGCGCCGCGGCGATGAAGAGCCCCAGGCCGTGCCCCCGGCCCCGGTCCGCGTCCGCGCGCTGGAAGCGCTCGAAGATGTGGGGCAGGGCGCTGGCGGGAATGCCTACGCCCCAGTCGCGCACGTGGATGAGCACAAGGCCCGGGCTGGGCGTCACGCCCACCTCGATGTGCCGCGAGTCCCCGCTGTACTTCACCGCGTTGGACAGCAGGTTGTTGAGCACCTGGCGCACCCGCTCCGCGTCCATGGACAGCGGCTCCAGCGGCTCTCCCAGTTGCAGCGAGAAGTCCATCTCCGGCTGCATCTCGCGCCAGTCCTGCACCAGCTCCTGGAGGAAGGGGCCCAGGGCGGTGGGCTCCTGCCTCAACTCCAGCTTCCCGTCCGCCAGCCGCGACGCGTCCAGGATGGACGTCACCAGCCCGTTCATCCGGTCCAACTGCCGCAGGATGGCCTCCGCGGAGCGGCTCTCGTCCTCGATGCCGCGCTTCTGCACCTTGCGCAGCAGCATCTGCGTGTTGAGCCGCGCGGAGCTCAGGGGCGTCTTCAGCTCATGCGCCACCCAGTTGAGCATCTCCTCGCGCGCAAGGCTCACCGCGCTCGCTGACTCGCGCGTCGCCTGCGTCATCTCCGCGCGGTTCGTCGCGTGGCTCTGGAGCGCCGAACTCACGGCGTGCTCGAAGGTGGACAGGTCCACCGGCTTCGCCAGGAACGTCTGCGCCGCCTCCCGCCCGCTCGGCCGCGCCGCGCTCAAGAGCAGGAAGGGCACCTCCGACAGCGCGGGCTCGGAGCGCATCGCGTGCAGCAACTGCATGCCGGTGCGCCGGGGCATCATGTGGTCGCTGACCACCAGGTCCGGAGGCTCCGTGCGCGCGAGCATCAGCGCCTCCTCGCCGTTGTGCGCCCGCACCACGCGGTGGCCCAGGTCCTCCACCACCTCGGAGAAGACCTCCAGGAGCGCTTCCTCGTCTTCCGCGATGAGGACCAGGCTCATTCGCCGCCGCCGATGGTGGTCCCGATGGTACGCGCCTGTCCCGTCAGCAGGCCCGCGGCGGAGCGCAGGGGCGCGAGCACCTTCACCCCGGTGTCGTTGATCTGGAATTCACGCAGGTCGCTGTCGTACTTGCTGTCGCGCATCTTCAGCACGGACAGGATGCGGTGCATCTGCCCATGCAGCTCCACGTAGCGCAGGAGCACCAGGTTCTCGCCCAGGATGGCCACCGGCGCGTCGCTGAAGTCCAGCTCCGTGCCGACGATCTTGGGCACCTCGCGCGTGAAGATGGACGTGACGCCCCGCATCCGCAGCCGCATCGCCAGCGACGCCAGGAACGTCCGCCGCCGCATGGGGTCCAGGATGGACAGCTCCAGGTCGGTGAGCCCGTCCATCACCAGCCGCTTCACCCCCAACGCGTCCACCTTGCGCAGGATGTCCTGCACGAGCACGTCCGCCTCCAACTCCATGGGGGGCACGTGCTGGATCGTCAGCATCCCTTCGCCGCGCAGGTTCGCCACATCCAGCCCCACGCGCTTGGCGCGCGCCATCAGCATCGCGGGCGAGTCGAAGAAGGAGACGAAGAGGCCCTTCTCCCCCTGGCGCGCGCCGTCCGCGACGAAGTGCGTGGCCAGCAGCGTCTTGCCAATGCCCATGCTCCCCGCGAGCATCGTGGTGCTCAGCTCCGGCAGCCCTCCGTGCATCAGCGTGTCCAGCTCCGGCAGCCCGAAGCCCTTGCGCGCAAGCGTCGGCGGCTCGTCGTGGAAGTCCAGCGCCGTGGCCTCCAGGCGCGGCACGAACTCCACGCCGCCCTTGTTGATGGCCATGACGTGCTCGCCCTGCAGGTGCTCCCGGCCGCGCAGCTTCACCACCTCCACCCGGCGCACCCGGCGCGAACCCTGGGGCTGGATGGACAGCGACACGATGCCGTCCACCGTGGTGGCCTCCGGCAGCAACATCAGCCGCTCCAGCGAGTACTCCGTGGTGAACAGGCCGATGCAGTTGGTGGCCGCAAGGCCGATGCCCAACTCGTACAGGAACTCGCGCAGCCGCGACTCGTCCTGCCAGAGGTCGCGGATGGAGCGCAGCCCGTCGATGAACAGGAGCGCGGCCTTGCGCTCCCGCACCGTCTGCAGCAGCAGGTCCCGCGCCTCCTTGGGGCCCCGCTTGAGCGCCGAGTACGCGCTGATGACGAAGAGCTTCTCGCCCAGCACGTCCGGCTGGAAGAAGTCGAAGCCCGCCAGGGCGCCCATCAGCTTGTCATGGGGCTCCGAGGTGACGGTGGCCACCACCACGGGGATGCCCCGCGCCGCGGCCTGGAAGGCGACTTGGCTGCACAGCACCGTCTTCCCGCACCCGGGCGTCCCGGTGACGATGAGGGCCTGACGCTCGGGGATGCCCCCGCCCAGGAGTGTGTCGAAGCTGGGGATGCCACTCTGGAAGAGCGGCGACTTGCTGCTGTGCATTCCGGGTTCCGGGTCCATCGGGCGGCGGTAACCCACACGCGAAACTTTGCCGCTCGAAAGTACGCGCCGGGACAAGGTAGGGATGACGGAAGCGGCATGCCCGAGTTGCCACCCCGTCTTCGGGGCATAGCGGACACCCCGGGCCCGGGCCAGCTTCCCGCGCGGGGGAGCCCGGCGCACCGGCGTCCGGTGAACACCTCGGGTCTCCTGCCGTCCAGGCAGGACGCGTCAATGCGACGGCGTCGAGCCCTCGCCCACACTGTCGGCCTGGGAGCCGGCAGGGGCCGCACGCAGCAGGTACACCGCCACCACCAGGCCCACGCCGCAGACCGCCGTGACGTAGTGCGCGGGCGCCAGCGGACTCTGCTTCATCGCGAGCGTGACGATGAGCGGCGTCAGGCCGCCGAAGAGCGCATAGGCCACGTTGTACGAGAAGGAGATGCCGGAGAAGCGCACCGCCGGAGGAAAGGCGTGCACCATCACCGCGGGCACCACCCCCACGACGCCCACGCAGAAGCCCACCAGCGCGTACAGGGGCACCAGGTGACCCGGCGCGTTGGCCACGCCCCGGTAGAAGAGCTGCACGGTGACGAGCAACGCCGCCGTGCCCAGCGCCAGGGCCCGCGCCGGCCCCAGCCGGTCCGCGAGCATGCCGAAGCAGACGCACCCCACGGTGAGCGTGAGCGTGGCCACGCTGTTGGCCCCCAGGGCCCGGGCGGCGGGGATGGCGTGAAGCTGCTGCACCAGCGTGGGCGTCATCAGGATGACCACCACGATGCCGGCCGTCAGCACCCACGTGAGCAGCATGGACACCGCGACCGCGGGCGCGTGGCCCTTCAGCGCGGCCTTGAGCGGCAGCTCCCGCACCAGCGCGTGCTGCTTTCGCATCTCCTCGAAGACGGGCGTCTCCTGGAGCCACCGGCGCAGGAACACGGCGAGGAAGCCGAACACGCCGCCCACCACGAAGGGCAGGCGCCACGCGAAGGCCTGCACCTCCTCGGGCGTGAAGATGGTGTTGAGGGCGGTGGCCACCAGCGAGCCCAGCAGGATGCCCAGCGTGAGCCCGGCGGTGAGCGTGCCGCACGCCAGCCCCACCCGGCGCTCGGGCACGTGCTCGGAGACGAACACCCACGCGCCCGGCACCTCGCCGCCCACCGCCGCGCCCTGCAACAGCCGCAAGGTCAGCAGCGCCAGCGGCGCCGCGTACCCCGCGGTGGCGAACGTGGGCAGCAGGCCCATCAGCAGCGTGGGCACCGACATCAGGAAGACGCTCAGCGTGAACATCCGCTTGCGCCCCGTCCGGTCCCCGAAGTGCGCCATCACGATGCCGCCCAGCGGACGCGCCAGGTAGCCCGCCGCGAACAGCCCGAACGTCTGCGACTGCCGCAGCCAGTCCGCCGTCTCCGGCGGGAAGAACAGCCGGCCAATCACCGCCGTGAAGAACACGAAGATGATGAAGTCATAGAACTCCAGCGCGCCCCCCAGCGCCGCCAGGCCCAGCGTGCGGATGTCCCGCGCGGACAGGGGGCGGGTCGCGGCGGAAGCGGGAGCAGCGTCGGAAGGGGAGGTCGCCATGCGCAAGGCCCGGGAGGATACGCCGGGTGCCCCCCGCGGGCCCCATCCGTGACGTAGTTAAAGGGGATTCACCGCAAAACGTGTTGACAGGGCGAGCGAAACTTGTAGGGACCCCCCGTCATCGGTATCTTCCGGGGATTCCGAGTTCCGTCCTGGGAGTACAAGTTGGACAGGGTTGATATTCAGCCGCCTCCACCGGTCGCACCTGAAGCCGAAGAGCGCTTCGGGAAGTACCGCATCCTCCAGCGGCTCGCCGTGGGGGGGATGGCGCACATCTTCCTGGCCACCATCGACGGACCGGATGGTTTCTCCAAGGCGTGCGTCATCAAGCGCATCCTGCCGGAGTACGCCAACCTGGAGCCCTTCAGCCGCATGTTCGCGGACGAGGCGAAGGTGGCGGCGCTGCTGACGCACCCGAACATCGTGCAGGTGTTCGACTTCGGGAAGATCGACGGTCAGTACTACCTGGCGATGGAGTGGATCCAAGGCCAGTCGCTGGACCGCATCATGCGGCACGCGGCGGCGGCCTCCATCCCGCTGGGCCCCCGCGTCACGGTGGACGTGGGCCTCATCGTGAAGAGCTCCGTGAACCTGGAGCGCACGGTGGCGGGGGTGGTGAAGGGCAAGTACGCGTACATGTCCCCGGAGCAGATCACCAACCGGGAGCTGGACCACCGCTCGGACCTGTATTCGCTGGGCATCGTCCTCTACGAAGCGTCCACGGGCCGGCGCCTGTTCAAGCGCGACACGATGGAGGCCACCATCGTGGCCGCGTCACAGGGGGACGTGCCCCCGCCGTCGCAGGTGTCGCCGGGCTTCTCGCCCGAACTGGAGCGCATCCTCCTCAAGATGCTCGCGAAGGACCCGGACGCGCGCCACCAGACCGCGCGCGAGGTGCACGACGACCTGGAGCGCTTCCGTGGCACGCAGCACTGGACGTCCGGAGGCCGGGAGCTGGCCACGCTGATGACCACGCTCTTTCCGCCGGATGCCAGGGGCCGGGTGTCCACGGCGGTGCCGGGGTCGATGCCGGGCTCCTCCAGCCTGGGCTCCACGCGCACGCCCACGGGCATCTCCAGCCCCCCGCCGCTCGCGCCGGACGGGCTCGGGGCCCTGGAGCCCAGCGCGCTGGTGGTCACCGGCGTGCTGCCGCGCGGCACGGGCTCAGGCACGGCGCCGACGGGGATCATCGCGCGCCCGGTGGATCATGCGGGCGGGTCGGAGGCGTTTCCCTGGGGGCTCGCGGCCGCGGCGGGCGTCGCCGCGGTGGGCAGCGCGCTGTTCTGGTTGTTCGTCGCGTGAAGGGGCAGGGTCGCACCGTGTCGCGGGAAGCGGGACATCGAACGTGAAGAATCAGAAGACCTGGGTCGCCGTCATCCTGTTGGGCACCGTGGCCGTGAACACCGGGGCGTACCTGGTGATGCGCTCCCGCCGTGCCGCGCAGGCCCCGCCCGAGCCCCTCGTCGCGCGGGTGGAGCCCGCGCCCGCGATGCCGCCTCCCCCGGTGGCCGCACCCGCCGACGATGCGAAGGCGGGCCTCGCCAGGGCCCGGCGCGCGTCGGGGCTCGCCGCGCTGGAGGACCGCGACTACGCCCGGGCGGTGACGGAGTTCACCGAAGCGCTCAGCCTGCGCAATGACCCGAACGGCGACGTGGTGGAGCTGCTGCGCATCGCCACCGACCTGCGCGCGCGTGAGCAGGCCCGCGTGAGCCGCGCCCCCGAACCGCGCGAACCGCCCACGTCGAAGTCCGTGCCCCGCACCCGCGCCGCGAGGATCGCCGCCGCGCGCCTGGCCCGCGAGCAGCAACAGGCCCAGGCCTCCGAACCGGAAGCCGAACGCAAGGGACTGCTGCTGGTGACGTCCACGCCGCCCGGCCTGGTGGTGCTGGTGGACGGCAAGGAGCTGGACATGACCCCCGCGCGGCTGTCCGTGACGGCGGGGTCGCACCGCGTGGTGCTCGCGCAAGGGGACCGCCACCTGTATTCGGAGACGCTGGAGGTGACGGAGGACTCGGTGCGCTCGCTCAACCGCGACCTCTCCGCGGAGCTGACGCCGCAAGCCTCCAGGCCCGCGCCCACGCCGGTCGCGGCCCCGGTGGCGGCGACACCTTCCGCGCCGACGGCTGCCCCGGTGGCCGTCGGAGGGTCCGCGTCGAACGCCCGCTCCCCGGAAGCCACGCCGCCACCGGAGCCGTCCGTCGCGAAGGCGGCCGTAGCGCAGGTGGCGCAGCGGGGCGACCTGGAGGTGTCCTCGCCGGGGCTCTACGGCGAGGTATGGATCAACAACCGGCCGTATGGCTTTCCGCCCCTCTCCGCGCAGGCGCTGCCGGCGGGGCCCGCGCGCGTGGAGGTCCGCGTCAACGGCGAGGTGAAGCGCCGCATGACGGTGGAAGTCGAGCCGGGCCGCAGCACCCGCGTGCGCGTGCGCTGAAACACATTTCAGCGTCGGAATTCGACGCGGTGCGCGCAATCCCAGAACTTTCGGACGGCGCTGGATCCGGTACACTTCCGGCTCGCGCGGACGGTGTCTCTCCCCCGGGACGACGCAGCGCGCATCCTTCCGTCTTCGAGAGGTCTGTCGCGTATGGGTTTCACCAGGCGCTGGTGGTCGGGCCGTCGTGTGGGTGTGTTGCTGGCGCTGTTGGGCACGGGCACGGGCTGGGCCCAGGGCGAACCCGAGCAGGGAATTGACCCGGGCCCACCGGAGACGCCCTCCTCGCAGGAGGCCCGGCTGGAGGCGCTGGAGGACGAGCCGGAGGTGCACAGCCAGGTGGCCTCCTTCGCCATCACCAAGCTGCACGACTCCCCGGCGGTCGTCACGGCGGTGACGGCGGATGAGATTCGCGCCTCGGGCGCGCGCGACCTGATGGACGTGCTCCTGCTCGTCCCGGGCTTCTTCTTCGGCGTGGACGTGTCGGGCGTGGTGGGGCCGGGCTTCCGGGGCCTGTGGGGCCAGGAAGGCAAGGTGCTGCTGATCATCGACGGCAAGGAGATGAACGAGCAGCTCTACTCCACGATGCAACTGGGCCACGAGTTCCCGGTGGAGCTCATCGAACGCATCGAGGTGGTGCGCGGCCCCGGCTCGGTCATCTACGGCGGCAACGCGGAGCTGGCCGTCATCAACGTCATCACCCGGGGCATCCAGGGCAGCACGGACGTGCTGGCGGTGGGCACCTACGGGCAACTGTCGCACGGCAACGGCCGGCGCAGCCTCACGCTGTCCGGGCGCAAGGTGTTCGAGGGCGTGCCGGGCCTGAGCGCCTTCGCCTCCGCGTCATTGGGCCAGGGCCAGCGCAGCGACGTCATCTTCGACGACTTCTACGGCGACTCCGCGAGCATGAACGGAGCCTCGCGCCTGGACCCCACGGTGGTGCAGGCGGGCGTGGGCTTCCGCGACCTGCAACTGAGCCTGCTGTACCAGCGCCAGGACACCACCTCCGTCGTTTCCGTGGACGAAGTGCTGCCCGAACCGGCCCACACCGACTTCGAGTCCTTCCACGCGGAGCTGAGCGACCGCTTCCGTCCGACGGACCGCATCGAAATCATCCCCCGCCTGAACCTCACGTTGGGCGAGTCGTACCGGGACTCCGACGAGGCGTCGGACTTCTTCTACGACAAGCGCTACCGCCGCCTGCGAGGCCGGGCCCTGGCGCGTTGGGCGGCGTTCGACTTTCTCCAACTGACGGGCGGCCTGGACCTGGCGTTCGACCAGGGAAAGCTCCTGGGACCGGCGGGCATCGGACAGCAGGAGCCCTTCAACGGCGACCAGGACGTCGTCTCCTACCGCAACTTCGCGGGCTTCGTGGAGGTGTACTCGGACAACCCCATCGCCACGGTGGTGGCGGGCGCGCGGTTTGAAGACCACAGCTTCTTCGGCAGCTCCTTCGTGCCCCGGCTGGTGCTGCTCAAGTCCTTCGGTCCGGTGAGCGGCAAGGCGCTCTACAGCCGAGCCTTCCGGGCGCCCGGCATCGAGAACATCTCCCTGGGCGACGACGTCCGGCCGGAGCGCACCACGGTGTATGAGCTGGAGGCCACGGTGCGCCTGGGCGAGGGTCAGACGGTGAGCGCCAACGCCTTCGACGTGGGCGTGACGGACCCCATCATCTACTCGTACGACACGGACACGGACTCGGAGGCGTACCGCAACCTGGGCCGCCTGGGCAGCCGGGGCGTGGAGCTGGACTACCGCGTCCGGGGCCCCTGGGGACGAGCGCAGGTGGGCTATTCGTTCTATCGGCCTGGCGGGCGCAACGACGTGGAGGACTACCTGGTGCCGGGACAGCCCAAGGCCTTCACCGGCCTGCCCACGCACAAGGCGACGCTGACGGGCACGGCGAGAATCCTCCCGTGGCTGTCCCTCAGCCCCACGGCCGTGCTGGTGGGCCAGCGCTTCGCCGTCGGAGCACCGGACGAGGAGGGCGTATCGGAGGTCCAGACGCTGTCGCCCCGGCTGCTGCTCAACCTCTTCGTGCGAGCGGAGAACGTGGGCACGAAGGGCCTGGAGATTGGAGCGGGCGTCTACAACCTGCTGGGCAGCGACTTCCGGGTGGCCCAGCCCTACAGCGGCGGCCACGCGCCCCTCCCGGTGTTCACGAGGGAGTTCCTGGTGCGGCTGACCTACCTGTTCGAGCCCGCGTACGACGACGAGTAGGGCAGCGCGCACTCGGGCCGCATCGGACGTTGCGCGGGGGCGTGGCGGGGCGTAGGGAACGCCCCTGCCATGTCCGAGAACGCCCAGTTCCTCGAAGCCGTCCGAAAAGAAGCCCGCCCCGGCATCTGGTCCAACGGGGTGAGCCTGGCGCGAGCCGGAGCGGTGGCGCTCCAGTCGCGCACGGCCACCGAAATCGAGCTGAGGGTGAAGGCGGCGGGCCGGCCGGTCGCCCTCACCGTCGTCCTCTATCCGGGCGACGACGCCTGGGAGTGTGACTGCCCCAGCCGCGTGGATCCCTGCGAGCACGTCGTCGCGGCGGCCATCTCCCTGGAGCAGGCGGAGAAGCAGGACGCGCCGCTGGAAGCCGTGGCGGAGCGCTGGTCGCGGGTGGTGTACCGCTTCACGCGAGTCGAAGGCGGCCTGCAACTGCACCGCGTCCTCGCGCACGCGGACGGCACGGAGGAGCCCCTGGAGGACAGCCTCGCGGGCCGCATCGCGAAGCCCACGGGAGGCGTCACGTTGCAGGTGGAGCAGGTGGACCTGAACATGGACCGCCTGCTGGAGCGCCGCACGCGGGGCCCGTTGCTGGCGGAGAAGCTGGACGCGCTGCTGCGGGCCCTGGAGCCCGCGCGCAACGTGCTGTTGGACGGCCGTCCGGTGGCGGTGTCCAGCGAGGTGTTGCCCCCCCGAGCGAAGGTGGAGGACCGGGGCCAGCAGTGGGTGCTGACGGTGTCCGGCGATCCGCGCATCACGGAGGTGGTGAGCCCGGGCGTCGCGCTGACGTCCGACTCGCTGGTGCGCCTGGGCGAGACGTCGATGACGGGAGCCTGGCTCCAGCACCTGCCGCTCGTGCGCACGTACGCGCCGGAGCAGCTGGGGGAGCTGTCCGCCAAGGTGCTGCCGGAGCTGGCGCGGCGCATGCCGGTGGACGTGAAGAGCCGCCGCCTGCCGCCACTGGACCGCGACCTGAAGCCGCGAATCCTCCTGGAGTTGAACCAGCTCACCGCGGGCCTGTCAGTGCTGCCCACGCTGGTGTACGGCGCGCCGCCCACGGTGCGGATCGACAACGGGCGCATGGTGTACCTGCGGGGCGCGGTGCCCCTGCGCGACGAGGCCGCCGAGACGAAGCTCCTCCACCAGCTCCGCGACGAGCTGAACCTCGTGCCCGGGCGAAGGCTCACGGTGCAGGGGCCGGAGATGATGCGCTTCGCGGACAAGCTGCGGAAGTGGCGAGGCGACCTGGGGGGCGACGCGGCGGGCATCGTCAGTCCGGACATGCGCCTGAGGCCGTCGCTGCGCGTGGAGGGAGGCGCGTCGGACGGAGGCGTGCCGCAGGTGCGCTTCACGTTGGAGTTCGACGTGGAGGGAGGCAAGGGAGGCGCGCGCACGGTGGACGCGGAAGCCGTGGTGCGGGCCTGGACCGAGGGGCTGGGGCTCGTGCCGTTGGACGGAGGCGGGTGGGCGCCGCTGCCCAGGGCGTGGCTGGACAAGAACGGCCAGCGCGTCGCGGATCTCCTGGCCGCGCGCCAGTCGGACGGACGGGTCGCGAACCACGCGTTGCCGGAGCTGACCGCGCTCTGCGAGTCGTTGGAGCAACCGCCGCCCCCGGGCTTGGACAAGCTGGCGCCCATGGTCGAAGGCTTCGACAAGCTGCCGCCGCCGGTGCTGCCCGCGGAGCTCAACGCCACGTTGCGCGCCTACCAGCAGCAGGGCGTGAGCTGGCTGGGGTTCCTCAAGGGAGCGGGGCTGGGAGGCATCCTCGCGGACGACATGGGTCTGGGAAAGACGCTCCAGACCATCTGCATCCTGGGTCCGCGCTCGCTGGTGGTGTGCCCCACGAGCGTGTTGCCCAACTGGGTGGCGGAGCTGCAGCGCTTCCGGCCGTCGTTGAAGGTCTGCGTCTACCACGGTCCCGGCCGCAAGCTGGACCCTGCGGCGGACGTGACGCTCACCACGTACGCGCTGCTGCGCCTGGACGCGCCGACGCTGGGGGCGCCCACGTGGGAAGCGGTGGTGCTGGACGAGGCCCAGGCCATCAAGAACCCGGAGAGCCAGGTGTCGAGGGCGGCGTTCGGCCTCAAGGCGAACCTCAGGCTCGCGCTCAGCGGCACGCCGCTGGAGAACCGCCTGGACGAACTGTGGAGCCTGATGCACTTCACCAACCCGGGCCTGCTCGGAGGCCGCCGTCAGTTCGAGGAGAAGACGGCGCAGCCCATCGCGGACGGCAAGCCGGGAGCGGCGGAGGGCCTGCGTCGTCGCATCCGGCCCTTCATCCTGCGGCGCTTGAAGCGGGACGTGGCGCCGGAGCTGCCGCCGCGCACGGACTCGGTGATGCACGTGCAGTTGGATGAGCGCGAGCGCAGCGTCTACGACGCGGTGATGGCGGCCACGAGGGCGGAGGTCGTCGCGCTGCTCAACGAAGGCGGCAGCGTGCTCAAGGCGCTGGAGGCCCTGCTGCGCCTGCGGCAGGCGGCCTGCCACTCCGCGCTCGTGCCGGGCCAGCACGCGAAGACGTCCTCCAAGGTGCAGACGCTGGTGGAGGCGCTGGAGACGGCGGTGTCGGAGGGCCACAAGGCGCTGGTGTTCTCGCAATGGACGTCGCTGTTGGACCTCATCGAGCCAGGGCTCAAGGGAGCAGGCATTGCGTTCGAGCGGCTGGACGGCACGACGACGAACCGTGGCGACGTGACGTCACGGTTCCAGGGACCGGACGGAGCCCCGGTGCTGTTGATGTCGCTGAAGGCCGGAGGCACGGGCCTGAACCTCACGGCGGCGGACCACGTGTTCCTGATGGACCCCTGGTGGAACCCGGCGGTGGAGGCGCAGGCCGCGGACCGGGCGCACCGCATCGGGCAGGAGCGCCCGGTGATGGTCTACCGGCTGGTGTCCCAGGGCACGGTGGAGGAGAAGATCCTCGGCCTCCAAGAGAAGAAGCGGGCCCTCTTCGAGGCCGCGTTGAGCGAAGCCTCCGGAGCCGCCGCCATCACCCGGGAGGACCTGCTCCAGCTCTTCGCGTGAGGGCCGCCGTCACTTCACGAACGTCACCGCTACGTCCTTCGCGTCGGGTTCGGTGAAGCGAAGGACGTCCTCGCCCTCCTGGGTGAGGGCGTCGCGGGCCGGCTTCTTGAGCGGCACGAACGGCTTGCACATCAGCGTCGCGGAGCCCTTCTTGCGCTCGGTGGACCACACGCCGGCGACGCGCCCATCCACCAGGAACACGGCCTGCACGCGCAGGTTGCCGGTGGACATGGCCTTGCGGTGTTCCTCGGTGACGACGCGGGTCCGGTCCGCGTGGGAGAGGATGAGGTTGTCGTAGTCGGGAAGGAATCGCACCGGTGCGGGCGTGTCCTCGGAGGGACGTGGTGCCTTGGGCAGATCGAAGAGCACGCGCTTCTTCTCGTCGCGGAACTCCACCAGCTTGCCGCGAACGTTCTCGAAGGCCTCCTTCAGCGGCTTGAGCCCGGACCACGTCTGCATGTCCGCCACCGTGGCCGGACCGAACGCCGACAGATAGCGCAGCACCAGCGGAGAGGCGTCCTCGTCGGTGTCCAGGGACTTGCCCAGCCACGACTCCGCCAGCGTGAACCCGGAGTTGCCCGGCCACCCCCAGTCCAGCCCGTCCTCGGGCACCTGGACGAGGGGCAGCAGCATGCGCGTGGCGAAGCCCATGGCCCGCTCATCGCCCTCCACGTGGTGCTTCATCAGGTGGGCGCGAACCTCCTCGAACGTGCGCGGCTTCTCATCGAGGAAGGGCCGGGCGGTGGCGAGCAGCGCGGGCAGGTCCAGCGAAGCGGAGCGCTCCTTGAGCACGCTGTGCATGGCGGCGGTGAGCATGGGCCGGAACATGTCGCGGTAGCGCAGGTAGTCCTTCGCGCTCATCAGGTGCAGCGTGCCGCGCATCATCGTGCCGCGAACCACGTCCCGCTGGTGCGCGAGCTTCGTCAGCGAGTCCCGCTGGAAGCCCTGGAGCCGCGACCAGAGCGCAAGGTACGGAGGCCGCGCGAGCTGAGCCTGGAGTCCCACCAGATGCTCGACGGCGCGAAGCACCGGCATCTTCTCGCGGGTCAGCAGCAACTGCCGGGCAAGGGTGGCCCGGTTGAGGGCCTGGGACGACAGGACTTCGGTAGCCATGAGCCCGAGCATAGCCAGGGCCCACGGCCAGAGGATCAGCGAGTGAGCGCCGGAATCACCTGCGCGCCGAACGCCTCGATGAACGCGTCCTGTTCCCGGTTGACGTTGTGCAGGTACAGCCGCTCGAAGCCCAGGCGAAGGTCCTCCCCCAGCCAGTCCACGTGCTGCTGGAGGCTGTTGGAGACGCGCAGCGGGCCGTCCAGGTCATGCGGCTGCACGACGCTCGCGGCCTCCTGGAACTGGGCCGGGGTACGCAGGTCGGTAAGGACGCTGTTGGCGAAGATGTTGGACGCCCACTGCGCATGGGCGCCCGCGCGAGCACGCTCCTCGTCGGCCGCGTAGGAGAGTTGGACCTTGAGGTACATCGGCTTGCCCTCGCCGCCGCCCTCCCGGAAGGCCTCCACCACCTCGCGAAGCTCGTCCGGGGGACGGGCGGTGGTGAGCAGTCCATCCGCCCAGCCCGCCACCCAACGGGCCGTCTTCGCGGTGACCGCCGCGCCCAGCAACGCAGGAGGCTCACGGGGGCGCGTGTACAGCTTCGCCTCCTCCACGGTGACGAGCCCGCGGTGGGTGACGGTCTCCCCCCGGAAGAGGGCGCGCATGACGTCCACGCACTCCCGAAGGCGCGCGTTGCGCAGGTCCTTGGCGGGCCAGCCGGTGCCGGTGATGGCCTCGTTGAGGTACTGCCCGCTGCCGAGCGCCGCCCAGGCCCGTCCCGGAAACATCTCGTTGAGGGTGGCGAGTGCCTGGGCGACGAGGGCCGGGTGGTAGCGCTGGCCGGGAGCATTCACCACGCCGAAGGAAAGCCCGGTGGTGGCGAGCGCCGCGCCCATGAAGGACCAGGCGAAGCCGCTCTGTCCCTGGGCGTCGGTCCAGGGGTGGAAGTGGTCGGAGTTGAGGGCGGCCTGGAAGCCCGCGCCCTCGGCCTTCCGGCTGAGGCGAAGAAGCTCGCTGGGCGTGAACTGCTCGTGCGAGGCGTGGAATCCGATGAGTGCCATGGGGTGCCTGCACCCTGGCGTCGGATCCGCCGGGCCGCGAGGCCTCCTTCCACGCGAGTGTTGGCTGAACGAAGCCCGCCGGCCCCCGGGTGTGGGGTTCCGCACGCGGCCGGCGAGGCGCGAGCCTGCCGTGGAGACCTGGATGCTTAAAGGGGATGGGTGTTCCTCGCGCCGGGGTGCACGCCCCGGGAGACGGGATGATCCAGGACCTCTGGTACAAGAACGCGGTCATCTACTGCCTCGACGTCGAGACGTTCATGGACGGCAACGGCGACGGCATCGGTGACTTCGCGGGCCTGCGGCGCAAGCTGGACTACCTGGCGGGCCTGGGCATCACCTGCCTGTGGCTGTTGCCCTTCCAGCCCACGCCCAACCGCGACAACGGCTACGACATCCGTGACTACTACGGCGTGGACCTGCGGCTGGGAGACCTGGGCGACTTCGTGGCCTTCACGCACGAGGCGAAGCTGCACGGCATCCGCGTCATCATCGACCTGGTGGTGAATCACACGTCGGATCAACATCCGTGGTTCCAGGCGGCGCGCAAGGACCCCGACAGCCCCTTTCGCGACTACTACGTCTGGTCGAAGAAGCGGCCCAAGGACGCCAACAAGGGCATGGTCTTCCCGGGTGTGCAGCCCTCCACGTGGACGTACGACAAGGAAGCGAAGCTCTGGTACTTCCACCGCTTCTTCGACTTCCAGCCCGACCTCAACGTGGCCAACCCCGAGGTGCGCGAGCAGATCCTCAAGGTGATGGGCTTCTGGCTGGAACTGGGCGTGTCCGGCTTCCGGGTGGACGCGGTGCCCTTCCTCGTGGAGCTCAAGGGCGTGAAGAACCCGGGGGTGAAGAACCCCTACGCCCTCCTGGAGGAGATGCGCGAGTTCCTCTCCTGGAGGAAGGGCGACGCCATCCTGCTGGCGGAAGCCAACGTCACCATGGACGAGGTGATGGAGTTCTTCGGCGAGAACGACCGCATGCAGCTCGTCTTCAACTTCCTCGCCAACCAGAACTTCTACCTCGCGCTGACCCGGGGAGATGCGACGCCGCTCGTCGACGCGCTGAAGGAAGCCCCGGACCTGCCGCACACGGCGCAGTGGGCGAACTTCCTGCGCAACCACGACGAGCTGGACCTGGGGCGTCTGTCGGACGCGGACCGGGAAGAGGTGTTCCAGTCGCTGGGACCCGACAAGGGCATGCAGCTCTATGACCGGGGGCTGCGTCGCAGGCTCGCGTCGATGCTGGACGGGGACCGCCGCCGCATCGAACTGGCCTACAGCCTGATGTTCACGCTGCCGGGAACTCCGGTGCTCTGGTACGGCGACGAGCTGGGCATGGGCGAGAACCTGGCGCTGGTGGAGCGGCAGTCGGTGCGCACGCCCATGCAGTGGAGCCCGGAGCCGCACGGAGGCTTCACGCTGGCGGACAAGCCGGTGAAGCCGTTGGTGTCGGAGGGGCCGTTCGGTTTCTCCCAGGTGAACGTGGCGCAGCAGCGAAGGGACCCGACCTCACAGCTCAACTGGACCGAGCGCATCATCCGAGCGCGCAAGGAGTGTCCGGAGCTGGGGTGGGGCGCCTGGAAGATCCTGCGCACGGGCAACAAGGCCGTGCTCGCCATCCGGTACGACTGGAAGGGCAACGCGATGGTGGTGTTGCACAACCTGTCGTCCCGCCCCTGCACCGTGAAGCTGGACGCAGGAGGCGAGGAACCATGCCCGCTCTACAACGTGCTGACCGAGGACCACTCCGAACCCGTGGACGGCAGGCGCCACGTGCTGACGCTGGAGGGCTACGGCTACCGCTGGTTCCGGGTGGGGCAGGAGAACCCCGCGCGCAAGCACAAGGCGGAACCGCTGCGCTGAGCCTGCGACACGGGGCGGAAGCCGCGTCCCCGCCCCGTTCCCAGCGGCTCAGTTGAGTTCGGCCTTCTCGAAGAGTTCCTCCGTGGGGCAGGGAAGTGGCGAACCCCGCGACCAGATCGCTGGACCTGCAACAGAAAGTCACGGCGGTTGATCAGGGGCCTGCGGGAGGCAGCCTTCTTTTGTTGCCCACGCGTCGACGGAATGTTGCGCGGCCCGGAAACCACGTGGTATTGCCCGGCCCCCGGAACGGCCGACCGCTGACGTCCAGCGACCTGCTTCTTCCGAGGAAACGCTCAAGGTTGTAACGAGCGGTTGACGCAGAACGCGGCGAAGAGATAGAAGCCGCGCCCCTCACCCGGAAGCCCGCGCACTGGCGCGGAAGGTACTTCTGGGGGAGTGCAGCACCGACAAGAAAATAGGGCGGTCAACGAGGCGGTTGACAGCGAGCGCGGCGGTGGTAGAAGCCGCGCCCCACCGAAAAGAAGTCCGGCAGGCGACAAAGCGGACGGAAAGCGGT
>SECN01000472.1 GCA_004173515.1 Myxococcaceae bacterium | reverse complement strand
GACGTGAAGTACCACATGGGCTTCTCGTCGGACCACGCCACGCGCTCGGGCAAGAACGTGCACCTGTCGCTGGCCTTCAACCCCAGCCACCTGGAGTGCGTGGGCCCCGTGGTGGAGGGCCGCGTGCGCGCCAAGCAGGACCGGGGCGGCGACGCGGACCGCACGGGCGTGATTCCCCTGCTCATCCACGGCGACGCGGCCTTCATCGGGCAGGGCGTGGTCGCGGAGACGCTCAACTTCGCGGGCCTCAAGGGCTACAACACGGGCGGCACGGTCCACGTCGTCATCAACAACCAGGTCGGCTTCACCACCGACCCGTCGGACTCGCGCTCCAGCATCTACGCCACCGCCATCGCGCAGATGTTGGACATCCCGGTGTTCCACGTGAACGGGGATGACCCGGAGGCGTGCGTCCACGTGGCGAAGCTCGCGGCGGAGTACCGCCAGACCTTCAAGAGCGACGTGGTCATCGACCTCATCTGCTACCGCCGCTACGGCCACAACGAGGGCGACGACCCGTCCTTCACCCAGCCGTCGATGTACGAGATCATCCGCAAGCACCCGCCGGTGCGCGCGCTGTACGCGAAGGCGCTGGCGGAGCAGAACCGCATCTCCTCGGAGGAGTCCGACGCGCTCAAGCAGCGCTGCTACCAGGACTTCGACGCGGCGCTCACCCGCGCCCGCCAGGAGAGCCAGTTCAAGGAGCCCAACGCGCTGGAGGGCCTGTGGAAGCCCTACAAGGGCGGCCTGCTGAAGAACGCGCCCCAGGTGCCCACCGCGGTGGAGAAGGCGACGCTGCGCTCAGCGCTCCAGAAGCTGGCCACCGCGCCGGAGGGCTTCCAGGTGCACCGCGACGTGGAGCGCACCGTCCTCAAGAAGCGCCAGGGCATGCTGGAGACGGAAGAGCTGCAGTGGAGCGAGGGCGAGGCGCTGGCCTACGCCACGCTGCTCTCCGAGGGCTACATCATCCGCCTGTCCGGCCAGGACAGCGAGCGCGGCACCTTCAGCCACCGCCACGCGGTGCTGCACGACGTGCAGACGGGCGAGGAGTTCACCCCGCTGCGGCAGTTCGCCACCGGCAAGGGGGCCTTCAACGTCTACAACAGCCCGCTGTCGGAGATGGGCGTGCTGGGCTTCGACTACGGCTACAGCCTGGACGTGCCGGACGGCCTCACCATCTGGGAGGCCCAGTTCGGTGACTTCGCCAACGGCGCGCAGATCATCATCGACCAGTTCATCGCGGCGGCGGAGAGCAAGTGGCGCCGGCTGAGCGGCATCACGCTGCTGTTGCCGCACGGCTACGAAGGCCAGGGCCCGGAGCACTCCAGCGCGCGCCTGGAGCGCTTCCTGGACCTGTGCGCCGAGGACAACCTCCAGGTCTGCTACCCCACCACGCCCGCGCAGATCTTCCACCTCTTGCGCCGCCAGGTGCTGCGCCCGGTGCGCAAGCCGCTGGTCATCATGTCGCCCAAGAGCCTGCTGCGCCGCCCGGAGGCGACCAGCCGCATGGACGACCTGGCGACGGGCGCCTTCCAGGAGATCATCCTGGATGCGAAGGCGGATCCGGCGAAGGTGAAGCGGCTGCTCCTGTGCAGCGGCAAGGTCTACTACGACCTGGCCAAGGCCCGGGACGAGCGCAAGGACGACACCATCGCCATTGAAGTTGGGTTACATCGGCCGTGCCGAGGCCGCGAGCCCCGCCACCGGCTTCCCCAAGACGCACGACTACGAGCAGCAGCTCATCATCGAAGAAGCCATCCTCCGAGGAACCCAGAATGGCCGTTGAACTGAAAGTCCCGCCCCTCGGTGAGTCCATCACCGAGGCCGTCGTCGGCAAGTGGAACAAGAAGCAGGGCGACACCGTCGCCGCGGACGAGCCGCTCGTCGTGCTGGAGACCGACAAGGTCACCATCGACGTGCCGTCTCCCGCAGCCGGCAGCATCGCGTCCATCGCCTTCAAGGAGGGCGACAAGGTCCGCGTGGGCGAGGTGCTGGGCACCATCGAGGCCGGAGGCGCCGGTGCCGCCGCGTCTCCCGCTGTCGCCGCCGCCACGCCCGCGCCCGCCCAGGCCGCCGCTCCGGTGCAGTCCGCGCCGGCCGCCGCCGCCAACGACGCGCGCATCACCCCCACCGCGAAGAAGATGGCGGAGGAGAACCAGGTGGACGTGGGCCAGTTGAAGGGCTCCGGCACCGGTGGCCGCATAGTGAAGGAGGACGTGCTGGGGCAGATCAACCGCCCGGCCGCGCCCGCTGCCCCCACGCAGGCCCCTGCTCCCGCCGCGCCGTCCGGGCCGCGTCCCAACGCCGCGCGGGAAGAGCGCGTGCGCATGACGCCGCTGCGCAAGCGCGTCGCCGAGCGCCTGCTCCAGGCCCAGTCCAACGCCGCCCTGCTCACCACCTTCAACGAGGTGGACATGGGCGAGGTGATGGCGCTTCGCAAGAAGTACAACGACAAGTTCCAGGCGAAGCACGGCGTGAAGCTCGGGTTCATGAGCTTCTTCATCCGCGCGTCGGTGGAGGCCCTCAAGGCGTTCCCGCAGATCAACGCGGAGATCGACGGCGAGGACGTCATCTTCAAGCACTACTACGACATCGGCGTCGCCGTGAGCGGCAGCCGCGGTCTGGTGGTGCCGGTGGTGCGCGACGCGAACAAGCTGTCGCTCGCGGAGCTGGAGAAGACGGTCGGTGACTACGGCGGCCGCGCTCGCAATGACAAGCTGACCCTGACGGACCTGCAGGGCGGCACCTTCACCATCACCAACGGCGGCATCTTCGGCTCCATGCTGTCCACGCCCATCCTGAACCCGCCGCAGACGGGCATCCTGGGCATGCACAACATCGTGGACCGCCCGGTGGCGCGCGACGGCCAGGTGGTCATCCGGCCCATCATGTACATCGCCCTCACGTACGACCACCGCCTGGTGGACGGCCGCGAAGCCGTTCAGTTCCTGGTGCGCGTGAAGGAGTGCATCGAGGACCCGGAGCGCCTGCTCCTCGACATCTGACCCACTCCTCCGCACATGGTTGTGCGGGGTGGGAAGACGGGCATTCCCCGGGGGCCGGCTGGACTTCCAGTCGGCCCTTTCACTACAAATAGGTCCGTCTCCCCGGTCGTCGGGCAGAACGGGCGGCCTTCCCCACGGCTGCCCTGCAAACGCAAGGAAGCGCAATGGCAACTGGCACCGTGAAGTGGTTCAACGACGCGAAGGGCTTCGGCTTCATCACCCAGGACGGCGGCGGCGAGGACGTGTTCTGCCACCACACCGCCATCAACATGGATGGGTTCCGCACGCTGGCCGAGGGCCAGAAGGTGGAGTTCGAAGTCACCAAGGGCCCCAAGGGCCTGCAGGCGCAGAACGTCCGCGCGGCGTGAAGTGATGCGTCGTCGTCAGCCAATCCTCACGGACTGGTTGAACTGAAGAGGCTCGGAACCCCACGGTCGGGGATCCGGGCCTCTCCCTTTTCAGGCGGTGTCTGTCTTCAGGCGCTACTTCAGGTTCTGCTGGAAGTGCGCCATCACCCGCTCGTACTGGCGCTCCGTGACGAGCGGATCCGGCACCATGTGCGTCAGGCCGCTCAAAGGCAGCAGCTGGTGCGGCTTGCCGGCGCGGAAGAGCGCGTCCGACAGCTTCAGCGTGTGGAAGAAGTAGACGTTGTCGTCCGCGGTGCCGTGCAGCAGCAGCAGCGCGCCGATGGGAGCGTCCTTCTTCGCGTACGTGAGCAGGCTGCTGACCTCGTACGCCTGGGGCGACTCCTCCGGCAGGCCCAGGTAGCGCTCGGTGTAGTGCGTGTCGTAGTCGCGCCAGTCCACCACGGGGGCGCCCGACACGGCGGCCTTGAAGAAGTCCGGACGCTTCAGCACGGCCAGCGCGGCCATGTACCCGCCGAAGCTCCAGCCGGTGATGCCCACGCGCTGGAGGTCCATCTCCGGCACCTGCTTCGCCAGCGCCTGCACCGCTTCAATCTGATCATCCAGGGTGATGGTGGCGAAGTCGTGCTTCACCGCGCGGTTCCATTCCGACGTGCGCAGCGGCGTGCCGCGGCCGTCCACCTTGACCACGAGGAAGCCCTTGTCCGCCATCCACTGGCTGAGCAGGTGCGCGGCCATGGACTGGTGCACCACGGTGGTGCTGGGGCCCGCGTAGACCTCCACGATGACGGGCAGCTTCGTGCCGGGCTTGAAGTCGCGCGGCTTCACCAGCGACGTCCAGAACTTCTTCGGGCCCACCTGCCGCACCTCGAAGTTCGGGGTGAAGGGCGGCTCCTGCGCCACCTCCGGCAGCTCGCCCAGCTTCGTGCCGTCGCCCTTCATCACCACGGTGCGCGGCATCGCCTTGGGGCCCTGGGTGCTCAGCACGACCAGGCCGCCGTTCTTGGAGACCATGCCCATCTCCAGGCCCGGGCCGGTGCTGCCGGTGGCCAGCTTCACCGGGGCGCCGCCGTCCTTCACGCGCCACATGTGGCTCTCCGTGGGGTTCGGGTCGCCGGTGAAGAAGAGCGTCTTGTCCGCCTGCACGAAGCGGGCGAGGTTGCGGAAGCCCGCGTCCGGCTTCACCACGGAGCGCTCCAGCTCACCGTTGGCGCGGCGCAGCTCCACCTCCGGGCCGCCGTTGCGCTCGGTGTACCAGAGGAAGCCGGAGCCATCCTCCAGCCACAGGGGGAAGTCCTGGTTGAGCTCCACCCAGGCGGCGTCCTTCTCCGTGAGCAGCACGCGCGTCTTGCCGGTAGCGGGGTCCACCGCCAGCACCTGCTCCTCCGTCTGGAGGCGGTTCTGCACGAGCAGCGTGAGCGGCCCGCCCTTGTCCCACTTCACGGTGGCCAGGTACGGGTACTTCTGCGCGTCCCACTGCGCCCACACCGTCTTGCCGCCGGCGGCGGGGGTGATGCCCAGGCGCACCCTGGCGTTGGGCTTGCCGGGGCGCGGATACGGGAACACCTCCCCGCCCTTCTCCGGGTGCATCACGTCCACGATGGTGAGCTTCTCCACGTCGGTGGTGTCGGACTCCGTGTACGCCAGGGACTTCGCGTCCGGGCTCCACCAGTAGCCGGAGAAGCGGCTCATCTCCTCCTGCGCCACGAACTCCGCCAGGCCGTGCGTCTTCTGCTCGGTGCCGCCCTTGGTGACGGCCTTCTCCTGGTTGGACGCCAGGTCCACCCGGTACACGTCGTGGCTTCGGACGTAGGCCACCTGCTTGCCGTCCGGGGACAGGCGCGGGTCGATGACGCCGGGGCCCGTCTTCAGCTCCGTGGACTTGCCGGTGGCGCGGTCCACCACGTAGAGGCGGCCGGACAGGGGCACGAGCAGGCGGGTGCCGTCCTCGGACAGGCTGTAGGAGGTGAAGCCCCGGGCGCTCACGCGCATGCGCTCGCGGCGGGCCTTCTCCTCCGGGGTCAGGGTCTCCTCGGTGCCTTTGAGCAGGGCTTCGGGCGTGAGCAGCTCGCGCGCCTGGCCGTTGCCGCTGGCCACGTCGAACGCGTAGAGCATCTGCACGTTGGACGTGGGGGAGGTGCGCAGGAAGAGCACGGACTGCTCATCCGGGGTGATGCGCACGCCGGTGGGACGGCCGCTCTGGAAGCGGCGCGTTTCGGCGTACTGGCGCAGGAAGAGGTCCGGCTGCTTTTGCGAAGGGGCCATGGCTTGGGGCTTCAGCTCCTGTGCGAGGGCGGGGGCGCTCATGAGGAGGAGCGCTGCGGTGAGGGCTTGACGCATGCGTAGTTGAATCCCCGCGCGGGGCGGGGCTCCTTTCGCGGGAAGATGCGCGCAAGCCTACACTCCGGCCGCCGCGCGGCCCTCCCAACGTCCGGCCCCCGAGAGGATTCCCACTTCATGCAGTCGGAAGATGACAACGCCTTGCGGCATCTGCGCCTCGCGGGCGTGGTGCGCCTGGGCCTGGGCGGAGGCCGGGGCCCCACGGACGCCTACGTGTTCGACCCGCACCGGCTCGCGCTGCCCGCGTGGGCCTGTGCCCTGGGCGACGTGGGCCCCCCTGCCCTGCTGGTGACGTTGGATCGGCACCTGGACGTGGTGGTGCCCGCGAAGCCGGCGGAGATGCCGGACCGCTCCGCGGGCCTGCGTGCGCTGGATGAGCATGCACGCTGGCACCTGAACGTGCGCAACTACGACCACATCCTCGCGGCCATGGAGGCGAACCTCGTGGGGGATGCGCTCATCATCGCGCGCACGCGGCCCCGGGGCGCCTTCGCCGGGGACGTCTACGTGGACACGCGGGGGCGTTCGCACCGGCTGGTCACGGTGACGACGGTGGACCGCGCGGCGGAGGCGTACCGGAACCCCGGCCCCACGGACCTCGTGCGCGACGTGCTGGAGGACGCGGCGAGCGTACTGCTGGACGTGGACCTGGACTGCTTCACCACCTTGAGCGACGCGGATCCGACCACGGTGCTGCCGTGGCCCAGGGCCATCATCCGGGAGTTCCTGCTGCCCTCCGAGTCCGAGCCCTTCTGGGAGGCGGTGCTGGGCAAGGCCGTCGCGCTGACGCTGGCGCGGGAGCCCCACCACTGCGGCGGGCTGCTCGCGTCCGGGGAGCTGTTCCGCGACGCGGCGGAGGTGCTGTTCCGGGAGCTGCTCCATGTAGAGCCGCCCTGAAGCAACACTTCAGGGCGAGTCGAGACAGGCGGCTGCCCACGGGCGGACGGTCCCCGTTGAGCACGTAGCCGAAGTCGATGCGGAACGGGAACACGTTGAACTGCGGGAACAGGATGCGCAGGCCCACGCCCACGGTGGTCACCATCTCGGGCCGGCGGTTGAACGCGCTGCCCGAGTCGAGGAAGAACACCCCGCCCAGGTGCACCGTGCGCACGACGAGCGGCGCGGTGCGGTACTCCAGGTTCACGAGCAACAGCCGCTTGCCGGAGTACGCATCCACCGCCGCGCCGCGCAGGCCGTTGCTGCCGCCCAACAGGCTCACGCGTTCGGACAAATCGTCGATGTTCACATCCAGCAGGCCGCGCGCCACGAAGCGCCCGCCGAGCACGCGCGGCGACACCTGCACCAGCTCCGCCGCCCACCGCCGGTTGGTCCACCCTTCCTGGACGGTGTCCTGCTGGCCGCTGAACTGCCGACGGATGGACGCGGCGGCGGACGCGGTGGTGAGCGCATCACCCCAGTGCACGCGGTAGCGCACGGACAGGCCGCCTTCCGCGAAGTGCGCGGCGGACGGAAACACGGGCGGCGCATAGCGCAGCTTGGCCAGCACCGAGTGCCCGAGCTGGAAGTCCTCCGACAGCGTGTACGAGTCCACGTTGCGGAGCACGTCGTAGCGGGCCTCGAAGGCGCTCAGGGTGAAGTTCGCGTACCCCGCGTCCTCCTGGCGCGGCAGGTAGTTGCTCCGGAACCAGTCCGTCTGCGCGTCGCTGAGATTGGACGCCACCGGAGGCGCGTAGGCGTAGTGGTAGGCGCCCGCGCCCAGGCCCACGTTCCACTTGTAGCGCTGGCCGTAGGAGCGCGTGTACGTGGAGCCCACGGCCACTTCGCGCGTGTTGTAGATGTACGGCACCGGGTCGCCGTCCGGGTACGGCAACTGCCAGATGTCCGCGCCCCGGAACTGACGCGCGGTCTCCACGTTCCACGCCACGGACGAGCTCAGGCTCCATGGGGTCGACAGCGAATACAGCGGACGGCTGACGGAGAGGCTTCCTCGCGAACCTTCCGCCCGGCCCGTGTCGCGGTTGATCAGCACGGCGGCGGATTCGGAGAGCGACCAGCGGCTGCCGAGCACGCGCTGGTCGGTGTAGCTGCTGAAGGTGTCCAGGCGGAGGATGAAGTCCACCGCCACCTTCTTGCCGCGCCCCAGGAAGTTCTGCTCCGTGCCCTGCAGGCGCAGGTAGAGCAGCAGCGAGCCCACGGCGGAGAATTCGTTGTTGAGCCGCAGCGACCACAGGTCCTTGGTGACGACCAGCAGCGCGACCTTGTCGGGCGCGCTCCCCTTCACCGGCACCGCGCGCACCACGGAGAAGAGGCCCAGCTTGCGCAGGTTGCGCACCGACTCCGCGACGAGCGCCGGCGAGTACGGCTGCCCCGGCGTCAGCAGCACCTCCTGCCGGACGATCTGATCCCGCGTGCGGACGTGGAAGATGTTGAGCAGCGATGGATACGGATCCATCGGCGCGACGACCTCCTCCGCGGTGACGACCACCTCCTCCAGCACCTTGCCGTCGGGCGCGGGCTCCACCTGGCGCTCGCTCTGTTCCAGGCCCCAGGCGATGAGCGCGTCCTCGTAGTTCTTCGTCGCGTCCACCGCGGGAGGCGCGGGCGCGTCCGTGCCCTCCGGGCCCACGGGCACCTGCTCCGCGCGCGGCGGCGCGGGCACCTCCGCGTTCGACACGCCGGACGGCTCACCCTCCGGAGTCCGCACGGGCGCATCGGGAGAGGCCGCATCCTGGGGTCGGCCTGAGCCTTCAGGCCCGGAGACCTGCGCGGTGGAGGCTTGCGAAGCGCCAGGGCCTTCGCGCTCGGCCTGCGCTGCCGTGGACGCCTGGGAACCGCTGGAAGCTCCGCGCTCGGCCGACGGTGCCCACGGGTCCTTGAGTTCGCCCGTCTGCGCACGGGCGACAGGCCCGTCTGTCCGTGTATTGGCGCCGCCCTCCGCCTCGCGTGCAAGGACCACGGCCTCGCGCACCGACGGCGCGGACGTCCCGCCCGTCGCGGCGAGCATGGTGGACACCAGGACGAGCAGCGGGAGCGGCACGCGCGCATCCTGTCATGCGCCGCGCCCTCCGCCAGCCTCCCCTCACTCCAGCGCGGTGCGAAGGTCCCCCGGCCGGGTCATGGGCAACTTCTCCCCCCGCGCGATGGCCCCCACGATGCGCGCCAGTTGATCCACCCCGTCCGACAGCGCCGCCGGCCCCGGCTGGAGGATGTACGAGCTGCGCACCTCGTAGAGCTGGTCGTCCACCACCGCCTGCACCCGGTCCCAACCCGGCCGCGAAGCAATCTTGTCGCGCTTCGCCTTGCGCCCGCACCAGCTCGCGATGACGCCCTCGGGGTTCCTGCGCGCCACCTCCTCCGGCTCGAAGATGCGGCCCTTCGCCCCCTGCGACGCGCGCGACTCCTGGCACACGTCCTCGCCGCCCACCACCTCCACCAGTTCGGAGCACCAGCGGATGCCGGAGATGAGCGGCTCGTGCCACTCCTCGAAGAAGATGCGCGGTCGCCGGGGCAGCGACTGCGCCGCGTCCGAGTGACGCTCCAGGTTCTTCTCCAGCTCCACCGCCAGCGCCTCCGCCGCCTCCGCGCGCCCCACCAGCGCCCCGGTGAGCCGCACCGTCTGCAAGATCTCCGCGAGCGAGCGCTGGTTGAACAGGTACACGGGCACGCCGCGCTTGCACAGCTCCCGCCCGATGTCCGCCTGCAGGTCGGAGAAGCCCAGCACCAGGTCCGGCTTCAGCTCCAGGATGCGCTCGAAGTTCGCGTCCAGGAACGAGCTCACCCGGGGCTTCTTGCGCGCCTCCGGAGGCCGCACCGTGAACCCCGACACGCCGACGACCAGCTCCCCCGCGCCGATGCGGTAGAGCACCTCCGTCGTCTCCTCCGTCATGCACACCACCCGCCGCGGGTAGCGCGGCGCCGACGACAACAGCGAGGACAGATGGGCGTTCATGCCGGGGACCCTAACGCGCCCTCGGGCCCTCCACGCGGGATGACGCATCGCACCAGTCCCCTCCCTCTGTACGGGAGCGGACGCTGATTTCCCTGATTTCCGAACGGCTCCTGGCAGCACCAACACGGCAGGTGCGGGAGTGCAGGCGCGTGGCCGGGGCCGGAAACTCGGCGTCCCGTGGCGTCCCGGTTCGCCGAGGGACGTCTCTTGGGCGGTTTTCCAAGGCTCAACCCGCAGTACAGCGGCGAGGGCAAGGACCCCGGCTTCCAGAAGCGCTTCTTCCTGGAGGCCAGCGTCACCGCGAAGCTGCGCCACCCGAACACCGTCACCGTCATCGACTACGGGAAGACGGAAGACGGCATCTACTACATCGCCATGGAGTACCTGGAGGGGCTGACGCTGTCGCAATTGCTCACCCAGGAAGGCCCGCTGCCGTGGGACCGCGCGCTGAGCATCGCGCAGCAGGTGGCCCGCTCGCTGCGCGAGGCCCACAAGGTCGGCCTCATCCACCGCGACCTGAAGCCCGCCAACGTGATGGTCCTCAACCAGGAGACCGACCACGACGTGGTGAAGGTGCTGGACTTCGGCCTGGTGAAGTCCTTCCTCGGCGACGCCAACATGAAGGAGGACACCACGCTCACGCAGGCGGGCGTCATCCTGGGCTCGCCGCAGTACATGGCGCCGGAGCAGGCGCGCAACATCGCGGATCCGCGCAGCGACGTGTACAGCCTGGGCGTCGTGCTCTATCAAATCCTGATGGGCCCTGGTGATGAAGTGCCTGGCCAAGCGCCCGGTGGACCGCTACGCGTCCATGGACGCGGTGCTCCAGGGCATGCGCGCCGCGGCCTCCGCGTCCGGCGTCAGCGGCGTCTTCTCCAGCCCGCGCACCGGCCTCAACACGGTGGGCTCCGGCCCCCACAGCGGTCCGCACACGGGCGCCCACGCGCTGGGCTCCGGCCCCAACACCGTGGCGTTGGACATCTCCGTGGACGAGGCGGCCTCGCCGGAGAAGAAGGCCGGCAAGGGGCTGGGCATCGCGCTGTTTGGCGGCTCCGTGCTGTTGGGCATCGCCGCCGCGGCGGTGTTCGTGCTGCGCGCCACGCAGGCCCCGCCCCCGACGGTGCATCCGGTGGATGAGCATGCGCTCGTTCCCCGCGCGCCCGTCGCGGAAGCGCCCCCCGCGCGTCAGCCCGCCACCGCGCCCGAGCCGCCTCCCGCCGCGCCGAAGCCCGTGCGCTTCCAGGTGGCCAGTGATCCTCCGGGCGCGGAGGTGACCGTCAACGGGACGGTGCGTGGCACCACGCCCATGGAGTTCGAGCAGCCCCCGGACGGCTCGGGGCTGGCCTCCGTGGTGGTGGAGCTCAAGCTGGACGGCTACCAGAGCGTCAGCAAGAACTACGCGGACAACGCAGGGAAGACCGTCCCCGTTTCCTTGAAGTTGACGCGCATCAAGAAGCAGGCACCGAAGCCGAAGGCTCCCGGTTCCGCGTACAAGGACGATCCGTACCAGTGACCATCCCGACAGTCTTTCGACGAGGGGCTTTCCTCGCGCTGACGCTCTGCGCGACCGAGGCCCTGGCGGACGCACGCCTGGAAGCGCGCCGCCACTTCCGCAATGGCATGAACCTCATCGAGCAGAAGCAGTTCGATGAAGGCATCGCCGAGCTGGAAGAGGCCTACAACATCAAGCCGCACCCCAGCGTCCTCTACAACATCGCCCGCGCGTACCAGGACGCGGGACGGCTGGACGAAGCGCTGGACGCCTTCAAGCGCTACCTCGCCTCCAATCCACCGGACGCCGCCAACGTGCAGGCGCAGGTGACGCGGCTGGAGGCCACGATGCAGGCCGCCTCCGCGGAGGCCCCCGCCCCCGGCAGCACGCCGGGCACCCCGGGGACGCCGGGCTCCAACCTGCCCATGCCCCCGCCTCCGCCCACGAGCATCCAGGCCCAGCAGCAGCTGGCCACGCTCATGGAGCGGCTGGAGAAGGCCGTCAACCGCGCCGAGTCGCTCACGGCCGGTCAGCCCCAGCAGCCGC
>SECN01000881.1 GCA_004173515.1 Myxococcaceae bacterium | reverse complement strand
TGCTGGAGCTGGCGCTGGGCGGCACCGCCGTGGGCACCGGCCTCAACGCGCCCCCGGGCTACGCCGAGCGCGTGGCGGCGGAGATCGCCAGGCTCACCGGCCACGGCTTCGTCACCGCGCCCAACAAGTTCGAGGCGCTGGCCGCCAACGACGCGCTGGTGCAGGCGCACGGCGCGCTCAAGGGCCTGGCGGCGGTGCTGTTCAAGGTGGCCAATGACATCCGGTGGCTGTCGTCCGGGCCGCGCTCGGGCATCGGGGAGATCAACATCCCGGAGAACGAGCCGGGCAGCTCCATCATGCCGGGCAAGGTGAACCCCACGCAGAGCGAGGCGCTCACCATGCTGTCGGCCCAGGTGATGGGCAACGACGTGGCCATCTCCCTGGGCGGCGCGTCCGGCAACTTCGAGCTCAACGTCTTCAAGCCGCTCATCATCCAGAACTTCCTGCAGAGCTGCCGGCTGCTGGCGGACGGCATGCGCAGCTTCCGGCTGAACTGCGCGGTGGGCATCGAGCCGAACCTCCCGCGCCTCCAGGAGAACCTCCAGCGCAGCCTGATGCTGGTGACGGCCCTCAACCCGCACATCGGCTACGACAACGCGGCGAAGATCGCCAAGACGGCGCACAAGCAGGGCAAGACGCTCAAGGAGGTCGCCGTGGAGCTGGGGCTCGTCACCCCCGAACAGTTCGACCAGTGGGTCCGCCCGGAGAAGATGACCGGGAACCTGTAGGCGCGGCGCATCATCCAGGGCCGGGGGGCGCTGAACCGCCCTCCGGTCGGCGCCGTGAAGGGCCCTGGCGCACAGTCCACCACGTGGGAAACGCCCCCTTCGACTCCGCCCAAGCGTGGGACAGCGCACGCTCCGGCAAGAAGGAGGGAGCGCGCGGACGCGGGGACGATTAGGGTACGGGGGCCATGAACG
This sequence comes from Myxococcaceae bacterium, assembly GCA_004173515.1. Lineage (GTDB taxonomy): Bacteria > Myxococcota > Myxococcia > Myxococcales > Myxococcaceae > Corallococcus. The sequence goes on along the minus strand of SECN01000881.1, from coordinate 131 downwards.
TCCCCTTCGTCATTGAGACCACGCACCGCGGCGAGCGGGCGTACGACCTCTACAGCCGCCTGCTCAAGGACCGCATCATCCTCCTGGGCACGCCCATCAACGACGATGTGGCCAACCTCATCGTCGCCCAG
>SECN01000072.1 GCA_004173515.1 Myxococcaceae bacterium | reverse complement strand
CACGCTCCACTGCTCGAAGAGCATCCGCTGGATGTGCGCGACGCGCGCGAAGATCTTGAAGGACGGCTCCAGCCGGTCCGCCTGGATGTAGCGGATGCAGGCGGACAGCTCATGGATGAGCAGCTTCATCCACAGCTCGCTCGTCTGGTGCTGGACAATGAACAACAACTCGTCGTGGTGGGGAGGCTGGGAGCGGGGAATCTGCGCGGACAACAACCGGTCCAACTGCAGATAGTCACCGTACGTCGTCCGGCCCGCGAGGTCCGTGACGATTCCAGGCTCCAGGTCGCGTTTGTTCATGGCCCGGGCATTCATGCGCACCAACCCCCTCGCGGCGCAAGCACATCCTCCGCGCGGATAAACCTCCCACGCCCCCGTTCGGGAGTGTGGTTCACCTACCTCTGCCCGGGCCGGGGCAACGTACTGCTTAAGCGTTCTTCTGTGCGGCTTCAGCCAGCGCCTTGGAGGCGGCGCGGCCACGGGGCAGCTTGATGTCCTCCACGCTGTTGGGCTCCGCGTAGTCGCTCCACGCGCCCGGACGGCGGTTGGTCTTCTCCAGCATCCGCAGCTTCTGGTAGTGCGCCGCGCAGTAGCCCTTGGTGCGGCTGGGCTTGCCGCAGCCCTTGATGGCGCAGTCACGCGCGCCGCCCTCCGCCGCCGGCTTGCGGCCGCGGCGCTTGCCACCGACCGCCGCCACCGGAGCGCTCACCGCCGCGCGAGCCGGACGGCCCACGGGGCGACGCCCGGCCTTGCTCGCCGCGGGCGCCTGCGCGCCGAAGAGCGGGCCCACCACCTGCGCCAGGGGCGCCAGACGCTCGGCGACGCTGCGCAGCGCATCCAGGTCCGCCGTGCCTGCCTCCAGACGAGACACCACGTCGCGCAGGGGCTTGAGCTGGGCTTCAATCTCGTTGCGAATCATCTCGCGGAACGCCTTGTCAACTGACATTTCGAACAATCCTCGGTTTAGGGGGGAGCATTGCCTTCGGCGTGAACCGGCACGCCGGACTATCAATACCTCCCAGAAAGGCAATTGTCGAAGGAAGCGATAAAAAGTTGTGACGGGAGTGCGTATCAGCGGGCGCCCGCGGCCCGGAAAACGGGCCTGGGCGGCGCTGACACAGGGGTTTCAGGCATCCCAATGCAGGGCTTCCAACAACGCACCCTGCCCCGGGGCGGGGGTGCTTTGCGAGCGCTCCAGCAGTTCCTCACACGTGAGGGCGAGGTCGTGTTCCAGGGTCTCCAGTTCCTCGGAGTCCAGGGCGGTGGCCAGTCGGGGCAGCAACAGATGCTCCGAGGCCTGCACGTGCGCGACCAGCAGATCCTGCAGGGTGAACAATCGCGCCTGCCAGTCCTCGCCGCGCGGCGTCAGCTCCTGCAATTCCTCCATCAGCTCGCGCAGGGTGAGGTGGTCCTCGGCCTCCTCGCGGGCCCGGATGCGGCCCTCCACGCGCGCCACCAGCGGGTAGACGCAGCGTTCCTCCAGGCGGGAATGCAGGCGCAGCAGGCGGCCCAGGTCCTCCTGTCGCGCCCGCAGCTCCTCCGCATCCGGCTCCGTGTCCAGGCGCTCCAGCAAGGCTTCCAGGGCCCGGTGTTGCTCCACGAGGATGTCGAATGACCCCACCATGCACCCAAGCATCGGCACGCCCCTGGAGGCAGACAACCGCACCGGTCCCCGGCCGTGAAAGCCAGCCTGCTGGCAGGCAATTCACGCGCTCCGGGGGTCGCGGCCGGTGGGGGCCACCGCCCGATGACAGCGGCTTGAGCCCCTGCCCGGTCGCTCGCCGCGATGATGCCGCGGGGCGGGGCAGGCTCCATCTTGGCTCCACCGTGGAAAACCCACTCACCCGCATCCGTCAGGCCGTCTTCCAATTCGCGGAGACCGGCGCCGCCCTGTCGGCGCGATATCACCGCGCCCGATTGCTGGGTGGCGAACACCTGCCCCGCTCCGGGCCGCTGCTGCTCGTGGGCAACCACGGTGTCTGGGGATACGAGACCCCGGCCTTCTTCCACCTGCTACATGCCGCTACGGGTCGCTACCCCCTGGGGCTCGCGGAGCGGGGGTTCTTCAAGATTCCCCTCGTCCGCACGGTGTTGCCATGGCTGGGCGGGGTGGAGGGCACGCCAGAGAATGCGCTGCGTTCGTTGGAGCAAGGACAACTGGTCGTGTGTTACCCGGGCGGGGCGCGGGAGACCTTCAAACGCAGCCAGGGCCGCTACCGGCTGCGCTGGGAGCGCACGCTGGGCTTCGTGCGCCTGGCCATGAAGGCCGGGGTGCCGGTGGTGCCCTTCGCCGGCTTCGGGGTGGATGACACCTTCTTCTGGCCCCCGGGCGAGGACCGGCTGTGCTGGCAACTGGCGGCGGAGGAGAAGTACCGGATGCCGCTGGTGATGGGTTTGGGACCGCTGCCGCTGCCCGTGAAGCTCACCTTCGCCGTGGGCGAGCCCCACGAACCGCCTCCGACAGGGGCCTCCGAGTCGCGCATCCAGGCCTTCCGTGACCGGGTGGCCGCCAGCGTCCGCCGCCTGCTGTTGAGGGCCTGCCATGCTTGATGCCACCGCTTCGCCGCCCCGGAATCGCACGCCTCCGCTGGTGCCGGAGGTGGAAGACATCCAGCGCGGCTACGCGCACCTGGTCTGTGAAGAGCGCGGCGTCCGGGGCACGCCGGTGCGGCTGTTCACCTTCCCGAACGGCAGCACGGACGTGTCGCGCACGGTGGTGTGTCTTCCGGGCCTGGGCGCCAGCGGCCGGTCCTTCGCGCCCATGGAGCCGCTGGCGCAGGCGTACCGGCTGCTCTTGTGGACCCCGCCGCTCAAGACGCCCGCGACCCACACGCCGTTGCAGTGGAACCTGTCGGTGCTCAACCACGCGGAGGCGCTGCTTCCGGAGCGCTTCGCGTTGATGGGTTCCTCCTATGGAAGCCTGCTGTCCATCGCGTATGCGCTGGAGCACCCGGAGCGGGTGAAGGCGCTGGTGCTGGTGTCGCCGGTGGCCAGCGTGCGCCGGGTGCGGCGGCTGGCGCTGACGCTGTCCACGCTGGTGCGGGCGCCCCGGCCGCTCGCGTATGTCTTCGCGCCCACGGTGGCAAGGGTGCTGGGGGGCCGGTGGCTGCCCGCGGAGGGGCGCGCGGAGATCGTTCGCGAGGCGCGGCGGCTGTCACCGCTGGAGCTGCTGCGGCGGCTGCGCGACATCCTGGCCGCGGACTTCCTGCACCGGCTGCGGGAGCTGCGGGTGCCCACGCTCATCATCGAGGGCGGACGCGACCTGCTGGTGCCTCCGGCGGCGGCGCGGGACGTGGCGGCGCACGTGCCGGGGGCGGAGCTGGAATTCCTTCCGACGGCCAGTCACCTGCCGTACATGAGCCATCCCGAAGCGTTCAATGCCCGCGTGTCGGACTTCCTCGCGCGGCACCCGGACTGAACAGGCGTTATCTCTTCCAGCGGGGGATGACACCTGCATGATGACCGCCACCGACCATTTGTCCCGCTCCGCCCTGCTGTTCCTGTCGCGCCAGTCCAACCTGAAGGACGTGGCCACGCGGCTCAAACCCTTCCGCGAGCTGGCCTCGCGCTTCATCGCCGGCGAGACGCTGGAGGAGGCGGTGGACGCGGTGAAGGCGCTGACGGAGCGCGGGCTGATGGCCAGCTTCGACCACCTCAATGAAGCGGTGCGCACGCCCGAGGAGACGCGGGACGAGGTGCGCCACTATCAACGGCTGCTCGCGCGCATCGACCAGGTGGGCGTGAAGGCCAACGTGTCGATGAAGCTCACGCAGTGTGGCCTGTTGTTCGACAAGGGGCTGGCGCTCCAGAACGCACGCGCGGTGGTGGCGGACGCGGCGGCGCGCGACTCGTTCGTGCGCGTGGACATGGAGGAGAGCGCCGTCACGCAGGCGACCCTGGACATCGTGAGGGAGTTGCACGCGGAGTTCGGGGAGCCGCACGTGGGCGCGGTGCTTCAGAGCTACCTGCGGCGCACGGAGGCGGACGCGCAGGCCCTGTGCAAGGAACGCGTCCGCATCCGGCTGTGCAAGGGTGCCTACCTGGAGGGTCCGCAGGTGGCCTTCCCGGACAAGCAGGACGTGGACGCGAACTTCGTGCGCTGCATGCGCATCCTGTTGGACAGCGGCGTGTATCACGGCATCGCCACCCATGATGAGCGGATGATCGACGCCACGTTGGAGCATGCGGCCCGTCAGGGCCTGCCGCGCGGGGCCTTCGAATTCCAGATGCTGTATGGCATCCGACGCGACCTCCAGGAGCGGCTGGCGAAGGACGGCCATCCGGTGCGTGTCTATGTCCCGTATGGGAAGCACTGGTATCCGTATTTCATGCGACGGTTGGCGGAGCGCCCGGCCAACCTGTGGTTCGTGATGCGCAACCTGATGAAGGGATAGGTCCGCGGGGCACCCTCCTGTCCCGGGGGCCATGCATACCTTCACGGACATGAGGAACCGATTCGCCGCCGCGTTGGTCGCCGGAGCCGTGGGCGGAGGGGTGCTGCGTGCGCTGGTGTCCGTGCGCAACCCGGCCCTGGGCCATCCTCCTCCCTATGCCGCCCGCCGCATCGCGCACCGGCTGGTGAGCCGCTTCCTGCGCCGGGACCTGAGCAAGCAGGAGGCCCAGGACTGGGCCTGGACCATGCGCGCCGTCTACGGCCCGCTGCTGGGGCTCGCCTGGGGCGCGGCGCGGCCCGCGGTGGCCCGCTGGCCGCTGGTGCCCCGGGGGCTGCTGCTGGGGCTGGGCGTGCTCGCCTTTGAACACCTGGCGTTCCCGCTGCTCCGGGCCACCGCGCCCATGAACACCTGGACGGGCGAGGAGCACGCGTGGCTCGTGGCGCAGACGGCCATCTTCGGCGTGGCGACGGAGGCGTCGCTGCGGGCCATCGCGACGCCGTGAGGGCTCAGGGCGGCGTCGGCGGCTTCGGCGGGGGGGCCTTGCGCGCGAAGAGGTGGCGCTGACGGGTCGGCTCGTGGGCGGTGTCGGGGCGTCCCTCCGCCAGCCAGGCGATGGCGTGGGCGGAGCTGGGGATGGTGAGCATCAGGAACGCCGCGACGAGCAGCCCCCGGAGGATGAGCCGGGTGTCGCCGGTGGCCAGCGTGGCGCCGATGACCACGAGCACCGCGCCGAAGGGCACCGCGCCCGCCGCGTGCACCCGCGTGAGCACCGACGGCAGCCGGTACATGCCGATGATGGCGCCCGTGATGAAGAGCAGGCCCAGCGCCACCAGCGCGTCGGCGGTCCATTGCAGCAAGGAGGAGAGCATCAGCGCTCCTCCTCTTCCCCGCGGAAGGCGCGGCCGTGGTGCAGGTAGCGCGCGCCGGCCACGGTCTGCACGAAGGACAGCAGCGCGAGCACCAGCGCCGCGTCCAGGTAGCCGGCCTCGCCGCGCGTGGCGCCGTACAGCGCCAGCACCGCGCAGATGACCAGGCCCAGGGTGTCCACCGCCATCAGCACATCGGCGGCGGAGCGCTGGCGCGAGGCCAGCAGCACCAGGGTCCCCAGCAGGCCCACCATCCAGAGGATGGCCAGGGTGAAGAAGGTTTCGTGCACCGTGCCCTCCCTTACGGAAACACCGCGCGCTGGTAGCGCTGGTAGAAGTTCTCCTGCTGCTGGCGGAGCCTGTCCGGATCCGACGCGTCCAGCGCGTGCATGCGCATCACCCGGCGCTCCCAGTCCAGCTCCAGCAGCACCGTGCCCGGGGCCAGGGACATCACCCACGAGGACACCTGCACGCCGCGCGCGGTGCGCTCGCCCATGGGCACGTCCACCACGCCCGCGTGGTCCGCGCGCCAGCTCCGGCCGAAGATGACCCTCAGCACCTGCGTGCAACTGCGCACCACCAGCACGACCAGCGCCCAGACGAAGCGCGGCAGGTGGAGCATGCGCTTCCAGCGCTCGCCCGCGCTCGTGTCGGGGGGCAGGCCCGCCAGCGGGAACAGTCGGGTCACGCCCACGGACATCACGACACCCACGGCGAGATCCACCGGATGGAAGCTGCCCACCATCACCGCGTACAGCAGCGCCAGGGACAGCACCTGCACGACGGCACGGTGGCTCATGGCAACACCCCCAGCCCCGCGATGGCATCGCGGCCCGCGCGCAGCAGGGGCTCCGGCCACAGGCCCGTGGCGACCAGCGCCAGGGACAGCGCGAACACCACCGCGCCCGTGCCCCGGTGCAGCGCCGCGCCCTCGCGCAGCCACGGCTCCCGCTGGTAGGCGCGGAAGAGGGCCAGCAGGGACAGGATGCTCGCCATCACCACCAGCCCCGCGAGCCACGGGTGGCCCCGCTCCAGCGCCGCTCGCAAGAGCCACGCCTTGGACCAGAAGCCCGCCGTGGGTGGCACGCCCGCGGTGCTGAAGGCCGCCACGGAGTAGGCCCGCCGCGCGCGCTCGCCGCCCCGGTCCTGCGCGAGGAACAGCGCCGTCTTGTCCACCGACCCCGCCAGCGCCAGCGCCACCGCCGCGGACAGACCCTCCTGACCTCCCAGCCCCAGGGCCGCGATGATGAGCCCCGCCTGCGTGATGGACGCGTACGCCAGCACCTCGCGCGTGTCGCGCCGGGAGAGCGCCAGCACGGAGCCATACAGGATGCTCGACGCGCCCAATATCTCCAGCAGCGGACGGGCCCGCTCCAGCACCTGCGGCATCACGTCCGCGCCAAACCGCAGCAGCCCATAGCTGCCGATGTTCGCCAGCGCCCCCGCGAGCAGCGCCGCCACCGTGGGCCCCGCGTCCCGGTACACGGCCGGCGCCCAGAAGTGGAACGGGAAGAACCCCAGCTTCACGCCGAACGCGCACAGCAGCAGCGTCCCTGGGACGTCCAGCGCATATGGAGCGCCCGCCTGTCCCCACGCGACGATGGACTGCATGTCCAGCGTGCCCGTGGTCAGGTACAGCATCACCACGGCGGTGAGGAACAGCGTGGAGCCCATCAGGTTCACCACCACGAAGGTGAACGCGGCGCGCAGGTTCCGGGCCTTCTCCCCGTAGGACGCCAGCGCGAAGGCGGCCGTCATCGCCAGCTCGAAGAAGACGTAGAAGTTGAACGCGTCGGACGTGAAGAACACGCCCGTGAGCCCCGCACCCAGGAACACCACCAGCGCGGGGAAGCTGCGCGACGTGATGCCCCCCGCCACGTGCTCGTAGACGAGCGTGCCCAGCAGCACCGCCGTGGACACCAGCGTGTACACGATGGACAGCGGATCCGCGCGCAGGCGGATGCCCACGCCCACCGGCCAGTCCCCGGTGACGAACTCGGGCGGGTGCGCGCTCCAGGCCTGGGGCAACAGCAGCGCCGTGCACACGAGCGTCGCCGCGAGGCTCGCGATGCCCAGCCACGCCACCCACGCGCGCCGGCCGTCCATGAAGGCCAGCACACAGGCCATCACCCACGGCAGGAGCAGCGGTCCCCAGAGCGGCATCAAGGGCCCTCCTTCTCGGTGTCGTGCACGCGCTTCAGCTCCGCTTCCACCAGCCGGTCCGTGCGCAGCGAACCGTGCGCGCGCTGCGTGCGGTGCACCAGCGTGAGCAGGAGCGCGGACACCGCGAAGCCGATGACGATGGCCGTGAGCGCCAGCGACTGGAGCACGGGGTCCGTCACCGGATAGCCCTGGGGCACGTTCACCGCCTCGCCGCGCTCCGCGAACGAGCCCGCCAGGATGAGCAGCACGCTGGAGTTGGTGATGAGCACCGTGCCGCACGCCACGCGCACCAGCTCGCGCTCCAGCACCATGCGCACGCCACACGCGAACAACAGGCCCACCACCAGGGATGCGATGAGGTTCATGGTCCTTCGTCCCCTCCGTTCGCCGTGCTGAGCGCGAACCGGTCGATGACCGTCACCACCAGGCCGAAGACGATGAGCATCAGCCCCCCTTCGAAGACGAGCGCGGTGTGCAGGTGGAACGCGCCCGCGCCCAGCTCGGGCTGTCCCGGACGGGGAAAGAGGCTCACCGGCGTGTAGCCCGCCAGCACCGGCAGGAACGCGGTGCCCACCACCAGCAGCAGGCCCACGCCCGCGAGCGGCGCCGCGTAGCGCACCACCACGTAGCGCCGGGTCTGCTCCCGGCCCGTCACCACGTATTGCAGCAGCACCGCGAGCCCCGCCAGCGCCCCGGCCGGAAAGCCTCCGCCCACCTCGCCGCCGCCCTTCAGCCAGAAGGACAGCGCGATGATCAACGACGGCCACAGCAGCATGCGCGACAGGGGCGGGACGAAGGAGCGCATGGATCAGCCCTTCCCCTTCAGCTTCAGGAGGCTGGTGACGCCCAGGAGCGCGGCCAGCACGACGCTCATCTCCCCCACGGTGTCCAGGCCCCGGAAGTCGGTGAGCACGGCGGCGACGACGTTGGGCGAATGCGCGACCTCCGCCAGCTTCACCGTCTGGGTCCCCACGCGGTCCGCCTGGAGATGGGACAGCGCGCTCCAGCTCAGCAGGAAGGCGCTCACGCCCGCGATGCCGGCGGAGATGCGGTCGCGGCCCCGGGGCTTCTGGGCTTCCTGCTGCGCGCGCTCCAGGCGGCGGTCGGGGAGCAGCGCGAGCAGGCCCGCGAAGAGCAGCGTGAAGGTGGTCTCCACCAGCACGGAGGTGAGGGCCACGTCGGGCGCGGCGGCGAAGGCGAACACCATGGCCAGGCTGAAGCCTACGCAGGAGATGAGCATCACCAGCACCAGGTGGTTCTGCGCGCGCAGCGTGGCCAGCGCCGCCGCGGACGCGAACGCCAGCGCCATCACCAGCGTCACGTCCGCCCAGCCCACGCTGCCCGTGATGAAGCGGTCGCGCAGCGGCGTCACCCACAGCACCGTCATGCCCAACAGGCCCGTGGGCACCAGCACCGACGCCACCCGGTCGCGCAGGTCGCGCACCTCCTTCTCGTGCAGCCACGTGGACAGCCGGTCCAACTGGTGCAGCAGCACCCGGTAGCCGCGCGCGGGGCCGGCCTTCGACGTGCCCTCCAGCACGCGCGTGAGCAGCGGCGTCCACCTCAGGCGCGTGGCGAACAGCGCCGCGCCCAGGGCCCAGGCCCCCACGGCCAGCAGGTTCTCCGCGCGCGCATCCAGGTGATACGCGAGCTCCAGCGTGGATGTTCCACCGCGCACCATGGACGCGGAAGCGGCGGCGCGAGAGGGCTCGACGAGGAGGCCCGGCAGGACGCCGCCCACGAGCACCGACGCGGCGAGCACGACCACGGGGGCGACGAGCAGTCGGGGCGCGGCGGGCACGTCCTGGCGCGGTCCTCCGAAGAGTCCCCACCAGAGGCGCAGCGTGTACGCGAGCGTCAGGCCCGCGCCCACGAGCCCCCCCGCCATGAAGAGGGGGCCCTTCTCCACGAGCGCGTGGAAGAAGACCTCGTCCTTGAAGAAGCCCACGGTGAGGGGCAGCGCGGCGAGCCCGGCCGCGCCCACGGCGCTCGCGCCCGCGAGCACGGGCAGCGAGTGGCGCAGGCCGCTGACCTCGGACAGCTTCTTCTTGCCCGTCACCTGCGTGATGGCGCCCGCCGTGAGGAACAGGATGGCCTTGCAGGGCGCATGGGCCGCGACGTAGAGCGGCGCGCCTTCCGACCCCAGCGCCACCAGCACCAGCGCATAGCCGTACTGCGCGATGGTGGAGTACGCGAGCACGCGCTTGAACGGATCCGCCACCAGCGCCATCAGGCTGCCCACCGTCATGGACAGGAACCCGATGGCGAGCAGCCCGTCGCGCACGGCCACCGCGGGCTCGAAGAGAGGATAGAGGCGCTGGAGGAGGAAGACGCCCGCGGCCACCATCGCGGCCGAGTGCAGGTACGACGACACCGGCGTGGGCGCGGCCATGGCGCGAGGCAGCCAGAAGTGGAACGGCACCTGCGCGCTCTTGCCCAGCGCGCCCACGGCCAGGCACACCAGCGCGCCGGTGGAGGCCGGGTCGTTCGCGGCGCGCTCGAAGACCAGCGGCAGGGAGAAGGTGCCGTACTGGAGGCCCAGCGCCATCGCGCCCGCGAAGAACACGACGGAGGTGGCGCCGGTGAGCACCAGGGACAGCAGCGCGGCGGCGCGCGACTCCGGGTCGTCGCGGTCGAAGCCGATGAGCAGGTACGAGACGATGGTGGTGAGGTCCAACGCGATGAACAGCAGCAGCAGGTCATCCACGGTGACGAGCAGCACCATCGCGGCCATGAAGCACAGCAGCAGGACCTGGAAGCGCACCTCGTCGCGAGCAGGCCGGCCCTCCTCCTTCAAGTGGTGCGGCATGTACGCGCGCGAGTACAGGACCACGAGCGCGCCGACGGACAGCGCCATCGCGGCGTAGAGGCCGGACAGGCCATCCCGCGTGAACTCCAGCGACAGGCCCCACGTCGGCGCCCAGGGCAGCACGAGGCGCGCGGGCCCCAGCGTCAGCTCCCAGCACAGCGCGACCAGCGCGGCCACGGCGCAGGCCGCCCCCACCCAGGCCGCGGCCCCCGGACGCCACCGGCCCGCGAAGTACGCGAGCGGCGCGCACGCCAGGGCCAGCAGGATGGGAAGTAGGAGGACAGGCATGGGTGGGCGAAGGGGCCCACGTTAGGGGTGGCCCACCGAGCCCGGCGCACAACCGTCACGCCCCTGCGTGGAGCGTTCCCCCCTGGTCACTCGGGGTGTGGGCGCCGTGTGATGGTGGACAGCGCACGGCCCTACAGCGACTCCAGCAGCTCCCGGCACTCACGCCGCCAGTGCAGCGTGGAGGCCGGCACCTGGCGCACGCGCACGGAGCCATCGGAGGGCTCGCGCGCCAACAGGCGCACCTCTTCCGGCCGCACCTGCTCCAAGAGGTCCGGCGAATGCGTGGACAGCACCACCTGCACCGGCTGGCCTCCGGTGGACTCGCCGCGCGTCATCGCGCGCAGCAACTCCAGCACCTCGCGCACCAGCCCCGGATGCAGCGCTCGCTCCGGCTCATCCAGCGTGAGCAGCTCCGGCAACGGCCGCTGATACGGCAGCAGCAGGAACGCCAGCAACCACAACACCCCGTCCGACACCTGCTCGGGGCCGAACCACACGTCCGGACTCCAGCGGTCGCGGAAGCGCAGGCGGAAGGAGCGGTCCTCCAGGTCTCGCGCCACGTCCACCTCGGACACGGACGGCACGCGCCGCGCCAGCTCCTGGGAGATGACCTCGCGCGTGGACATGGGCAGCGCCGCGAAGACGCTCGCGAGGTTGCCGCCCTTGCGCTCCAACCACGTGGCCTTCGCGGAAGAACCTCCCGCGCGCAACGCCTCCATGCTCAGCGCCAGTTGCTGCGTGGAATGCCCCTGCCCCGGCAGCGTGTCCATCACGTTGAACGGATACTCCACGCGCGTGCGGTCGCCGTGCGCGTACGTCCACTCGATGGACAGCGGGCGCGACTCATCCTGGCGCCAGAAGTCGGTGGATTCGTACGCGAGCTGGTGCTGGAGCCCCTCCAGCACCGCCGTCTTCCCGGAGGCCGTGGGCCCCACCAGGACGGTCAACGGCTCCAGCGCGAGCTTCACGCCAGACAGACACCGGAAGTGCTCGAAGTGGACGGAGGCAATCACTCCCGGGAGCCTAACGGGCTCCCCCCAGGGGCCGTCCATGCCCCCACCCCGGCCCACGCCCGCACGCTCCCGCGCGGGGCAGGAGGGCGTCACTCAGGACTTCAGCACGGGCGTCCGTACGGACACCGACGCGGCCATCATCGAAGCCGCCCCCACGTAGGCATCCACCGGTGACAGCGGCCCCGCGCCCGGCAACGCCGCCACCTCCCGCACCACCTCCGCGCCCGCGTGACAACACGCGCGCAGCTCCGCCTGGAGCCGCGCTCCCGTGTCGTCCTCCCGGGGCGACTCCAGCAGCAGCCGGCCCAGCACCTCCCTCGGCCCCGGAGACAGCTCGCGCAGCCCCGCCTCCACCTCCGTCGGAGCCGAGGCCGCGGCACGACCCGTGACCAGCTCCAGCAGCACCCGCCCCAGCGCGCGCAGGTCCGCGTGCGCCTCCAGCGGCGCATCCACCGTGTCCTCGGCGGCCGGCGACGGCGCGACCTCCTCCGGCCGGACCGGCGACGCGAAGCGCCGCAGCAACCGACACGCGGGACGCAACCCGAAGTCCGTCAAGGTCACGTCACCCCGGGGCCCCAACCGGATGCGATTGGCGCGCACGTCCCCGTGCACCACCTTCGTCGCATGCGCGGCGTGCAGCGCGCCCGCCACCTCCGCGCCCACGTGACACATGAACGCTTCCGACAGCCGCGCTCCCCGCCCCGCGACGCGCCGCCGCGCCGTGGCCAGCGAACACCCGGGCACGTAGTCCGACACCACCGTCAGCGTGTCGCGCGTGTCCACCTGGAAGCCATGCAGCCGCGCGATGCCGGGATGCCGCAGGGGCACCGCCCGCGTCAGCGCCTCCTCCAGCACGAGCCGCGTCTCCGGCTCCAGCCCCTCCGCCAGCAGGTACGTCTTCACCACCAGGGGATACCCACCCCGCGGACCCTGTTCCAGCGGCCACACCAGGGACACCCACTCGCCCAGCGGTCCCCGTCCCAACGGATGGAGGGGCGCGAACGCGGGCAGCCGGGAGGCGAACGGAAGCACGGACATGACGACCTCCAAACCAACACATCCAACCCGGAACGTCAACCCGACCGTCCCTACCTCACAGGTCCTGCGACCCTCCCGACACCCGGGCACGCGGCCAGGGTGTCGGAAGCGAAGCCCGCGACTAGAAGTAGCCGCCGACCGTCGTGGAGATGCCGATGGTCACGTCGTTGCCGGAGAAGTTGCCCTGGCTGCTGCCGAAGCTGAAGCCCCGGTCGCTGATGAGCGCGCGCATCTGGGGACCCGCGCCGACGAAGAAGTGCTCCGTGACGTGGAACAGGATGGGCGCGTAGACGTCCAGGACGAAGGACACGTCGCTGTTGTCGGGGATGTGCCCGAAGTGGATGCCGAAGCCGACCTTCGGCCAGAACGACACGCGCTCGTTCAGGGGCAGGTTGTAGCCCACGCGACCCAGCACGCCGAGCCCCACGATGGTGGCGTCACCGAAGCCCAGCGCCAGCTGCGCGGCCGCGCCCACCGACAGGTTCTGCTGGAGGAAGTAGTCCGCCGCCGGCTCCAGGTTGATCTGGAAGATTTCGTTGCCGGTGTTGTAGCCCAGGAAGCCGGACGCATCCTGGCTGATGACCAACTGGCCCGGGCGGCCGAAGTCAGACGCCTTGCCCGGATCGCTGTTCAGGTCAGGCGCTTCCGCCGCCACCGCGTTCGCCGACACCGCGAGCCCCGCCACCAGCGCCAGCCCCATCCACTTGTTGTTTCCACGCATCGAGCATCCCCTCACGTTCGCGCCCGGCCGACCCTTCCCGGTGCGCATGCGGGGCCCCTTCTAATCAAAGGCCGCCCCAACGCGAGGATGTTTTGCCGCTTCACGACACTTCCGGGTCACAACTCCATCTGCTGAACACCGCCACGAATCCTGATCGCGGCCATCAGCGCGCGGCGCGGGCCACGCTCCGAGCCCCCAGCGCCGCCCCGCCCAGCACGCCGCCCGCGAGCGCCGCCAGTCCCAGCGTCGCCGTGAAGCGCACCCACGCGGGCGTCGGCGGCACGCTGCCCCGGGGCCCCACGCCCTGCTCCACGGGGGAGAACAGGTTGCCCTCGGGCCGCTCCAGCGGCGTGCGCGTCGTCTGCATCCGCGCGCCGAAGTGGCCCAGCACCGTCTTGCCCACCCACGGCGCGACGGCATCGAGCGCCAGCAGCAACCGCCCCTGGAGGAACGCCGGCACCGACGTGCGGCCCGGCCGCTTCGCCAGCCGCACCACCGCGCGCGCCACCAGGTCCACGTCGTACGTGGGCGGCACCGGCACGGGCTTGAGCCCCAGCATCGTGGGCGCGTGGTCGAACATGGGCGTGGACACGGAGGGCACCATCACGTTGGACACGTGGATGCCGGTGCCGGCCAGCTCCAGCTCCAATGACTTCGCCCAGCCCAGCGTCGCGTGCTTCGCGGCCGAGTACGCCGACAACAGCGGCGCCGAACCCGACGCCAACATGGACTGGATGTTGAGCAGGTGGCCGTGGCCCTGCTGACGGAAGTGCGGCAGCACCGCGCGGGCGAAGCGGAAGTAGCCGAAGCACGCCACGTCGAACACGCGCGTGATGTGTTCCCACGGGAGCTGATCGAAGTAGCCGTAGGACTGCACCGCCGCCGCGTTCACCAGCAGGTCCACGCCGCCGTAGTGCGCCACGCACTCGCGCACCACGCGCTCCACGTCCGCGGGCACCGTCACGTCGCCTTCGCACACCAGGCACTCACCGCCGCGCTGGAGCACCTCCGCACGCAGCTGCTCCAGGGCGAACTGACGCCGCGCGGTGATGCACAGCCGCACGCCGGCCTCCGCCAACCGCAGCGCGGACTGCCAGCCCACGCCGCTCGACGCGCCGGTGACGATGGCGACCTGCCCCCTCAAGTCCTCGTGATGTGCCATGCGCGTTCGCCCCTCCCCCCATCAGGTGGGCCTTCCAGCCCCGGGCGGCATGGCGCGGCGTCCGAAAACCTCCGGACAGCCCTCCCTCGCCCGCTCGCCCTGCATGCCGGGGACGGGGCGTGTCCCGCGCCGTCCTTCCGGTGCACGCGCTGGAAGCCCGCCCCACCCTATGGACCAGGAGCGAAGCAGGATCCGAACCCCCAGGAGCACGCCATGCCAGAGCACACCTCCAGCCCGGTGACGGACGAATCGCCCCAGCGGCTGGTGTCGCGGGCCATCGACCAGAGCCGGAGGCTGGCGCAGGCGGAGGTGGAGCTGGCGAAGGAGGAGCTGCGCCGCGACGCACGCCAGGCGCTGAAGGCGGCGGTGCTGCTGGGCGGAGGAGCGCTGTGCGTGCTGGGTGGCTCGCTGTCCCTGGCGGTGTCGCTGGGCCTGCTGACGGCCACGCGCGGCCCCCTGCTGGGGTTGGGTCTGGGCGGCGCGGGGGCCGTGCTGGGGTGGATGGGCATGCGGCGGCTGCCCGGACATCCGCTGGAGGAGACCGTCCGGAGCCTGCGCCGGGACCTGGACGCGCTTCGCCCTTCCCTCTCCTGAAGCCCTCACCGCCGCCCCAAGACGGCGCGCCCTGGGCTGAGCGGACCTCAGCTCCAGGAGATGTCGTAGAAGGCTTCCACGAGCGACTTCGCGTGGCCCTTCACCTGCACGTCATGCACGCCGGTGACCTCCAGCGCCGCGCGCAGGATGCCCTCCGTGTAGGGCACCGGCATCAGGGTGCGCGTCATGGAGATGCGCCCCGTCGTCGGGCCGCTCCACTCCACCGTGCGCTCGCCGAAGTTCAGGGCCATCCGGTAGCCCGTCTGCATCACCTCCATCAGCCGCTTCGGGTCACCGCTGGCCTGCTGCACCAGCTCCCGCGCGAACATGGAGTGGAGGAAGTCCAGCATCGCCTGGGTGCCAATCTGGCGCATCGCGGAATCGAAGTCGCCCACCAGCGGCGCCAGCTGCCACGCCGCCACGTAGGACAGGCGCAGGAAGCGCGGGAACGGATAGGACTGCGTGGCGACGTAGTCCGCCGTCTCGTCGGTCTGCTCCAGGATGCTCGCCACGGCCTTCTCGCCGCCCAGGAAGCGCACCGCGTCCAGCGCCCCCAGGAAGAACATGCCTCGCGACGTGTCTTCCTCGGTGGTGACGCCCAGCCGGGCCGTCAGGTCACGTGCGATGTCCTCTGGAAGGTCCAGTGTTCCGCGCGGCATCGTTCGTCCTTTTGAAAGGCAGAGGGGGAGTCCGCCGGACCGGACCATTCCACAGGTCACGCCGCGCCGCGAGTCCCCTGCTGTTCACACAACACATGTTTCACGACGTGTGAGGTCCTCCCGGTCCAGGTCCTGGAGAGGGCAGGAAGCGGCCCACCATCTCCAGCAGCTGGTCCACCGAGACAGGCTTGCGCAGGTAGGCCACCGCCCCCTCCGGCTGGAATGGACTGCCGGACAGCACGACGATGGGCACGCCCTCCAGCATGCGCTCCTTCGTCAACCGCAGGAGGAAGGACTGTCCGTCCATCACCGGCATCATCAGGTCCAGCAGCACCAGTGATGGACGGGGGTTGGACTGGAGCCACCCCCACGCATCCTCGCCATGCACGCACTGCGCGACCCGGTAGCCCTCCATCTCCAGCAACGTGCTGACCGCGTCGCGAATGTCTTCCTCGTCCTCGATCAACAAGACGAGCGGGGGACTGTCTGACATACGGGTCTCCACTCGCTCCCCGTCACGTTCGAGCCGCCCCGTGACCCATGGCCTCCTCGCGTTCGCCGGACGATATGGGGGTGGTCGGGCGAAAGCGGGAGTGGCGTTGACACCGTGGACTCACAACGGTCGGCCCACCCCTTCCTGTTTCTGCGGTTCCGCTTTTTCCCCCGTGCTCGCCCGCTTCAACGTCCGGTTCCCAACGGGATTTCGAGGGGTCGCGAAAGACCGGGACTTGCGCGCGAAGGAAGGCGCCCCATCCACCTCCACGAGCGCAATGCCAGACACGGCCCAGGTCTGGTCGCCTCAGTCCTCCGGCAACGCGATGCCGTAGCGCTCCAGGTCCTCCGGCGTGTTCACGTTCGCCAAAGCGAGCGCTCGCGGATCCACGGCGCGCAGCGCGGCCTCTGGAAGCACGCGGGTGCGCCACCGCGACAGCAACCGACGCAGGGACGGATCCTCCGTCAACGCCTCGCCCCACCGCGCCGCTAGCTCCGCGCGGTACACGGCGAGCAGCGGTTCCCACCGTCCCTCGCGCTCGAAGCACACCGCGTCCACGTCATCAGCCCGCGCCTCCAGCACCACGCGCGCCACGGACCGCGTGACGAACGGCATGTCGCACGCCACCGCGAACACCCACGGCGTGCGCGCCGCGCCCAACGCCGCGTGCACGCCGCCCGGAGCCCCCTTGCCCACCACCGCGTCCGGCACCGTGCGCAGTCCGAAGCGCGCATAGGGCGCGGGCGCGTTCGCCACCAGCATCACGTCCCCGAAGGAGGCGCCCAGGGCCATCAGGCGTTCCAACACCGTGCGGCCCTCCACCGTGAGCAGGCCCTTCGCCATGCCCCCCAGCCGGGTCCCCTGCCCACCTGCCAGGATGGCCAGCGTTACGTCGGGAAAGGTCGCGGATCCGTCCATGTCCGCGCGACGCTACACAGCTTTCCCTCCGTGCACGCCTGTCCCAATCTCCAAGGAAGCACGCCACTCCAGGGATTTCGCCCGGCTTGAGAGGGAGGGAGCAGCCGCAATCCCGAACCCCCCCGTGGACAAGCTCGGCACGCCCGAGCGTAGAGTTCGCACTCCGACGCATGCCGCTGACTCCCCTCCCCGCCGCGCGACTGGCCGCGCTCGAAGCCATCGCGCCCGCGGCCCCCGCGCACCTTCCGTTGTTGGAAGCCCACGGACGGTTCCTCGCCGCCCGCGTCGAGGCGTCGCGCGCGCTGCCCGGCTGTGACAACTCCGCCATGGACGGGTGGGCCGTGCGCGCGGAAGAGACGCGGGGCGCCCTGCGCGACCGCCCCGCGCGCCTGCGCATCGTCGACACCGTCTACGCCGGCCACCTGCCCCGACGCGCGCTCCAGCCCGGCGAGGCCGCGCGCGTCTTCACCGGCGCCCCGCTCCCCTCGGGCGCGGACGCCGTCGTCCGCCAGGAGGCCGCGCGCCCCACCGACGATGGCGCGCACGTGGAGCTCTTCATCTCCGTGCTGCCCGGCAATGACCTGCGCCGCGCGGGGGAGGAGGTGCGGCCCGGTGCTCCGCTGTTCCCCCAGGGGCAGCGCGTGGACGCCACCGTGCTCGGCGTGCTCGCGTCGCTGGGCGAGGCCACCGCCTTCGTACGCCCCGCGCCGCGCGTGGCCGTCATCGCCACCGGGGACGAGTTGGTGCCCCCGGGCCAGCCCGCCCTTGCGCACCAGGTCTTCGAGAGCAACCGCATCCTCGTGGCGGCCCTCGCCCGCGAGGCCGGCGCCGACGTCACGCACCTGGCCCGTTCGCGCGATGACGAGGCGGAGCTGCACGCGCACCTGGAGCAACTGGCGCCCCAGGTGGACGTGCTCATCACCACCGGCGGCGCGTCCGTGGGGGACCGGGACTGCGTGAAGCGCGTGCTGACGCGGATGGGGGCCCGGTTCCTGGTGGACGGCGTGGCGCTCAAGCCGGGCAAGCCCGTGGCGGTGGCGCGCCTGGGCACCACCGCGGTCGTGGTGCTGCCCGGCAATCCGGGCGCCGCCACCGTCGCGTTTGATCAATTCGCGCGGCCGCTGCTCTTCAAGCACCAGGGCGTGCTGGAACAGCGCCGCGTCGCGCGGGCCCGGCTCTCCGAGGCGCGCCACAAGCAGGCGGGGCTCACCTACCTGGTCACGGTCGCGGCGCTGGAGGTCCGGGACGAAGGTGCCACGCCCTGGGCGCGGCTGCGTCCCCAGGGCGCGGGGCAGATCCTCCAGAACGTGGCGGCCCAGGGCTGGGCCGTGCTGCCCCAGGGCCGCGCGGACTTCGTCGAAGGCGAGTCCGTGGACGTGCAGCTCTTCGCGCAGCCGGACTTCCAGGCCGTGGAGGCCGCATGAAGTCGCCGCGCGCGCTCGGTGTCGTCGGATGGTCCGGCGCCGGCAAGACGACGCTGTTGGAGCGGCTGGTGCCGGAGTTGTCCTCGCGCGGTCTGCGCGTGGCGTGCGTGAAGCACTCGTCCGACGCGCATCCGCTCCACCGTGCGGGCAGCGACACGGCGCGCCTCCAGGCCGCGGGCGCGGTGCACGTGGGCTTCGCCACGCCGGAGGGGACACAGCTCACCACGGCGGAGGCGCTGGCCCCTTCGCACTTCGCGCTCCACGCGGAGGCGGTGGACCTGTGGCTCGTGGAGGGCTGGAAGGACGGGCCCCTGGCGAAGCTGGAGGTGTGGCGCGAAGGACTGGGCGCGCCGCTCGCGGCCTCGCGGCCCGACGTGCTCGCGGTGGTCACGGACGCGATGGCGCTTCCGCAAGGGTTGGCCTCGCTCGCGCGCCTGCCCGCGGGCAACGTGCGCGCCATCGCGGACTTCATCGTGGCGTGGCTTCGCGAAGGCGTGGGCCCGCGCGGATCCGGCGCGCTGGACGGACAGGCACCGCGTGACGTCGGGACGTCTCACACGGCTGCGGCACCGAAAGCAGCACGCGTGATGGATGCACCGTGCGCGCCTCACGCATCGACGGCATCGCTCGCATCGGATGCACCGCTCGCATCGGATGCACCGCTCTCATCAGACGCACCGCGCGCGCCTCACGCATCGAACGCACCGTCCTCGACGCACGCACAGGACGCATCGCGCGCCGCACCACGCGCCGCCTCCCGGGGCATCACCCACCGTCCCGTGCGCCGCTTCGACGGCGAACTCCTGCGCGCCACCGAGGACGACCGCATCGCCGTGGAGGAACCGCTGGAGATCCGCGTCAGCGGTGACGCCGTCGCCACCACGATGCGCACCCCCGGCCATGATCGCGAACTCGCCGTGGGCTTCCTCTTCGCCGAGGGCATCCTCCAGGACGTGGACGACCTGGGCAGCCTCTTCCACTGCGGCCACCCCGGCGACGAGGGCTTCGGCAACGTGCTGGAGGTCACCCCCGCCGCCGGCGCCGTGCTCGACCTGGAGCGAGTGGAGGCTACCCGCCGCGGCACCCTCACCACCTCCGCCTGTGGCGTCTGCGGCCGCCGGAACGTGGACGACCTGATGGCCACCTGCGCCCCCGTCGCCCCCGGCCCCGTCCTCTCCGCCCGCACCGTGGCCCTCGCCACCGAACGCCTTCGCGCCGTGCAGCACACCTTCGAGCACACCGGTGGCGTCCATGCCGCCGCCGCGCTCGATGCCCACGGAGCGCTGCTCGCCGCCCACGAGGACGTCGGCCGTCACAACGCCGTGGACAAGGTCGTGGGCGCCCTGGTGCTCGCACGCGCGGTGCGCTCTCCGCGCCGCATGCCCACACCGACCTTCCCGGGCGCACCCACCATCCTCGCCGTCAGCGGCCGCGCCAGCTTCGAGATCGTCCAGAAGGCCGCCCGCGCCCGCATCCCGGTCGTCGTCAGCGTCTCCGCCGCCAGCTCGCTCGCCATCGACCTGGCCCTGCGTTCCGGATTGACGCTCGCCGCGTTCTCAAGGAACGGTCGCTGCAACGTCTACACCGGCGAGGAGCGACTGGAACCCACACCGCCAAAGGCCTGGAACCCTTGATGACCTCCGCCATGCTACGTCCCAGGCAGGGCCAGACATCCATCTGTCAGACCGGCATCGTACATGCAGTCAGCCCCAGGTCCGGGTGCTGCGGACTCCAGGGACGATCCACTGTCCCATGCGGGTTTCACTGACCCGGAAACAAGGGCGACTTCCCCCGTAGGATGGGGCGTCCCAGGAATCAATCGAAGTCACGTCTTTCTTGCTGTGCAGTGGTTGCGCCGCGCCGCACAATTTGGCAGTCTTTCATTTCCTCCTGGTTAAACTTTTATAGCCATGACGGTATCCTCTGCGAAACCCGAACGTTCGAAGCAGAGGGGGGTGGACACGATGAGCAGTGCGACTGCAGGCGCCGAGGTCAAGGCATCCCCGTCGACGGCCCCGTTGACGGGAAACGTGGCCTTGGAAGAGGCCACGGATCCTCCACGGCTGGCCCCCGGCTTCGCGGCGAAGCTGAACCTCACGGTGGACGTGGTGCTGCTGGTGAGCGTGCTGCTGGGCACCGCGTGGATGCGGGGCGGCCAGACGCTGCCGCTGGGCTGGGAGCTGCCCGGCATGGTGCTCACCGCCGTGATGGTGTGGCTCATCACCGGCACCGCGCTGTGTCTGTACGACTCGCGCTTCGCCGAGCGCAGCAAGCTGGACCACGTGGCGCTCGTCTCCGTCACCACGCTGGCCGTCGTGACGGTGCAGGCGGTGCTCGAATTGGCCATGCCCGTCGCCACGCACGTGGGCGTCGCGCCGCTGCTGGTCGTCTTCTGGCCGGTGGCGCTGCTGCT
>SECN01000880.1 GCA_004173515.1 Myxococcaceae bacterium | reverse complement strand
TCCGAGGTGACGCGCGTCGCGAAGGAAGTGGGTACGGACGGCAAGCTGGGCGGTCAGGCCGCGGTGCCGGGGGTCGCCGGCACGTGGAAGGACCTCACGGACAACGTGAACAGCATGGCCTCCAACCTCACCACCCAGGTGCGCAACATCGCGCTGGTGACGACGGCGGTGGCCACGGGTGACCTGTCCAAGAAGATCACCGTGGATGCGCGCGGTGAAATCCTGGAGCTGAAGAACACCATCAACACGATGGTGGACCAGCTCAACAGCTTCGCCTCGGAAGTGACCCGCGTCGCGCGCGAGGTCGGTACGCACGGCAAGCTGGGCGGTCAGGCCGACGTGAAGGGCGTGTCCGGTACGTGGAAGGACCTTACGGACAACGTGAACTTCATGGCCTCCAACCTCACGACGCAGGTGCGAGGCATCGCCAAGGTCGTGACGGCGGTCGCCAACGGAGACCTCACCCAGCGCCTGAAGATGGAGGCGAAGGGCGAGGTGGCGGAGCTCGCGGACACCATCAACGCGATGACCCAGACGCTCTCCATCTTCGCGCAGCAGGTGACGGACGTGGCGCGCACGGTGGGCGTGGAAGGCAAGCTGGGCGCCCAGGCCGTGGTGCCCGGCGTCGCCGGTACGTGGAAGGACCTCACCAACAACGTGAACCTGTTGGCCAACAACCTCACCGATCAAGTCCGTAACATCGCGGAGGTGACGACGGCCGTCGCGAAGGGCGACCTGTCGCGGAAGATCACCGTCGACGCGAAGGGCGAGGTGCTGGAGTTGAAGAGCACCATCAACACGATGGTGGACCAGCTCCGAGCGTTCGCCGCCGAAGTGACGCGCGTCGCGAAGGAAGTGGGTACGGACGGCAAGCTGGGCGGTCAGGCCGACGTGAAGGGCGTGTCCGGCGTGTGGAAGGACCTCACGGACAACGTGAACAGCATGGCCTTCAACCTCACCACGCAGGTGCGAGGCATCGTCAAGGTCGTGACGGCGGTGGCCGACGGCGACCTGTCCCAGAAGCTGGTGATGGAGGCCAAGGGTGAGATCGCGGC
>SECN01000879.1 GCA_004173515.1 Myxococcaceae bacterium | reverse complement strand
CTGTCGCGGCGCATCGCCTCCGCCAGGTCGTGAATCTGGAGCGCCACGCCCTCCAGGGTCGCGCGCGCCAGGTGGGCCACGGTGGTGGAGCGGTCGATGCCGGCGAACAGGCCGCGCGCCTCCGGACGCCAGTGCGGCGCGCCCAGGCCCGCGAGCGCCGGGACGAAGACGACGTCGCCGGAGTCCTTCACGCTGGCGGCCAGCGCCTCCACGTCCGGAGCCTTCTTGATGACCTTGAGGCCGTCACGCAGCCACTGCACCGCGGCGCCCGCGATGAAGGAGCTGCCCTCCAGCGCGTAGTGCGTGGTGTTGCCCAGCTTCCACGCCACGGTGGTGAGCAGCCCCGCGGTGGAGCGCACCGGCTGGGTGCCGGTGTTCATGAGCAGGAAGGCGCCGGTGCCGTAGGTGCACTTGGATTCGCCGGGCTCGAAGCACGCCTGCCCGAAGAGGGCCGCCTGCTGGTCGCCGGCCATGCCCGCGACGAGGATGCCGTCCGGCAGGCTGCGCATGCCGCGCGTGGTGCCGTACACCTCCGCGTTGCCTCGGATCTCCGGCAGGCACGCGCGAGGCACGCCCAGGAGCGAGCACAGCTCGTCATCCCAGTTGAGCGTGCGCAGGTCCATGAGCAGCGTGCGGCTGGCGTTGGACACGTCCGTGACGTGGGCGACGCCGCCGGTGAGCTTGTGCACGAGCCACGAGTCCATGGTGCCGAAGCACACGTCGCCCTTCTCGGCGCGCTTCTTCGCGCCCTTGAGGTGCTGGAAGAGCCAGGTGAGCTTGGTGCCGGAGAAGTACGGGTCCAGCACCAGGCCGGTGACTTCCCGCACGCGGGGCTCGACACCCTGGGCCTTGAGCCGCTGGCAGATGTCCGCGGTGCGGCGGTCCTGCCAGACGATGGCGCGCGCCAGGGGCTCGGAGGTCTCCCGGTCCCACAGGCCCGTCGTCTCTCGCTGGTTGGTGATGCCCACCACGGCGATGTCTCGGCCGGTGAGGCCCGCGTCCTTGAGGGCGCGGGCCTCACCGGCCGAGACATCGCCGTGGTGGGCATCACCAAC
>SECN01000471.1 GCA_004173515.1 Myxococcaceae bacterium | reverse complement strand
GGTTGGGTTCGTCCCCGCCCTGCCCCACGGACCCTCCCTCCCTCCAGATCTGGATGCGAGGTTGCCAACACTCTCCAGATTCATCTCCGTCCCCGGCGATGTCCTTTCCACCGGGACGGATGAGGAGCGACAGCATGGCGACAGGTACCGTGAAGTGGTTCAACGCAACCAAGGGCTTTGGATTCATCACCCCGGATGATGGAGGACAGGATGTGTTCGTGCACATCTCCGCAGTCGAGCGAGCCGGGATGAGTGGACTGAATGAGGGGCAGAAACTTTCATACGAACTCACCAAGGACAATCGGTCTGGGAAGATGTCAGCGGACAAACTCCAGGCGGAGTAGCCAGAAAGGAATCCGCGCCATGCCCATGGGCACTGTGAAATGGTTCAACCGCATCAAGGGCTTTGGACTCATCACCCCGGATGACGGCGGCCACGACCTGCTCTTTGAATTCCTTTGCCTCGTGGCCAAGGACCGACCCGACTTCAAGCAGGGTCAACGGGTGGAGTTCGATCCCATTCCAGGGAGTGGGGCCCCCGAGGTGAAGAACCTCAAAGGGGTCTGATCAGCCCTTCCGAGGGGCGGCGCCGGCACCCCAGATTCCCACCTTGCCGTCGTCCATGCCCCAGCTCACGAAGCGTCCGTCCGGAGAGAAGGCCACGGAGCTGCCCTCCATGTCGTCCAGGTCCGAATAGTCGAAGAGCTTTTGTCCGTCGTGGGCGTCTAGCACCACGAAGGCGCTTGTGTCGGGGCTCGCCGCCAGTAGGGAGCCCTCCGGGTTGAACTCCATCTGGAGCGTCCCGGAGCCAGGTCCTTCGACCGTCCGCACGAGTTCCAGCGACGGAAGGGCCAGGAACAGCAGCGCTCCGGCGCTGTTCGCGGCGATGAGCTGATCCCCAGGTGGAGTGAAGGCCACGGTCCAGATCCGGGCGGATTCAAAGGAGCGACTGCCCAACGGCTTCCCAGTCTTCGCGTCCCACAAGCGGACCGACGCGAGGGTCACCGCGCCCTCGCGTTCCTCAGCGGCCCCAGCGGCGGCGAATACGCCATCAGCGGAGAGCGCACAGCCATAAAAGAGCGCCTGCTCATCACGCCGCCAACTCAACCAGCTCTTGCGCAGATCCCAGAGCAGGATGCGTCCGCCAGATGCCGTGAGCAACAGTCGTGTCGCATCCAACGACAGACTTGCTCCCGAGACAGACATCCCTGTCTTCACCGTGGACAGGAGAGCCCCGTCCGTCACCGACCAGGTCTGAAGGGCGCCCCGGACCGTCACGGACAGGAGGGTCTGGGAATCCGGCAGGAACCACGCCGCCACCCCACCGGCCAGCGGGCGCGTGAAAAGAGGCGTGTTCCCGTCCGCCTCCAGGTCCCACCAGCGCAGTTGATCCTCCCCCCGGTTCCGGACCGACAGCAGGTAGCGCGACGACGCGTCCCAGCCCAGCACCTGTCTCAGGGCGTGCGGGGAGCGAGCCGGTTCGCCCAGCGTCCGCACCAGGGACAGGCTCCGTGCGGTGTCGGGGGTCAAGAGGGGGGAAGGCGCGCGCATTCGCGCCCAGGATACGGGATCCGCCCCGAGCATGGCGTGCGGACCTGCGCGCGCCCTGCGACCCCAGGTCGGGGTGGCCCCATTCCAACCATTCCCAGATTCAAGATCACCGACCTGGACTTCCCCAGGTGTGGAACAGAAGGACGGCAGCATGGCGACTGGCACAGTGAAGTGGTTCAACGCGGACAAGGGTTTTGGTTTCATCGCCCCGGATGACGGCAGCGCGGACGTGTTCGCGCATTACTCCGCCATCCAGACGTCCGGCTACAGGTCGCTCGACGAGAACCAGAAGGTCGAGTTCGACGTTGTCCAGGGTCAGAAGGGCCCACAGGCAGCGAACATCCGGCCGCTCTGATCCGCGATCCGCATTGGCCCGGGTCCAATGACAGCGCTATCCTGGCAAGGCAGTACCCACCAACAAACCAGGAGAAGCGCATGCGAGCGGCAATCATCGCCGGGCTGATGGCGGTCGTGGGGTTGGCGGGGTGCGGCGGGGCGGAACCCATCGAGGAGCAGGACTCCCTCTCCACGCGGGAAGATGCCCTGCCCTTCTGCGGCAACCAGAGCTACTGGATCGACTACTACTCCGACGCGACGCTCAGCACCTGGGTCGGGTTCATGGCCTGTGACTGCTACGAGACGGCGTACATCTCCGGGCGCAGGACGCAGTTCGCCGTGACCGACTACTCCTCCACCTGCGGCTGAGCCGCGTGCCGGGTGGAAGGCCCGACACAGGGCGTCACCGTTGGCGCACCCAGGGTGTCTCCCTCCGCATTCCGGGAGGGGGGCTTGAGCGCCGGAGCACGGAGGGCCTATGACGCGGCGGCCCCTTCCTGGGGCTGCCGTTCCGAGGACACCCATGCTCAAGAAGATCGCCATCGGCCTTGCCGCCGCGCTGCTGCTGCTGCTCGCGTTCATCGCCACCCGCCCCGACACCTTCACCCTGTCGCGCACCGCCACGGTGCCGGGTACGCCGGACATCGCCTTCGGGCTGGTGAACGACTTCCACCAGTGGAACCAGTGGTCCCCGTGGGACAACCTGGATCCGAACCTGAAGCGCGTCTTCGGCGGCGCGGAGTCGGGCACCGGGGCTACCTACGCGTGGACGGGCAACTCCGAGGCGGGCGAAGGCCGGATGACCATCGAGGAGAGCCGCGCGAACGAGTCCATCCGCATCAAGCTGGAGTTCCTCAAGCCCTTCGTCGCCACCAACACCACGACCTTCACGTTCAAACCCGCGCAGGACGGCACCGCCGTCACCTGGACCATGACCGGTGAGAACGGCTTCATGAGCAAGGCGTTCTCCGTCTTCTTCGACATGGACAAGATGGTCGGCAAGGACTTCGAGAAGGGCCTCGCCAGCATGCAGACCGCCGCCACGAAGGAAGTCGCCAGGCGCGCGGAGGCCGCCGAAGCCGCCCGGAAGCTGGCCGAGGCGAAGGCCGCCGAAGAGGCCGCCGCCGCTGCTGCCGCTGCGGCCGCCGCCGTGCCCACCGAGGGCGCACCCGCCGTGGCCGTGCCCACGCCGTAGTCTCCCGCGTCTGTGGTTACCGGCCCCTGTTGCCTCCCAGGCAACAGGGGCCGTCTTGTTTCAAGACAATCTGTCATTGCACCACCGGGGGGTCGCGTCGGGAACCACCCATGGTATTTGTACTGCCTCTTCGACACTTCGAGGTCTGGCAATGCCTGTGTTTCGTGGAGCCTCCCGGCTCGCGTTGTGCCTGCTTACGTTCGTGCTTGCCTGCGGTTCCACCGAAGATCCGGATCCGACGCCCGGAGAGGACGATGAGACCGACAAGGTCGCCGCGCTCACCCTCTCGCCGAACGGGGCGACGCTCCTGGTGGGTGAGTCCCTGACGTTGGCCGCCCAGGCGGTCGACAGCACCGGCAAGGTGCTCAAGAACGTCCAGGTGACCTGGAGCTCCTACCTGCCGGAGTACGCCACGGTGACGAACGGCCGGCTGAAGGGCGTGGCCACCGGCGGCACGGTCATCACCGCCAAGGCAGGTTCCGCGAGCGCGACCCTGTCGGTGCTCGTGATGCCCACCGACGCGTCCCAGCCTTCGAGCGACGAGGTGCTGACGTCCGCGCGTGAAGCCGGCCTCATCAGCGACGAGGAGCTGCTGGCCTATCAGGTGTACGCGGCGTTCAGCGATCCCCGCCTCCCTCTCCAATACAAGGCCCGGATCGAACGGGGGTTCGACGTCACCGTCCTCGATACGCTGCGCGAGCGCTTCGACAGCCTCTCCGCGCCGATGCAGGAAGAACTCGGCATGTACCTGCTGCGCCCGGATGACCCGGGGAGCTGGCTCAACGCGCCCCTGCCCGACGCCCGGCTGAGCAGCATGAAGCGGCCCACCTGCCGCCCCAGCTCCGACGGTTGGTACTCCCTGTCGAAGTCCACCGCGAAGGTGAAGGTCTGGTTCGAGTACGCCGTCTCGGGTCAGCGCGAGCAGGCCCAGCTCCTCGACGATGCCATCGAGAAGGAGATCTGGCCCAAGCTGATGGCGCTGGGGCTCAAGGCGCCGCTCACCGACGAGGACTACCCCGGCTGCAACGGGGGAAGCTCCCAGGTCGACCTCTACCTGGTCCGCAACATGGGCGGCTACGGGTTGACCCTCCCGGAGGGCTTGGACAACACGCAGGCGGCCACCTACATCCAGCTCTGGGACGGGCTTGGCGATGATGAACTCAAGGCCGGGGCGGCGCATGAGCTGATGCACGCCATCCAGTGGGCCACCAAGATGAAGGGCCCGCAGAACAGCTATGGGTGGATCCGGGACGCGACCGCGAACTGGGCCATCGACCAGGTGTATGGACAGTCGCTGCAGCTCGAACACCAATACGCCGACTGCTTCATGAGCACCCCGGACCTGCACCTGGAGAACCGCACCAAGGGCCACTGCACCGCGCCGGATGCGGGCAATGCCGAACGCGACTACGGCGCCTACCTGTTCTTCCAATACCTGTCGAAGAAGCACGGCCCGGGCATCGTGGTGGCGGCGCTGGACAAGCTGACCACGGAGACCTCCAGCCTCACCGCGGTGGACTCCGCCGTCCCCGGCAAGCTGGAGAAGGTCTGGCCGGAGTTCGCGAAGGTGCTCTGGAACCAGGCGCCCATCGACACCCAGGCGGAGTCCTTCAAGCAGTGGGACAACCTCACGGAGAAGGTGAAGTTCAAGGCGCTCAAGGGCGACCTGGCCGGCGCGCCCGAGCTCAAGGAAGAGCTTCCCACCGAGCTGAACAACCTGGCCAACAGCTACCACCACTTCACGTTCAGCGACCCGAACACGCGCTCCCTGCTCTTCCACAACGGGTGGTTCAAGAACATCACCGAGTCGAAGGATCCGGTGAAGGTGCTCGCGCTCTGGAACGACGCGAGCGGGACGTGGCACGAGGAGGACTGGAGCGACTACGAGTACGTGGGCCTCTGCCGCGACATGAAGTCACAGCGGGCGCAGGATTTGATCATCATCACCAGCAACGCGAAGTTCGCGCCCGGCGGCGGCGGGAGCCTGACGGCGGCGAAGACGCCGTACCTCAAGCGCAGCAACGTGGGCTGCTGGAAGTACAAGGGCACTTCGAAGGCGGTCCTGGTGGGGGCGGGCTGGTCGGGCC
>SECN01000071.1 GCA_004173515.1 Myxococcaceae bacterium | reverse complement strand
CACCGGCTCGATGGTCGCCATGTCCGGCGCCTGCACGAAGCTCAGGGAGCAGGTGTCCCCCAGCCGCAGGAACGCGTGCACGGTGTTCTCCACGCCGTGCATCCAGTACAGCGCCTCCAGCTCCATGCCCACGACCTGGGTGAAGAACGCGAGCTGCGCCTTCATGTCGCGGGTCGCGAGTGCCAGATGATGCACGCCAGTGGGAAGACCCATCGAACGCCTCCAGGGTGGAAGGGGGCCGCCCCCGGACGGAGCGGCGAGCTGGCTTTCTATCCCGTTTCCCGGAGGCGGGCATCCGCCGCCCGCCGTCCTGCCCGCCGTGGAAGGGGGCTTGCCGCTGCTCAGTGCGCGGGCACGGGCGCGAGGTACTGGCGCAGCACCTGGGGCGACAGCGAGCGGTAGATGTTGTCGTGACGCAGGTCGGGTCGGGGCTCGTACCGCCACGTCAGGCCGGCGGGTGCGTTCGCGCGCAGGATCTCCGCAAGCCGCGCGGACTGGGGAGCGATGCCTTCCTCGTTGGCGGAGGCCACATACAGCGTGGCGCGCAGGTCGGGCCGGGCCTTGAGCCGCTCCTCGGCCTTGCGCACCAGCTCGTCGTCGTTCCACCAGAGGCTGGGGCTCAAGGCGATGGACGTGGTGAACAGCTCCGGCTGGAGGAAGAACGTCTCCACGATGAACAGGCCCGCGAGCGATTCACCGATGATGGCCGTCTCCTCCGTGGTGCGGTAGCGGCGGCGCACCTCGGGCATGAGCTCGTCGCGGATGAAGGTGAGGAACGCCGCCGAGCCTCCGACGCGCGGAGCGATCTTCCGGTCCTCGTCGACCTGCGTCGGACCGGTCATGTCGCGTCGCCGTTCGGTGTTCTCGATGCCCACGAGGATGAACGGCCGCACTTCACCGGCGCGGATCGCGGTGTCGAGCGTGCTGGCGACATGGGGGAAGTCCTCCTGCTCGCCGCCGTCGGGCATGTACAGCACCGGGTAGCGCGTGGCCGCCGCCGGGTCGTAGCCCGGGGGCGTGTAGACGTTGAGCCGTCGGGTCTCCTGGAGCGCGGCGGACGCGAGCGTGAAGGACGCATGCGTCGGCATGGGTTCCGGAGGCACCACGGTGCGGCTCGCGCAACCGACCAGCAGCACCGTGAACAGCAACACGCCGAGTCGGGTCATCGCCCCCGTCCCGGACGCTTGCCCTCGCGGGAAGGAACAGAGGCCGGGCCCTTCCCGATGCGCTGGGCGACGAAGAGCGTGTGGCGCGGGCCCTTGGTGCCATGCGCGGCGGGCTTGAGCACCTGGACGGTGAAGCCCACGTCCTCCAGCCGCTTCACGAACGCGGGTGACGGCCCGGCGCTCCACACCACGAGCGTGCCCTTGGGGCGCAGGGCGCCGTAGGCGACGGACACGCCGGTGATGTCGTAGAGGCTCTCGTTGTCCGGGTGGGTGAGGGCGGAGGGGCCGTTGTCCACGTCGAGCAGGATGGCGTCGAACGCGCCGCTCTGCTTGCGCATCAGCCGCCCCACGTCACCCTCCACCACGGTGACGCGCGGGTCCTCCAGCGGGGCCCTGGCCAGGGGCGCGAGGATGCCCCGGTTCCATGTCACCACCGACGGCAGCAGCTCCGCCACGACGACGCGCGCGGAGGGCTCCAGGCGGTCGAGCACCGCTCGCACCGTGAAGCCGAAGCCCAGGCCGCCCACCAGCACGCGGGCCTTCTGCGTGCCCGCCAGGTGGGCGCAGCCCGCGTCGGCCATGGACGCTTCGGAGCCGTGCTGCCGGCTGGACATCAGCGTCTGGCCGCGCACGCGCAGCACGAATTCACTGTCGCGCCGGGCAAGGACGACCTCTCCCACCTCCGGCACGTCTTCTTTCTCGACGGTCTCCCAGGGCTTCATGCCGGCGCTCTTCGCGCGACCGGGGCCGCAGGTCAAGCGCTCCGCCCGCGTGCCTTGACACCCCGGGGACGCGCCTGCGAAATCGCCCCGGTTCCTGGACCCGAGGAAGCCGCCCCACCGCATGGAACGCAACGGACGTCAGGCGTGGCCCCCGGAGCTGTCCGAGCCGCTCCGCGAGGTGGACCGCCTGCGACGCGGGGGCCGCTACACGTCGGCGCTCGCACTGGCGAGGAAGCTGGCGGAGGCCCACCCGGAGCAGGTGCGGGTGCTCGTGGAGGTGGGCCTGACGCTGGGCGTGTGGGGCGGGCAGCCGGCGGAGGCACTGCCCTGGTACGACCGCGTGCTCGCCCTGGCGCCAGGACACGTGGCCACGCGCTACTACCGCTCGCTCGCGCTGGCACGGCTGGGGCGGCACGCGGAGGCGGTGGAGGGCTTCACGCAGGTGGAGGTCGCGGGTTTCCGCAAGGCGCTGGTGGTGCGCATGAAGCGCGCGGAATCGCTGGGCGCCCTGGGCCGCTGGTCGGAGGCCGAGGCGGACTGGACGGCCGCGTTGGCGGAAGACCCCGGCAACCCGTGGCTGCTGGAGCAGCGGGCGCTGACCCGGATTCGCTCGGGACGGAAGGAGGCGGCCGAACAGGACCTCACGACCGCGCTCACCGCGCAGGTGGGCGAGGCCGTGGATCCGGAGCTGCTCCACGCGCGTGGCGTGCTGCGACTGGCGCGCGGGGATGTGGCGGGCGCGCGCGCGGACTTCGACGCGGGGCTCGCGGCCTTCCGCGTGGGGGATCCACCCTCGCTGCTGGATGCGCTCCGCGCGGGGCTGCGGGACGCGCGCTAGCCCTCGCGAGGGATGGGCTCGAACTCCACGGTCTTGCCCTTGGGACGCGCGAAGTACAGGTGGATGCGCAGGTGCGGGTACGCCATCTGGAGCTCCTTCGCGCCGAAGTGCAGGTCCCTCATCTGCTGCTCCAGGGTGATGGCCGGGCCCAGGGCGCCGTGGCGGGCCTGGTAGTAGCCGCAGCCCGCGTGCGCCAGCAGCAGCACGTCCTCGATGTGGTGGCCCTCGATGAGGAACTTCGCGGCGCGGGTGATGCCCTCGCTCTCCAGGTAGTCCGACGCCCAGCGGTTGAGGAGCGCGGGGCCGCCGGGCAGGGTGAGCGTGTCGATTCGCTTGTGGCCCAGGTGGTGGGCCAGGTCCTCCACGGCCTCGGTGAAGCGCCCATCCGAGCAGTACACGGCCAGGGCCGTCGGGTGGACGGACTCGAAGGGGACGCGGGAGACGAACGGAGCGGGGTCGGCCATGGCCCCCAGGTTAATGGCTCC
The DNA here is from genome assembly GCA_004173515.1 of Myxococcaceae bacterium. Lineage (GTDB taxonomy): Bacteria > Myxococcota > Myxococcia > Myxococcales > Myxococcaceae > Corallococcus. Next base: position 21,306 of record SECN01000071.1, on the reverse strand, counting down.
GGGCGCCCGTGAAAGCGACTTCGCTCCGTTCAGCTCCTGGCCGGTGTGGGCGCGGGGTCAGTTGTGCTCTGGAAACGCCGCGGGCTGTCCCGTTCCGCCATTGCCCTCGGGCTTCGGACCGGCGTGCTTGTCCGCCTCGGCCTCGCGCCCGCCCCCCTTGTGGCGAAGATCCTCGTTCTCGCCCGCGCCCTGATGCACGACCTGCTTCTCCTCCGGCTTCTTGCTCCCCATGTGATGACTCCTTTCATTGGAAGAAGTCCTTCCAAGATGGGGTCAGGAACGAAGATGGCCAGGGGAAGGCGGCCCTCCGGAGCCTGCTCGGTCGGTCGCTCACCAGAGGGCGCGGGTCACCCGGTGTGCGCGGTCGGGAACCGGTCCCGGAGCGCTTCCAGGACGGCGGGCTCCTGGGGATTGTTGAAGTGGCGGCCGCCGGGAATGAGGCGGACCTCGGCGCCCAGGCGCTCCTCGAAGAGCCGGGTGTTGCGACGCCAGTCGGGGGTGTAGGGGTCGGAGTCGGACAGCAGCACCACGCAGCGGCGCAGCGCGGCCCGGACGCGCTCGAAGTCCAGCGGCGTGTCGAGCCAGGGCCGCAACGTGTCCCATGGCTTGTCGATCTCGAACCAGCCGGCGACGAGGACCGCGCCCTCCACGGTGTGGCCCGGAGGCAGCGTCGCCAGGTAACGCATCACGGCCTGACAGCCGACGCTGTGTCCCAGGAACACGGTGGACGGCGCGGGCACGCTCCCCACGGTCGAGGCCACGGTGGAGACCCAGCCGTCGGGGGTCGGCGCGGAGGGCGTGGGCATGTCCAGCGCGCGCACGTCGTCGAAGAGGGCGGGCGGCGTGCGCACCTTCGCGGAGAGCCAGGAGTAGAAGTCCGTGTCGGGACTGCCTGCCCAGCGCGGGACCATGATGAGGGAGCGGTTCATGGGGCGCAGTGTGCCGCACGCAGGGCGGGCGCGCTCAGTCCTCGTGAAGGGCGCGGGCTTCGAGCACCGCGCGGGCCTGCTCCGCGAGACGCAGGCTGTCCGGAAGCGCGCGCCCCAGCAGGTGAGGCACGCCCACGGCCAGCGCCACGGCGTTGCTGTAGAAACACGCTTGCGCCCGGGAAACGTCCGCGAGCGGAACGGTCCGCTCCACCACCGGAAGCCCCGCGACATGGCCCACGTCCAGCAGCACCGCGCGAGCGATGCCCGGTAGACAGGGGGACGCGAGCGGCGGGGTGACGAGCACTCCGTCGAACTGGACGAAGAGGTTCGCGGTGGGCAGCTCGCAGACCTCGTCCCTTTCGTTGGTGATGAGCGGCAGGCGCGGCAGGAGCGCATGCTGCCGGAACCACGCGAGCCCCTTGTGGTTCACCGTCCGCTCCGCGCTCCGGTACGCCCCGGGCTCCACGCTGTCGAGCCCGCGTCCGTCGCGGTGCAGGGACTCGAAGTCGGGGGCGAACGGGCGGAAGGTGCAGAGCACGTGGCCATCGCTGACCGCGAGCTTGCCCACGCCGGTGAACCCCGGCCCCAGCAGCGGATCCGCGTCCAGGCAGCGTTGCAAGGAGTCCCGCACGGCGTCCTCCTGGAGGAGCGAGGGCGCCGGGGCACGCACGGCGGTGGGGAAGACCTCCAGGCTCGCGCGGAGGCGGGCGAGGTGCCGCGCGAGGAACAGCGGACGGCCGCCGTCGATGAGCAACGTGGTGAAGAAGCCCGCGCCAAAGAAGAAGCCCTGGGCGAAGTCCTGGAGCCGCAGGTCCTCCCAGCGCTGGACGACGCCATCGACGGAGACGGTGGAGAACATATAGGACCCCTGTCGCTTCAGCGTTCCAGGAAGTTCGCGAGCAGGCGCGGACCTTCGCGCGTGAGGAAGGATTCGGGATGGAACTGCACGCCCTCCAGGCCGGGCAGGTCGCGGTGGCGCAATCCCATCACCAGGTCTCCGGACCAGGCGGTGACCTCCAGGCACTCCGGCAGGCTGTCGCGCTCCACCACCAGCGAGTGGTAGCGCGCGGCGGTGAAGGGCCGGGGCAGGCCCCGGAAGACGCCCTGGCCCCGGTGTTCGACCTCCACCGTCTTGCCATGCACCGGCACGGGGGCCCGCACCACCTTCGCGCCGAACACCTGCCCGATGCTCTGGTGCCCCAGGCACACGCCCAGCAAGGGCACGTGGCCCGCGAAGGCGCGGATGATGTCCAGGGACACGCCGGCCGCGTCGGGCGTCTTCGGCCCGGGGGAGATGACCACGTGGCTGGGCCGGAGCGCTTGCGCCTGCGCGACGGTGAGCGCGTCGTTGCGCACGACCTGGAGCGTGGCCCCGAGCGCGCCCAGCGCCTGCACGAGGTTGAAGGTGAACGAGTCGAAGTTGTCGATGAGGAGGATCATCGCGGACGCCTGCTCGCGGCCAGGGCGAGGAGCTGGGAGCGGGCCTTGTTGAGCGTCTCCTTGTATTCCCGCCGGGGCTCCGAGTCGTGGACGATGCCGCCGCCGACCTGCACGTACGCGCGGCCGTCCTTCACCACCACGGTGCGGATGACGATGTTCAGATCCATCCCTCCCGCGAAGCTGAAGTACCCGAGCGAGCCCGTGTAGAGGCCGCGCGGGTGGGGCTCCAGCTCGGTGATGATCTCCATGGTGCGGATCTTCGGCACGCCGGTGATGGTGCCCCCGGGGAACAGCGCTCCCACGACGTCGAGCGGCTCCACGCCCGGCGCGAGCTGGCCGACGACCTCCGACTCGATGTGGAGCACGTGGGCGTACTCGACGATCTCCATCAGCCGGGTGACCTCCACGCTGCCGTACGCGCAGACGCGGCCCAGGTCGTTGCGCTCCAGGTCCACGAGCATGGCGTGCTCGGCCTGCTCCTTCTCGCTGGTGCGCAGCTCGTGCACGAACCGGGCATCCTCCTCGGGCGTGCCCCGGCGGCGGGTGCCGGCGATGGGGCGCGTGGTGGCGCGGCCGTCCTCCACGCGCACCAGCCGCTCGGGCGAGGCGCTGACGACCTGGAAGCCGTCCGCCTCGAAGTAGCTGGCGAAGTGGACCGGGCTGGTGGCGGACAGCGTCTCATAGAGGGCCAGCGCGTCGCCGGGGAAGTCCACCTCCAGGCGCTGGGAGAGGTTGACCTGATACGTGTCCCCCGCGCGGATGTATTCGCGCACGCGCTCCACCGCGAGCAGGTAGGCGTCCTGCGTGAAGTTGGAGCGCCAGTCCGCCAGCGCCAGGTCCTGCGGCGGCGGCGCGGGGGGCGGTGTGGCGACGGCGGCGCGCGCCTGCGAGGCCAGGAGGTCCAGGCGGCGTGAGCAGTCCTCCCAGTCCGAACCCGTGGCCACCGCGCGCACGGTGTGCTCCAGGTGGTCCACCACGAGGAACGTGTCCACGAAGTGCAGCGCGATGTCAGGCACGCCCAGGTCGTCGTGCGGGTGGCGGGGCAGGGCTTCGAAATGGTGGCTGGCTTCGTAGGAGAAGAAGCCCACCGCGCCGCCGCGGAACAACGGCAGGTCGGGAAGGTTCGGGCCCCTCCACCGGCCGAGCAGCCCGCGCAGGACGTCCAGGGGGGCCCCTTCCTGGAGGACGCCGTCGACCCAGCACCGCGAGCCCCGGGCGGTGTAGCGCAGGAAGGGGCGGGCGCCGAGCAGCGAGTAGCGGCCCTCGGCGCTGGTGCGGGTGCTCTCCAGGAGGAAGCGGTCCCCGGCGGGCAGGGCGCGCAGCAGGTCCACGGGCCGCGCGGCGCCCACGTCCAGGAAGCGCACGAGCGGCACCTGGGTGTAGCCCTGGGCCACGAGCGCTTCGAAGCGGGCGCGGTCGAGCGGGGGGAGGGGGGAAGCGGGAACGGCCATGCGGAGTCCGTTCCTAGCAGGAACCGCTCCCGTCCCGAACTACAGCTCCTCGTCCTTGCAGAGGTCGTCCTGCAGCTCGCTCAGCGCCTTGCGGGCGCGCATGGGCTGGCAGGTGTTCGCCAGGAAGTACGACGAAGCGCCCACGGTCGCCGCCTTGAGCTTCGGGGCCAGCGCGGACCAGCAGCCCTCGAAGGCCACCTTCCTTGCCTGGACCGCGCGAGGGTCCTCCCTGGGAAGGCCGAGCGCCGCGATGACCGTGTCGGCGAGCGCCGCGTCCTTGCAGGCGCTGACGTCCTTGCCGCCCCCCACCGCCACCGCGAAGAGCGGCATCGCCACGTAGGCGAAGTGCCCCTGCTTCACGAGGTGCGCGGCCTGGAGCGCCGCTTCGGGCCCCAGGTTTGGCGTGAGCTCCAGGAACGTGTCGATGCAGCCGCGCCGGTCGAGTTCGAGGCAGTGCTGGAGGTCCTTGCGCGCGCCCTGGTCGCGGGCGGTGGCGAAGCGCGGTGCCTTGGGGAGGAAGGCATACCGCTGGCCCAGCGCGTGCGCCCGCTGGGAGGCGGCGAACGGCTCCTTGTCATTGGGGGCAACGGCCTCCACGTCGGCCGCCGCCGCGTCGGTGACCAGGGCCCGCCACGCGTCGGTGCGCTTGGGGGCGGGGAGGTCCTCCGCGCGCTCCAGCAGCTCCGCCCAGGCCTTCTGCGAGGCCAGCGTCTGGAGGTCCTCCAGCGTCACTGGCTCCCGGGCCCCCGCGTCCGCGGCGAGGAGACAGGCGGCCACCACGAGTCGATGCATCATCGGGAGAGGTTCCTGTCCAGGACCGCGGGCCCTTCGGCCGCGCCCTTCGGGGTGGTGGTGAAGGTGAGCGTGTCTCCGCCGCGCTCCAGCCCGAGCGTCGGACCGAAGCGGCAGACCAGCGACGTGACGCTCTTCACCGAGGCGCAGTGGGCCTGGGCGCGGCTCACGAGCGGCGCACAGGCGGCCCACACGTCGAGCTCCGCCATCACCTCGTCGCTGAAGCTCTTCCAGTCGAAGGTGAAGGTGGCGGCGGTGCCGCAGGCCTTGTTCAACGCGGCGACGGCTTCGCCCGCGCGGGCCGTGTATTTCTTTTCCAGGTGGGGCCAGGCCTTCTTCTGGAAGGCGGCGATCCGTCCCGACTCCAGTTGCTGCTGGTGCGCGGCGAGCACCTCCGCGGTGGAGGTCTTGTCCGTCGCGTCCTGGTTGAACTTGACGGGGAACGCCTGCACTCCGGGCAGCACGGCCTCGTAGCGGCCGTCGCGCTGGAGGAGCAGCACGTAGTCGCCTCCCCGGTGGCGCGTCACGTAGTCGGCGCCGCGTGAGTTCTTCTTCAGGGTGGCGCGCAGCGCGATGCCGTCGTCCTCGGAGTCGGTGCCGCGCACGCGGATCAAGACTTCGGCTGCCGTGCGCGGCTCCAACGTGACGACCTCCACGCTCTGGCCGTCGGTGCCCCGGTAGACCTTGCCCGCCACCGCTTCCAGGGAATGCGCCGCCGTCGTCGCGAGGATCGCCGCCAGCATGAGCGCGGGAGCAAGGGTCCGGGGCATGCTCAGTTGAACGCCTTCTCGAGCGTGGCCTTGGTGTTGTCGTTGAGGTTCGCGTGGCCCTTGGGGGACATGTGGTACGTGAACACGCCCTTGTCGATCGACATGTTGCGCAGCGTCGCGTCGTTGGAGCCGTCCTTCTTCTCCACGGGCTTCACGCCGCCGAACAGGCACGCCACGCCGGTCACCTTCTTGGCGATGACCTTCTTGTACGCGGGGCGGTTTTCACACATGGACCCGATTTCCTGGAGGACCGCCTCACAGTACGAGCTGAAGCTCGTGCCCGACCATTCGTCGGTCTTGAAGTTCTGGAAGTCGGTCTTCACCTCGAGCTTGGTGCCGCACTTGTCGTTGGCCGCCTTCAGGGCATCTTCAATCTCTGCCTCCAGTTTGGCCTTGGCTTCTTCCTGGGCGGGCTTGAGGTCTTCTTCGGCGAAGGCGGACGTCGACAGCAGGGTCACGACCGCGAACACATGCTTCAGGGACATGGAGAACTTCCTCGTGGGATGGACGGCAATCCCGGAGTCTCCTGGTGAGCAGGTCTTGAAGCAAGCCGCAGCGGCGTGCCTTCCTGCGTCAATCCGGCCCTTGAAATCACCCTGGGGTGGCCCGGAAACCGGTTAGACATCCGGTGCCGATGTCCTTTCCCACGCGCTTCCAGGGCCACTTCCGCCTCATCGTGAGCGGCGTCGTCACGGCCTTCCAACTCCCCACGGTGCTCTGGCTGTGCGTCCGGACGCGGACACCGCTCCCCGCGCTCATCGCGCTGGGGTTCTCCTGGCCCTACCTGAAGCGGCTCACGACGCCGTGGCACACCCCCGCGCCCTCGCCTTCCACCTTCGTGGCGCTGGGATGGTGGTCCGCCTGCCTGGTGTTCGACCTGCTGATGCTCCCCGCCGTGCTGGCCAGTCGCGCGGGACTTCCGGAAGCGGCGGCGTGGGGACTGGCGGCGGCGGTCTCGCTGGCGGTGGGGGTGGACGCGGCGCTGGCCCGGCCACGACTGCGACGGCGGACCGTGCGCATCGCGGGCCTTGCGCCAGCGCTGGACGGCTACCGCATCGGGCAGCTCTCCGACGTGCACTGCGGTCCCCAGGTGCCCGAGGCGCGCGTGGCCGCCTGGGTGAAGCGCCTCAACGGGCTCGACCTGGACCTGGTGACCGTGACGGGCGACCTCATCACCCAGGGCTCCTCCCACGTCGAGGCCATCGCGAGGGCGCTCGGGGGCTTGCGCGCGAAGGACGGCGCCTTCGTCAGCCTGGGCAACCACGACTACTACACGGATGCCGAGCACCTGGTCCGCGAACTGGAGCGCCACGGCCTGGGGGTCTTGCGCAACCGGGGCGTGGTGATGGCGCGGGGCGGGGCCCGCCTCTACGTCGCGGGGGTCGATGACACCTGGACCTCGCGCGATGACCTGGAGCGGGCGCTCGCGGCGAGGCCGGAGGGGGTGCCCACGGTGCTGCTCGCCCATGACCCCGACCTGTTTCCCCAGGCCCGGTCGCGCGGCGTGGAGCTGACGCTCTCGGGGCACACCCACGGCGGGCAGTTGGGAGTCCCGGGCGTGCGTCGCCTGTCGCTGGCGCGGTTCCTCACGCGGTGGACCGCCGGGCTGTATCGGGAGGGGCGCTCCTGGCTGTATGTGAATCGGGGCGCCGGCACCACCGGTCCGCCCGTGCGGCTGGGCGCTCCCGCGGAACTGGCGGTCATCACGCTGCGGCGGGGGTGAATCCGCTTCCGTGAGGACGCGCGGGCCCCGCTCGTGGAGTTCCAGCTTCAGCTTCGTCGGCGAATCGGGTGCGGAGTGACGCCTGCGTCCTCACGGGTCGACGGAGGCGGGCCTGGCTTCAGCCCCGGAAGGTCTCGGCGAACGGCCGGCTGAGCAACGCCCCCGGTGCCGCACGGGCCGCTCTCAGCGCGACGAGCTGGTGCGTCGCGAACGCGCGGGTCGGCACCTGGAGCGCGCCCCGGCTGCGCAGCGCCAGCTCCAGGGCCAGGGCATGGCGCCGCCGCATGGGCGCGGTGAGGAGCGCCTCCATCAGGGCCTGCGGCGTGAAGGGCTGCCCCGCGAGGTAGCGCTGTTTCACGTCCAGCCGCTGGCGCGCCTCGCTCCACCACTCCGAGATGGCCTGGGGTTGGGGCAGCGGCAGTGCGTCCTCGGGTTTGGACGTCAGGTCCGCGTCGAGGTCCTCATCCTCCAGGGGAGGCAGGGCCGCATCCTCTTCCTCGCGAGCGATGGCGTACCGCTCCGCGATGCCCAACCCGGTGATGGCGCTGAACGCTTCGCCCGCGAGCGCCGCGACGGGCGGGTGCCGCAGCAACTCCACGCAGGCATCGGCGGCGGCGACGCGGCCGGAGAACCCGAGCGCCCACAGCACGTCGGGCCGGAGTTTCTTATCGGAGAGCTGCTCCAACAGCGTCTTCACGTCCCGCTCCTCCCCGCTCATGCCCAGCAGCAGCAGGGGCAGCCGGCCGCCGGGCGCGCGTGCGCTGACCACCGCCTGGCACGTCGCCCAGGCGGCGCGGTGGCCGCCCATCAGCCCCGCGAGGATGGCGGCGTCCCGCAGCATGGGAGCGCTGGAGTCCAGTGCGCGCTGGAGCAACGCAGGCTCCAGGGGCAGCCGGGCCTGGCTGACCGCGCGAAGTGCCGCGGCGGCGACCGCGGGCTCCGGATGGTTGAGCAACGGCGTGCACAGCGTGGCCGTGGCCAGCCCATGGGCTCCCAGCGTGTCGAGCACCAGGGCCAGCAGCTCCGGGACGGCGTCCTTCCTCAGGAGCGACGGCAGGGCCTGGAGAATGCCCGTGGAAGGGGACAGCTCCAACGCGCGTTGGAGGGCCGCGAGCGCGGGAGGCTCGGCCGAGGACAGCGCGCCGAGCACCCGCGCGGGGCCGTAGTCCGCTTCCGCGCCGAGCAGCGCCAGGGCCGCCGCGACGATGCGCTCCGGCTCCTCCTCGGTCAGCGCCGGGACGAGGAGGCGCGTCGCGACAGGCTCTCCGCCCAGCACCAGTCCGTCGACATGCGCGGCGACGGGCTCCTCCAGCTCCGCGACCTCCTCCAGCGTGAAGTCGGGGGCGTCGAGTGCCTTCTCCCACTGGCTCCACCGGAACGCCGCCTCCTCGAGGTGCGTCTCGTGGATGTCCCAGTTCAGGGGGGCTCCCGTGGGGGTGGTCATGGTTCTAGTTGATCTCCACGGAGCCACCCTTGATGCGGTGGGTTCCGGTGGCACGGGACTCCAGGTACGTGCCCTTCACGATGACCTTCCCGTTGCGGCGCAGGGTGATGCTGGCCTCGCCACACTTGAGGACGATTTCGTCCTGGCCTTCGATGACCACGCGTTTGCCGTCCACATGGGTCTCGGTGGGTGTCCGGGGCGTTTCGGAGGTGGCGGGGCCCTGGAGCAGGGCGTCCAGCAGCGGTGTCGCGCTGGGCTCCTGGATGAGGCCCATGATGAAGGGCAGTCCCGGGTCGCCATTCTCGAAGAGGAGGACGACCTTCTGCTGCCGGGCGACGGCCTCCCGGAGCGCCGGGGCCTCCACGGCCACGGCGAGCCGAGCGCGCACGGGGCCCGCGGTGTTGCCCGGGAAGTCGACGAGGACGGCGCCGGAGGCATCGAGCCCCGCGAGGTGGCCGCCCCGGCTGCCGAGGATGGGCGTGGGCGGTTCCATCGCTGGCGCGGGGGACTTCTTGTCGGAAGGGGCGCTCATGGTGGGGATCCAGAGGTGCCGGCGCCTAGACGTCGTGATCACAGACGAGGCACTTGGGTTTCTCCTCGCTGCCGCCCATGGCCATGACAGGCCCTTGCATGACAGGGAAGGGGGGCGTGTTCTTGTCGTTGTGCAGCATCAGGTCGAAGGCGCGCGCCACGTTCTTGCCTTCGAACTTCACGTCGAAGGAGTAGTTGACGAACTCAGCCTTGCCCTTGGTCTTGTTGGACGCCACGCCACCGCCAGCAGTGCCCGCCTCGTCGCCGGTGCTCGTCTTGAAGTTGGAGTCCTTCACGCACACCGGATTGCCAGCGACGGACACCTTCTTGGTGCCCTTGTCGGTGTCGGAGGACTGCGCCACGTTGGGGTAGGGAATGGGCACGGGCCCGGCGGGGCTGGGCGTCTTGCAGACGTCCGGAAAGGCCATGGTGACACCGCCGCTGTCCTTGGTGACGACAGACATCTTGTTCACACCGGTATTGACGGGCATGGCCACTTCCTCCAGGGCGCATGATAGCGCGGCGGCGGGGCGAACGCTCACCATGCGTGAATCTTGCCGACACGGGGAGGGTTACCCTCATCCCGCTGTGGCCACCTTCAACCACCTTGCATCGTGCGAGGGCATCGCGAAGAGTCAGGGCCCATGGACACGATTCCGGTGCACGCCCACACCACAATCCGACTTGTCAGGATGAAGGAAGGTCGCGTTGGACGTCGTCATCACCAGCCTGGGGATGGTCTCATCAGTAGGGGGGGATGTCGTGACAGCTTGTGCGGCCATCCGTGCAGGAATCGTCCGTGCCCAGCCGCTCACCTATTTCGAGGTGCTTGACGAAGCCTCTCAGGACCTGGAGCCCATCACCGGCCATCCCGTGCGAGGCCTGACCGAGGGGTTCACCATCATCGGACGCTGGCTGCGGCTTGCCCGTGCTTGTGTGGCCGACCTGCTCCACCAGGGTGCGCTTCCGGACGCCACCCACGCAGCCTTCTGGCGTGCGACGGGGCTGCGGGTTGTCGTGCCCCATCTCCTCGATGATCGCTTCGGCGGTGATGCGAACGATGCGTCCGCGTCGACGGAACCGGTGCGGTTGGCCTACCTCCAGCCACTGCTCGGGGCGCTCCATCTCCCCATCGAGGAGCGCAATGTCGACATCCTCTGTCTGGGATCCACAGGGGCTATTCAGTCCATCCAGGAAGCCAGTCGTTGGCTGCAGGCGAGAGGTCTGGACCGCGTACTCGTCATCGCGGCCGATTCCTATTGTGACCCGCTGACGCTGGAGTGGCTCGCGGGGGCCCGGCGGCTCAAAACACCTGAGAATCCAGTGGGCCTGATGCCGGGCGAGGCGGGAGCCTGCTTCCTTCTGGAGGCTGCCGCGAGTGCCCGGCGAAGGAAGCCCGCGATGTGTTTCCCCATCGCCAGCGCGGCGGTCCGGATTGAGCAGCACCACCTCTTCAGCCGGAAGCCCAATACTGGCGTCGCGCTGGCGGAGGCCCTGGAGGAAACCCTGGTGGGAGCGGCGCTCGAAGTGCCTTTCGCGGGCAGCATCGTTTCAGACCTGAACGGTGAGAACTGGCGGGCGAACGAATGGGGCTACGCCCGACTCCGGCTGGAGTCGAGGTTGGCGGCGGGGCTCCATTTGATGCTTCCCGCCCTCTCCTTGGGCGATACAGGAGCGGCCAGTGGTGCTGGCGGCGTGTGTGTGGCCGCCAGGGCGCTCGCGCGAGGGTATGCGAGAGGTGCGCAGATCCTGGTGGTCTCCAGCTCGGAACGTGGGCACGTCGGAGCGATGTGCCTCTCCATGAAAGGGTGAACCGTGTCGGATCCATCCGCTCAGCAGCATGAAGAGGACGTCGCGCATGGGATTCATGTCAGCGTCAAGAACACGACCGAAGGCGGGCGCTGCCTCAATCGCCATGTCGCCGCATGGGATCCCATGACCTGCTCGCACCGCTGGCAGGCCTTCAAGCATGCCCTTGAGGATGCCCACCTCTACAATTGGCCTGCTTACAAGAAGCTTGCCCGGGGCAAGGGCATCCGCACGGATGCGAAGCGGGACCACACCAGCAAGAGCAGCACCTTCTACCCCATCTTCCCCGAAGGGTACCGGTTCCTGCTCAAAGCGCCCCAGCAAGGAGACTGGGATGTCTCCGAGTCGGTGACCGCCAAGAACTTCAAGTGGGATTACCGGACGCCGTACATCCACAACGGCCACCACGTCGTCACGAACAGCCAGCTTCGGGGTGCCGCCAACAAGCTTGAGTCGAAGTTCCCGAACGCCACGCTCATCGTCCGAAGGGGGCTGGCCAGGGCCGGCTACAATCTGAATCACAAGCTCAACATGGTCATCCTGCCCATGGACAGGAAGGTGGCTGGGGCCCTGAACCTTCCGCGCCACCTCATCACCTTCCTGTACCGGGATCACCGCTCATACAGTGACTACGTGGCAAAGCGGCTGGACAAGATCATGCGCTCCTATGAAGGCGAGCTCCGGAAGTACGTCCGCAAGGACAAAGAGCACACGAAACTGGCTCATGAGCTGGCCAAGGAGCAGCTTGAGTCGCTGTCCGAGGAAATCTACGCGCAGATCACCGCCCGCCAGACAAAAGAGGACCGCGAGGTGAGCACTCCAGGATATACGGGGACGCTGGATACCCTCCTCAATGGGATGCCATGAGATTCTTCGAACTGGAGACCCTGGGCGACCTCAACAACGGCGACCTGTTGTTCCTGGACCAGGAGCCTGAGGTGATGGGATTGGACGGCTATTGCCTGGCCGCCGGCGACCCCCTGGGCGACTCCTACCCCGCGGACGTGAAACTCCAGTCGAGTGAGGATCGCCCCGGCATCCAGCTCTCCTCGGTGCTGGGGAACAACTTCAACTACCTCGTCGTCTCCGGCGAGATGAAGGACGTCATCGCCGAGCACTGTCCGAAGGCCGCTCTCGAGTGCCTTCCCTTCACCCTTCTGGACCCGCGAGGCCGTGTTCGCAGTCAGGACTACTTCTTCGTCAATCCGCTCGGGGGGATCGACGGTGTGGATACGAAGGCCAGTGACATCAAATACCACCGCAGTGGGGCCATCGTCAGCATCCGCAAGCTGGTGTTGGACCCGGAGAAGCTGCGCGAGGCTCCTGCCCTCTTTCGACTCCAGCAGGACCTGCAGCTCTACGTGGTGAACGAGCCTTTGGCGCGGGCATTCCAGGCGCGGGGCTTCACCAATGTGGTGCTGCGAGAGCTGGCGGTCGTCGCGGCGAAGCCCTGAACCCGTTGCCTGGAAAGGTGGCTTCCTTGGCATCCAAGTTCCTGTCTGTCTTCATTGACAATGCGCTGGGCGAAAATGAGGAACAGCTTCCGGCCTTCATCTCCGGAAGGGGTGGCCTCAAGGAGGCCCTCCGCTTCTGTCAGAACTTTCGCATCGCGGGGATCGGCTCGCTGCTGATGTCTGGCACTCCGACGCGCTTGCAAGAGTGCCTGCATGCGAGCGCGCGCGCTTTCGTGCACTTCGCCAACTCCTCGCCCGAGGAACAGGCACTGACCAGTCGGGTAGAGCCGTTCTTCGACGCGGTGGCGTGTGGAGACACGGAGGCCGCACAGGAACTCGCGCGTCTTTCACCCCGGGTTTGTGACAGGACCCGAGAATACGAAGAGGACTTCCTGTTCGTCCGCTTTCTCATGGATCATTTCTTCCTGGGACTGGACGTGCGTGAGGGAAAGGTCCTGCTCGAGCGTTACGAAGAGGTCCTCGAAGGCTCCGAGGACTTGCGCCTCGCGGTATGCCAGGCCCTTTTGTCGGCGGATGCGGACCGGTTCGATGAGGCCCTCTCGCGGTTGATGGAGTCTCGGGAGGCTCGATTCCGCAGGCTTCGAGAGAAGGAGTCGGTGGCCGAAGAGGTGCTCGCGACCGAAGGGTACGTCTCCGTCGAGGGGCTCGCATTGGTCCGCTGCGCTGTTTCGAAAGGTTTGCATCCGCTGGAGGACCACCTCTTCATTCCCTCCGTAGCCCGGGAACAGGTGGGTCTTCGCTTCCGCCCGGACTCCTGGAAGCACTTCTTCGCATAGCGCCCGGGCGGGGTGAGAGAACCTCCAGAGGAAGGGATGGCTCGCTTCAGTGCTCTTGCTCGCGTGAGCGGTGCGCGAGCTGGAGGATTTCATCTTCGGAAAGCTGATCCGTCTTGATGATGTTCCGGTCCGCCTTGAGTTGTTCCACCTGTCCGTCGCGCAGGACGTGGAACTGTCCCTGCTTCTGGGCGGGGAGCTTCGCGGACGCATCGACACGTGCATCCGCGAACATGGGCCGGAGCTTGCGGATCGCCGTGTCTTCCTTCACCCGACCGACGCACCAGGTGCGCACGTTGTCCCGGCACTTGTAGTCCAGGTCGCCCGGGCTCTGCGTCGCGAGCATCACCCCGATCCCCGCCGAACGGGCGCGCTTGAGCAGGTTCTCCATGGGCTGCTTGGTGGCGGGCATGCTCATCGCCGGGAGGTACAGGTCCGCCTCGTCGAACAGGAGGACCGCCTGGAGCCGGGACGAGGGGTGCTGGCTTGCCCAGCGATTGGCTTCCACGAGCAACTGGGACACCCAGAAGAGAGAGCCCTGCGTCCCACCCAGGAACTTGGTGCTGATGATGCTCAGGCGCGTTCGGCCGGGCACCTTCGCGCTTCCCCGGCCCAGCAGTTCCTCCATGTCCAGCTTCTCCCCCTGACTGGACAGGAGGTTGCGGGCGTTGAGCCGCAGCGTCGCCAGATCCTGCGCGAGCTTGGGGAACACCTTGAGGTCCAGCCCGCTCACTTCCTGGACGAGCGTGATGTCCTGGGACGCGATGAACTTCTGGAGCAGGTCAAGCGTCAGCTCCTGCCCAAGGGGCCGCTCCACCAGGAGTCGCAATGCCTGGGCCAGCAGCGCCTTCGCGGCCCGGTCCCTCGGGCTGTTGCGGTACTCGAGCATGCTCGAGATGGCTTCCGCCGCCTGCTGCACGCTCTGATCGCGCTCTTCAGGAGGCAGCTCTTCCAGTCCGCGCGGAACCAGTGGGATGGCAAGAGGCCGTCCATCGGAGCGTCCCGGGGTGTAGAGCGCCACGTCCACCCGCTCACGCAGAAGGCGGCGTCGCTCCGCGAGGGCGGGGTCCTTCAGCTCTTCCTCCCAGGCTTCGTCGCGTGCATACGCGGCGAGGTCTCCTTTGCGGTCCACGAGCAGCGCAGGGATGCCTTGCAGGAGCAGTTGCTCGATGAGGTTCAAGGCGAGCGTCGTCTTGCCGCTGCCAGAGCCACCGAGGAACGCGCTGTGCTTCGTCAACTCATCCGGATGGACGAAGACGGTCTGGGACGTGATGACACTTTCGGATGTGCCAATCCGCATCGCGCCCGGCTTCGCGTCGTTCGCGGGCTTGGACTGGTGAACCTTCAGCTGAGGAGTCTCTATGGGAGTCTTCACGCGAGCAGGTTTGCTGACCACCGACAGTGGCCTGCTGTCCGTGGGCTGATGCTCGTCCAATCCTGTCTCCGTTCGTGATCCCTCTTCGAATTCCTCGAACTCCCCCACTTCGCCAGGGCCCTCATCGGAATGGGTGTCCACGCGTCTCGCACTTTCAAAATGCGCTCCGCGGCGCTCCCCCTGGACTGGCTTCGCGGCGTTCGACGTGAGGCTTCCCTTCGCGGAGGAGGAGCCGGTCTCCTCCGAGTGCTCCCGCGTGGGTTCCGGAGGGGGAGGGCTCTTCTCCAGCGCGAGCACGTCCGAGATCGCCTTCAGTCGCGTGATGGGGTGCGTGGACCGGCTCCACTCGATGAACGCGGGTGCCGGGTGCTCCTTCTGGAAGGACTGCAACGCGACCAGTTCTCGCAGGTCGCTGTTGCCGAGCACCGCGCGACGGCCGCCCTTCTTCAACAGGACCTTGGTCTGCTCCGCGACCGTGGTGCCCAGCGACCCCGGGAAGTCCGTGGTGCGAACCAGGACGGTCAGTTTTCCGGCGGCCGCCTTCAGGGCTGTCGCCATCTGCCGTCCCAACCCGCCGCCCTGGGGCGCGCGATTGCAGAGGGCCAGGTACATCTGGGTATTGCCGGGCTGGAGCGTGACGTTCAGGGATTCTTCATCGAGCGGCTGGACCTTGAAGCGGGTGGAGCCCCCGAGCTCGTCTCCGCCCATCTCGATGGCCCAGGCCAGCAGCGCGGCGATGTCCGAGTCGTCCTCGGGGATGGCGCCCTTGAACTTCGCCCGGAAGTCGATCCACGCCTGATCCGTCTTCTGGAGGGGACTGATCGCGGACGGCGTCACGCGCGTCCCACCGCCCTTGCCGGGCGTGGGCAGCGGAAACTCCTTGGGGAGCTTCCCCTCCTGGATGGCGCGCTCCCGGTAACGGCGGCACTGATTGAGGACGTCCCGGGTCCGCTGGCCACTGAGCAACTCGAAGCCCTTCGCGGGGATGGGATAGGTCGGATCCCTGGGGTCGACGGCGATGCCAGATTGCGCGAACAGGACCCCGAGCCGTCGCGCGGCGATATCCCTCGCCGTCTGCGCGGTCACCACGGCTTCCAGTTCGACCGGCTCGGGATCGTGTTCGATGCGGTCCCGCATGGCCTGGTTGAGCTCGTTGCGCATCTTCATCCAGAAGTCTTCCAGGCAGCAGACCACCACGACGGCCGTGGGGACCTTGCCCGCGAGCGCGGCGAGGCTGTTCATCGCCCGGCGGAAGGAGGAGTCCATCCCGGGGCTCTGTTCGAAGTCGCTGATGTCCTCCACCTGGTCGACGCAGAGGACCAGGGCCTGCCCCATCACGCCCATGAGCGAGCCCAGGTGCGTCAGCATCCGGATGGGGTCGTTGTCGGCCGTGCGCGGCACCAGGTCCCCAATCAACGCGCGGTCCGCGGCCGCGAGGTCTTCACAGCGAAGCCACTGGAGGATCCGGTGGTGGAATCGGGCCTCACGGCGCTGAAGGCAGATGAGCGCACGCAGCAACTGCACGTCGACGTGACGGAACGCTTCGTCCGCGTGCAGTTCGTCCGCGACCGAGCGGATCATGTCGTGGAGTTCGTGGTCATCCAGGATCCGCTCCTCCGGGATGAGCGGCGCGAAAGCACTCAGGCAGCGGGCCATGACCGCGTCGGAGAGCCGCATGAGACCGGAGTCCTCTCCCACGCCCGAGTCATAGGGCTGGTCCAGCGAGTCGATGACGTAGGACAGGATGTGCCGGTCGTAGTGCGTGGCATCCACCGTCATCGGCATGTAGCCGACGTAACCCGCCTTGCGACCATGGACGCTGTTGCGGAAGGCACGCACCAGGTGCGTCTTCCCGCTTCCAGATTCTCCGAGCAGCAGCAGCAACTTGCCGGAGTCCGGACGGGGATTGCCGGAGGCTCGCGTCACCAGCCGTTCGAAGGCCGTTCGCGCGGGCTTGTTGAGGGATTCGACATCGAAGGGATCCCTCTTCCAGAGGGTCTGTCCCTGCTGGACACTGCTGAAGATCTCGGGACCGTCGGCCAGGAAGGCCGCGAGGCGGGCGTCGGTGGGCATGGTTGGCTCCTGGGGTGGACGGGTCAGACGACGACGAAGTGGTAGGTGGCGCCGTAGGACTGCACTTCGGACTCGGCGACGTCCGTGGCGTTCATGTGTTGGACGAGGTCCGCGCGCGTCAGCGAAAGGTGGCGCTTGCGATTGGCGTCCAGGAGGGCCGCATCGAAAGCCTCCCGGTCGGCCCACTCCGGTTGCACGGCCCTCCACACGTGGGAGATGAAGACCTTGTTGTCCCCGAACCGGCCTGTGGGCAGTTCGCGAGCAATCGCGAGCACGCGCCTGGCGAAGGACTCCGCGTCCATGGAACGCGGCGCGGGTGCCTCGGCCGCTGCTTGTGCGCGCACCTCGGGCTTCGTCGAGGCAGGATGCTTTGGCTTCGGTTGCGCTGACGTCCCTTCCGCCAGCACCCACTCCCGGAACGCCGCCAGCCGCACCACCTCCGCATCCACCCGCGACGCGCCCACGGTGCGCGCGGCCAGTTGCTCCACGCCGCGCTTCGGGTCGCTGACCTCCTGCTCGAGCAACTGGCCCAGCAGGTGCGCCTGCACCGCGCGCAGGGAGAACTTCTCTCCCGACTCCACGCCCAGCTGTCGCCACAACAACCGGTCCCGCACCTGCTCCAGCGTCGGCGTCTCCGGCCCTTCCACCTTGTGCGCGCGCTTGAGCAGCACCGCCCGCACGCCGTCCGCCTTCGCCAGCCGCCCCAGCACTGCCTTGGTGTTCGGCAGGCCCAGGCTCCTGGCCAGCAGGTGCTGCTGCTTCACCCGCTTCCAGGTCAGCCCCTTGGGCGAATCCACCCTCAAGAACTTCAACGCCCGTTGACGGCCCGGACCTGTCAGCGCCAGCGCCGTGCGCGAGCGCTTCTCCACCAACCTTCCTTGCTGGAGCCCTTCCAGCAGCGCGTCGAACCGCTCGGTCCACTCGCCGCGGCTCCACGTCCGTCGCGAGCAGCCGGTACACCCAGTAGCCCGCGCGCTGGAGGTCCAGGTCCTTGCGCCGGTCGCGGCGGAACCGCTCCGGATCCTGGAAGTGGAAATAGCCGTCGACCTCCACCGCGAGGCGCAGCTCGCGGCTCAGGAAGTCCACCTCCCAGGAACGCTTGTCCTCGGGGTGCAGCCGGACGTTGTGCTCGAAGACGCCCGCCGTCCTCGCGTGCTCCTCCAGCCGGTCGCGCAGGTACGCCTCCGCCTTGCTCCGGGACTTGTCCGCGGCCGGCTCGCCCGCGCCCGTGAGCACCTCCAGCGCCACCTCCGCGGCGCTGATCCGCTGCGCCTCGGACGCGCCCGCGCGCTCCAGCTTCCGGAGCGTCTCCACCGCCCCCTCGGCCCCCGACGCGGCGGGCACTTCCAGCAGTCCCTCGCGCACCAGCGCCTTCAGCGGCGACTCCCCGCCGCCCAGGAGCGACTCCAGCGCCTCCGCCGTCACCATGCAGGCCACCGCGAGCGCGGGCACCGCGTTGCTCAGCCTCCCCGCCACCTGGAGCCCCCGGAACGACGGCGCCACCCCCGCCGGCACCCGCACCACCGGCGATTTCCCGGGCGGCACCAGCGCGTGCAGGGCCCTCAGCCCCGCGCCCACATTCTTCGCCAGTGCCGCGCTCACCGCGTCCGGCAGCGCGCCGGGCGCCGTCGCATCCCTCCCGATGACGAGCGCCCGGCACAGCGCCCAGGTCGCCTCCGGGAGCCTCGCGGGCGGAGCGCAGGCGTCCAGCAACACGCGCCGCTCGTGCGCCGTCTTGCCCGTGAACACCGGCAGGTGCCGGGGGTTCGCGGCCGTCAGGCTGAACGTCGCCAGCGCCTCAGCGTCCGCCCCCAGGTCCCTTCCCGCCGCCAGCGCCCGGGCCCAGCCCAGCGCCGCCGCGTGCAGGTCCTCACCGGAGACCTCCACCACCCCCAGGCCGTGGCGGGCCGCCCACCGGGCCCAGAGGGCGCTCGCGGCGTCCGCCGGGCCTTCCAGCACGCTCAGCGTCGCGATGCCTTCCTTGCGGCGCCGGGCCTGTCGGTCCAACACATCCAGCAGCGCGACATCTCCCGCCAATGGCAAGCCCGCCCCCCGGAAGTGGTATCGCTTCACCACCTCCTGTGCGTGCAAAGCCTGCTCTCCCAGGTCGGGCGCTGACAAGACCCCCAAAGGAGGTATGGACTTGCGGAAGGGTTTGACCCGGGTGGGTCCGGAAACGCTTTACCGCGCCTTGTCGTCCAGCGATTCCCGACTCAAAAGCAGCCCCAGCCCCGCCGCCACGAGCGCGGAAACCATGCCCGTCAGGAAGGGGGTCTGGGTGCCCAATGACGCATACATCCAGCCGGTCGCCACCGGCCCTACCGTGCGCGCCAGGCCCCCGCACGACTGCGCCAGACCCAGCACGGCGCCCTGCTGCGACTGCGTGGCGACCTGCGAGGCCAGGCTCGAAATCAGCGGCTGCAGGAACCCCATCCCCACGCCCACCAGCACCACGGAGCCCATCATCGGCAGCGCCTGCTGCGACACCGCCAGCCCCGTCATGCCCGCCGCCAGGATGAGCGCCCCGGTGATGAGCAGCCGGAACTCCCCCACCTTGCGCGCCAGCGGCCCAATCAGCCCGCCCTGGATGATGAGCCCCAGTCCGCCCACCACCGCGAACGTGTAGCCCACCTCCTTGGAGCCCCAGCCCAGCCGCGACTGCACCACCAGCGCGAACGCCACCTGGAGCGTGGTCATGGACAGGAACACCGCGAAGAACAATCCCAGCACCATGCCCAGCGCCTTGCGCCGGGGCGAGTCCTGCAACGCGGACCAGCGCGTCTGGGATTTCGCCTGCGCTCGCGCCTCGGGCGGATGCGTCTCCGGCATGGCCACCAGCGCGCCCACGAAGCCCACCAACGCCAGGCCTCCGGCGAGCAGCGGCGGCACCCACGGCCCCAGGCCGGAGAACACCCCGCCCAGCGTGGGCCCCAGCACCATGCCCAACCCGATGCCCGCGCCGATGCGGCCCATCGCCTTGGCGCGCGTCTGCTTCGTCGTCACGTCCGCGATCGCCGCCTGACACGCGGCGATGTTCCCCGACGTCGCCCCCGCGAGGATGCGCGAGGCGAAGAGCAGCGGGAGCATCTTCTCGTAGCTGGCCAGCGCGAACAGCACCATGGCCACCGCGTTGGCCAGCAGGCTGAGCAGGATGACCGCCCGCCGCCCGTGCCGGTCCGAATAGCGCCCGAGCAGCGGCGTCGCCAACAGCTGGGTGAAGGAGAAGCACCCCAGGAGGATGCCCACGATGCGCGCCGAGCCCCCCATGGACTGCACGTAGAAGGGCAGCATCGGGATGACGATGCCGAAGCCCACCAGGTCCAGGAACACGGTGAGGAACACCACCGCCTCCACCCGGCGCAGCACCCCGGGCGCCGCGGCCTGCACCGGACCCACGCTCACGCTTTCAGTCACCATGTCAGCCGAGCCCCGAGGACGTCACCGGCAGCGAATCCGCGTATGCCCGCAGCAGGCGGCCCTCGTCGTAGGTGGCCTTGAAGTGGTCCGTCGCGCCCACCGATAGCCGGGGGAAGCCCGCCCGGCCCATCAGCAGCGACATCAGCGGCGAGGGCAGCGGCACCGGCGTGCGGCCCGTGCCCTTGATGATGACCGACAGCGGCACGGGGGATGGGCCCGCGACGTTGAAGATGCCGCGCACGCGCTTCTCCAGCGCGAGCTGGAGCGCCGTCACCACGTCCTCCTCCTGCATGACGTGGAACAGCGGGTCGTAGCCCATCACCATGGGCACGCGCTTGCCTCGGATGAGGTTCGCGAGCGTGCCCGTGCCCGGCGTGCCCAGCGTGTAGACCAGCCGCAGCACCGCGGTGGTGATGTCCGGCAGGCGCCACAGCGCCGTCGCCGCGTACAGGTCCGCGGCCACCAGGTCCGCCAGCTCCGGGATGGCCTCCAGCGCGCGCGGCGGCTCGTCCTCGGAGTGGTACAGCGGCGAGTCCGGCGCCGCCCCGTAGAACGTGTGCCGGCCCACGAAGAGCAGCTGCTTCACGCCGTGCGCGGCGCAGTGGTCGAACACCGCCTTGGTGCCGTCCAGGTTGATGCGGCCCCGCTCGCCGCCCTGCACCGTGAAGGCCGTCACCGTGGCCATGTGCACCACCGCCTCCGGCTTCCAGCGGCGGAAGACGTCCTCGGCGGCGCGCTTGCGCACGTCCACCGGGTGCACCTCGATGTCCTTGGGGCCGTCGCGCCACGGGCGGATGTCGATGCCCGCGACCTGATGCCCGCTGTCGCGCAGGCGCAGGGCCAGCCTTCGCGCGATGCCGCCGGAGATGCCGGGGATCAACACCTTCATGGCAGCAGCCTCCGGGCGCGGCGCAGGTTGCGCTCGGCGCGGTGGTCCTCGATGAGCCGCGCGATGCTGTCCTTCACCTGGTTCACATACCCTTCGATGATGTGGTCCTCCTCGTCGCCCGTGCCTTCGAAGACGAGGGGTTCGCCGTAATGGATCTCCAGCCCCACCGGCAGCGGCAGTGGCAGCAGGTACGGCGTCAGCGGCACGTACGGCACGCCCAGGAGCTTCCCCAGCGCGTACGCGTTGGTCACCGTGGGGATGGCCGCGCCGCCGCCCAGGAAGGCGAAGGGGATGATGGGCGAGCGCGTCTGGAGCGCCAGCCGGATGAAGCCCGTGCCGAAGTCCACCAGCGAGTAGCGCTCCGTGTAGAGCTTCGCGGTGCCCCGGGCGCCCTCCGGGAAGATCATCAAGAGCC
>SECN01000878.1 GCA_004173515.1 Myxococcaceae bacterium | reverse complement strand
CTGCACCTCTTGGGCGGCCTGGACGTGCACTACCAGGGGACCCTGGAGGTGGGAGGGGTGCGGACCCGGCCGGGCGTTCATAAAAGTAGAGCCCCTCCGGCTGCCGGAAATCGCGTTCGGTGTTAGGAAGGGCGTCCAGGCGGGCATGCTGGGTACCGGGATTGACAGATCCGGTCCGATTCCCCCACGGATCATCACATGAGGCTGGGCACGGCTTGACTCCCGGAATATCCGGTGTCTAGGGTGCGCGGCTTCACAAAGCCTCAGGTCCCTATTGGAGGGACACCCGCAGCTTCCGGTTGCTCCCCGCAGGCGGCTGCGAACACCTCTCAAACAGGGGGCAGTTGTACCGTTTCCAAGGACTTCCACTTCATGCAGCAGAACGTGAACCAGCAGATCGACGGCGGTGACGAAGACTTCGCGGCGATGTTCGAGGCCTCGCTCAAGGAGCGTGGCGGCGACGGAATCCTGAAGGAAGGCGAAATCGTCAAGGGCACGGTCGTGCAGGTGACGAAGGATTTCGCGATTGTCGACATCGGCTACAAGTCCGAGGGTCAGGTCCCGATCTCCGAGTTCACCAATCCCCGCGGTGAGGTCACGGTCAAGGCCGGCGACCCCGTCGAGGTCCTCCTGGAGAGCCGTGAGAACGACACCGGCATGGTCGTCCTCTCCAAGGAGAAGGCCGACAAGATGCGCATCTGGGACGAAATCTCCGCCGCTTGCGAGCGCGATGAGATCGTCAAGGGCACCATCGTCGGACGCGTGAAGGGCGGCCTCTCCGTCGACATCGGCGTGAAGGCGTTCCTGCCCGGCAGCCAGGTGGACATCCGCCCGGTGCGCAACCTTGACCAGTACATCGGCAAGGAGTTCGAGTTCAAGGTCATCAAGTTCAACAAGAAGCGCGGCAACATCGTGCTGTCTCGTCGCGTCCTGCTGGAGAAGCAGCGCGAGGAGATGAAGAAGGAGACCCTCAAGAACCTGAAGGAGGGTGCGGTCCTCAAGGGCGTGGTCAAGAACCTCACGGACTACGGCGCCTTCATCGACCTCGGCGGCATCGACGG
>SECN01000877.1 GCA_004173515.1 Myxococcaceae bacterium | reverse complement strand
CGGTTCAGGTAGCCGCGCCCCAACTGCACGCCGCCGAGGTACAGCTCCCCCAGCGCGCCCGTGGGCAGCAGGTTGAGGTCCGCGTCCAGCACGTGCATCCGCGTGTTGAAGACGGGGAACCCGATGGGCACGGTGGGCCGCGCGTCCCCGGGCCGGCACGTCCAATGGGACACGTCCACGGACGCCTCGGTGGGGCCGTAGAGGTTGTGGAGCGCGGCGTGGGGCAGTCGCTCGAACGCGCGGCGCTGGAGGGCGCCCGGGAGCGCCTCACCGCTGCAGAAGACGCGCGTGAGGGACTCCAGCGACTCCAGCCCCGGGGCCTCCAGGAAGAACTGGAGCATGGACGGCACGAAGTGCACCGTGGTGATGCGCTCGGCGGCCAGGGTCCGCACGAGGTAGGCGGGATCCTGGTGACCGCCAGGGCGCGCCACCACCAGCCGGGCCCCCACCGCGAGCGGCCAGAAGAACTCCCAGACGGACACGTCGAAGCTGAAGGGCGTCTTCTGGAGCACCCGGTCCCCGGGCCCCAGCCCATAGGCATCCTGCATCCAGGCGATGCGGTTGTGGATGCCGCGATGGGTGACGAGCGCGCCCTTGGGCCGCCCCGTCGAACCCGAGGTGAAGATGCAGTACGCGGGATGGTCCAGCCCCGCGCCGTCCGGCGGAGGCCGCGCGGAGGCGGAGGGCTCCAACCCGGCCGCCCACGCGTCGTCGTCGAGCACGCACGCGAGGCCCGCGCCTTCGGGCATCTTCCCTGAAAGGGCCCGGCTCGTGAGCGTCACCAGGGGACGCGCGTCCTCCACCATCTGGCGCAGGCGCTCCGGCGGCAGCGCCGGCTCCAGGGGCAGCCAGGCCCCGCCCGCCTTGAGGATGCCGTACAGCCCCACGACCATGTCGAGCGAGCGCTCCAGGAAGACGCCCACCAGCGCCTCCGGTCCCACGCCCTGCGCGCGCAGCCGGTGCGCCAGCAGGTTCGCCCGCGCGTCGAGCTGCGCGTACGTCAGCGTTCGCCCCTCCATCTCCAGGGCGATGGCCGACGGCGTGCGCGCGGCCTGCTGTTCGA
>SECN01000470.1 GCA_004173515.1 Myxococcaceae bacterium | reverse complement strand
CAGGTGCCGGGCGGCGCGGAGCTGGCCGTGTTCTGCGCGAGCATCGTGGGCGCGGGCATCTCCTTCCTCTGGTTCAACACCTACCCGGCCTCCGTGTTCATGGGCGACATCGGCTCGCTCGCGCTGGGTGGAGCGCTGGGGGCGCTGGCGGTGTTCTCCAAGAACGAGGTGGTCTCCGCCATCATCCACGGCATCTTCTTCGCGGAAGCGCTGAGCGTGATGATCCAGGTGGCGTCGTTCAAGATGACCGGCCGCCGTGTGTTCAAGATGGCGCCCGTGCACCACCACTTCGAGCTCAAGGGCATGGCCGAGCCGAAGATCATCGTGCGTTTCTGGATTGTCGCCATCCTCTGTGGTGGCGTCGCCCTGCTGTCCCTGAAGCTGCGCTAGTCCCAAAGGGGTCGGTCCCGCCCATGAACGCTTCGCTGTCCGGTCGGAAGGTCGCGGTGTTCGGGCTGGCCAAGAGTGGCGTCGCGGCGCTGCGCCTGCTGCTCCAGCACGGAGCGAAGGTGACGGCGCTGGATGCCCGCTCCGAGGATGCGCTCGGGGACGTGGCGAAGGAGCTGCACGCCAGGGGCGTGACGCTCGTCACCGGCGCCACGCCCGAAGGACTGCTCACGCGCCAGGACCTGGTGGTGGTGAGCCCGGGCGTGCCGCTGTCGCTGCCGGAATTGGAGGCCGCGCGCACGTCGGGCGTCCCCGTGTGGGGCGAGATTGAACTCGCGGGGCGCGTCCTGGAGCAGGCCGGCGTCACGCGGCTCCTGGGCATCACCGGCACCAACGGCAAGAGCACCACCACGGCGCTCACCGGTGAGCTGTACGCCCGGGGCGGGCAGCGCACCTTCGTGGGCGGCAACCTGGGCCGTCCGCTGGCGGAGGCCGCCATGGCTCCCGGCGAGTGGGACGCGCTGGTGGTGGAGCTGTCCAGCTTCCAGTTGGAGGGCATCCACACGCTGCGCCCCCAAGGCGCGGCCATCCTCAACCTCACGCCGGACCACCTGGACCGCTACGCGAACCAGGGGGAGTACGGGGCGGCGAAGGCGCGCATCTTCATGAACCAGCAGGCCGGCAGCGACTTCGCCGTGGTGAACGCGGACGACGCGGCGGTGATGAAGCTGGCGACCTCCGCGCGCGTGCCCGTGTACGGCTTCAGCCTCACGGGCCGCCCGGCGGCGAGTTCGCCGAAGCTCGCGGGGCTCGCGGTGGCCCGCGATGGCGGCTTCCAACTGGAGTTCTCCGGCGAGGACTTCGTCCTGCGCAACCGTGCGCTCCGGGGGGCCCACAACGCCCAGAACGCGATGGCGGCCACGCTGCTCGCGCGGCTGGGGGGCATCTCCGCGGACGCGGTGCAGGCGGGGCTGGATGGCTACCCGGGCCTGCCGCACCGGCTGGAGAGCGTGCGCGTGCTGGACGGCGTGGAGTGGGTGAACGACTCCAAGGCCACCAACGTGGACTCGGTGCTGGTGGCGCTCAAGGCCTTCGCGGGCGGCGTGTGGCTCATCGCGGGGGGCAAGGGCAAGGGCGCGCCGTACGCGCCCATGGTGGAGGCGGGGCAGGGGAAGGTGAAGGGCGTGCTGACCCTTGGCCAGGACGCGGACGCGCTCGCGCGGGCCTACGCCAACGAGGCCCCGGTGCACGCCTGCGGCACGCTGGACTCGGCGGTGGCCAAGGCGCGCTCGCTCGCGGTGGAGGGAGACACGGTGCTGCTGTCGCCCGCGTGCGCGTCGTACGACCAGTTCAAGAACTTCGAGGACCGGGGCGACACGTTCAAGCGCCTCGTCGGAGCGCTCTGACCTTCATGAAGACCTCTCCTCCCACCGCGCCCGTGCGGTTCGATCCCATCCTGCTGTGCGCCGTCCTGGCGCTCGTCGCGCTGGGCCTGGTGATGACGTACTCGGCCAGCGCGGTGCTCGCCCAGGACAAGCTGGGCGACAGCCTGTACTTCCTCAAGCGCCAGCTGGCGGCCGCGGGCCTGGGCGTCGTGGGCATGGCGGTGATGATGAAGCTGGGCTGGCGGCGGCTGGCGCGGCTCGCGTACCCGCTGCTGCTGGTGGCCATCGTGCTGATGGTGCTGGTGGCCATCCCCGGCATCGGCACCACGGCGGGCGGCGCGCGGCGGTGGATCCGCCTGCCGGGCTTCAGCCTCCAGCCGGCGGAGGTCACCAAGTTCGCGTGGCTCGTGTACCTGTCCTATTCGCTCGCGAAGAAGCGGGAGAAGGTGGCCACGTTCTCCATCGGCTTCCTGCCGCACCTGGCGCTGTGCGGCATCCTGGTGCTCCTGTGCATGCTCCAGCCGGACTTCGGCAGCAGCGTGCTGCTGGTGTTCATGCTCTTCGTGCTGCTGTTCGCGGCGGGCACCAAGCTCAGCTACCTGGTGGGGTCGGTGCTGCTCGCGTTGCCCCTGGCCTTCGTGGCCATCGCGACCAGCCCCTACCGCATGAAGCGCATCCTCGCGTTCATGGATCCGTGGGCCCACCGGCATGACGTGGGCTACCAGGTGGCGGAGTCGCTGATGTCCATCGGCTCCGGCGGCATCACCGGCCTGGGCCTGGGCGACGGCCGGCAGAAGCTGTTCTTCCTGCCGGAGGCGCACACGGACTTCATCTTCTCCATCCTGGGCGAGGAACTGGGCCTCATCGGCGTGGGGCTGCTCGTGTCGCTGTACGGCATCGTCCTCTGGCGTGGCATCCGTGCGAGCCTCGCGGCGGGGGAGACCTTCGGCACGTACCTGGGCCTGGGCATCAGCTCCATCATCGCGTTCCAGGCCACGGTGAACATGTGCGTGGCCATGGGCCTGCTGCCCACGAAGGGCCTGACGCTGCCGTTCGTGTCCTACGGCGGCACGTCGCTGGTGGTGCTGATGGGGTCCGCGGGCGTGCTGCTGTCGTTGAGTGCGAACACGCAGGGGGCCTCGCGGCCGGTGCGGGCGGGGACGACGGACCTGCGGGAGGTGACGGCGTGAAGGTGCTCATCGCGGGGGGCGGCACCGGGGGACACCTGTTCCCGGGCATCGCGCTGGCGGAGGAGGTCACCACGCGCCACCATGCCAACGAGGTCGTCTTCGTGGGCACCGAGCGCGGCCTGGAGGCCCGGGTGTGGCGTTCCTCGCGTCGTTCCGCATCCTGTCGCGCCAGAAGCCGGACGTGGTGGTGGGCGTGGGCGGCTACGCGAGCGGGCCGGTGGTGCTGGCCGCGTGGATGATGGGGATTCCCACCGCCATCCAGGAGCAGAACGCGCTGCCCGGGCTCACCAACAAGATATTGGGCCGCATCGTGAAGGTCGTCTTCACCGCCTTCGAGGAAGCCAAGGCGTTCTTCCCCGAGGACAAGGTGCAGATGATCGGCAACCCCATCCGCCGCAAGCTGATGGACAACTACCTGCGCAGCAGCGCGGCGCACGAGAAGTTCTCCGTGCTGGTGTTCGGCGGCAGCCTGGGCGCGCGCGGCCTCAACAACCGCATGCTGGACGCGCTGGATTCGCTGGGCGACCTGAAGAAGGCCAGCATCCTGGTGCCCTTCCCGCACGCGACGGACAACCACCAGGAGGTCAACGCCCGGGCGCTGGTGGACGCGGGCGCGGCGCTGATGTTCCGCGAGTCGGAGCTCACCGGCCAGAAGCTGGCGGAGACGCTGCGCGGGTTGATGACGGACCCGGTGAAGCTCAAGCAGATGGCGAAGAAGGCCGGCATCCTGGGCCGGCCCGCGGCCGCGAAGGAGCTGGCGGACGTGTGCGTGGACCTGACGACGCAGGCGTGGGGCCCCCAGGGCCGCGACCGGGGCCCCAAGGATCCGAAGGACGCGAAGAAGGCACCCGGGAGCAAGGCATGAGCAAGTCCGTCAGCAACAAGCCCGGCAGCCTCTACAAGACGCGCCACGCGGCGCACGTGCACTTCGTGGGCGTGGGCGGCATCGGCATGAGCGGCATCGCGGAGGTGCTGCTGAACCTGGGCTACCGCGTGTCCGGCTCCGACCTGCGCGAGAGCGACATCACCCGCCGGCTCGCGAAGCTGGGCGCCACGCTGTACGAGGGCCACCGCGCGGCGAACCTGGTGCACGCGGACGTGGTGGTCATCTCCTCCGCGGTGCGCAAGGACAACCCGGAGGTGGTGGCGGCGCGCCAGCGCAAGATTCCCGTCATCCCGCGCGCGGAGATGCTCGCGGAGCTGATGCGCCTGAAGTACGCGGTCGCCGTCGCTGGCAGCCACGGCAAGACGACGACGACGTCCATGGTGGCCACGGTGCTGTCCGCGGCGGGCCTGGACCCGACGGCGGTGGTGGGTGGCAAGGTGAACGTGCTCGACTCCAACGCCAAGCTGGGCAAGAGCGAGTTGATGGTGGTGGAGGCCGACGAGTCCGACGGCAGCTTCCTCAAGCTGCACCCGTCCATCGCGGTGGTCACCAACATCGACCCGGAGCACATGGACCACTACGGCGACCTGGAGACGCTCCAGTCCGCCTTCGTGGAGTTCTGCAACCGGGTTCCCTTCTACGGCCTCAACGTGCTGTGCCTGGACAACCCCAACGTCCAGGCGCTGCTGCCCCGCATCGAGAAGCGCTTCGTCACCTACGGCAGCTCGCACATGGCGGACTACCGGCTGGAGGGCATCACGCTGGACGGCTTCACCACGACCTTCCGCGCGTTCCGCCGCGAGGAGGACCTGGGCGAGTTCCGCGTGCGCATGGTGGGCGCGCACAACGCCTTCAACGCCCTGGCCGTGGTGGCCATCGCGGAGGAGATGGACATCCCGCTGGAGACGGTGCGCGGCGCGCTGGCCGAGTTCGGCGGGGTGCAGCGCCGCTTCACCGTGCGCGGCGAGGTGGGCGGCATCACCGTGGTGGACGACTACGGGCACCACCCCACGGAGGTGATGGCCACGCTGTCGGGCGCGCGCCGGGCCTTCGGGCGCCGCGTGGTGGCCGCCTTCCAGCCGCACCGCTACACGCGCACGCATGACCTGATGAAGGAGTTCTCCACGTCGTTCAACGACGCGGACGTGCTCTTCGTCACCAGCGTGTACGCGGCGGGCGAGGAGCCCATTCCGGGCGCCACCGGGGATGCGCTGGCGGAGGCCATCCGCGCGCACGGGCACCGCGACGTGACGTTCGTGGAGAAGCGCGCGGACCTGGCCAGGGCGCTCCAGGAGCGCGTGCGCGAAGGCGACCTGGTGCTGACGCTGGGCGCGGGCGACATCACCCAGGTGGGCCCGGACCTGCTGAACCTGATGGGCGCGGCGAAGGGCGGGTAGGGGATGGAGGCGGGTGTCGTCACACCGCTCGCGGCGCGCCTGGCGCGGCTGCCGGGCCTGGACGTGAAGCCGGGCGAGCCCCTGGCGCCGCTCATCAGCGTGCGCGTGGGCGGTCCGGCCGAGGCCCTGGTGCGTCCCCGCTCCATGGACGCGTTGGTGGACCTGCTGCGCCTGGCCCGCGCCGAGAGCATTCCCGTCACGGTGCTGGGCGGCGGCGCCAACACGCTGGTGGGCGACGGCGGCGTGCCCGGCATCACCCTCAAGCTGCCCCCGGATTTGTTCCCGGAAGCGCTCGACGTCGGCCCGGCCGAGGGGCGGGTGACGCTGGGGACGGGCGCGGCCATCGCCCGGCTCGTCAACGTGATGCGGGCGCAGGGGCTGGTGGGCGCGGAGTTCCTGGCGGGCATTCCCGGCACCCTGGGCGGCGCGGTGACCATGAACGCGGGCACCAAGAACGGCGAGTGCTTCCGCGTGGTGGAGGCCGTGGAGGTCGCCACGGCGGACGGCGTGGGGTGGTTGACGAAAGCGCAGGTGCCCCACACCTACCGTCACGCCACGCTACCCCCTGGAGGTATCGTCACCCGCGTGCGCTTCGTGCTTCCCAGGGGTGATGTCGTGGCCAGCAAGGCGGCGATGGACGCGGACCTGGGATACCGCAAGCGCACGCAGCCCTTGAGTCAGCCCAACTTCGGCAGCGTGTTCACCAACCCGCCGGGCGACGCCGCCGGGCGGCTGATTGAACTTGTCGGCCTGAAGGGGCACACCCTGGGACGCGCGCAGGTGTCCACGCTGCACGCCAATTGGATCGTCAACCTGGGCGGCGCGGCCGCTCGCGACGTGCGGGGCCTCATCACCCTGATGCAGCAGCGGGTGTTCGAAGCCTCGGGCGTTTCCATGCACCCCGAAGTCAAGTTCGTCGGAGCGTTCCTTCCATGACCCTCGGTTCCCGTGGCTTCACCCCGGAAGAGTTGAAGGCCAAGCGCGTGGGCGTGCTGTACGGCGGCCTCTCCTCCGAGCGCGAGGTCTCCCTGCGCACCGGCGCCGCGGTGGCCGGCGCCCTCCGGGGCCTGGGCTACGACGTGGTGGACATCGACGTGGGCAAGGACCTGCCCGCGCGCCTCATCGCGGAGAAGGTGGACGTGGCGTGGCTCGCGCTGCACGGCCGCTTCGGCGAGGACGGCTGCATCCAGGGCCTCTTGGAGGCCATGTTCATCCCCTACACCGGCAGCGGCGTGATGGCCTCCGCGGTGGGCATGGACAAGGTGTACGCGAAGGAGATCTTCGTCTCGCGCGGCATCCCCACGCCCCCCTACCGCGCCTTCCCCACGGCCCAGGCCGCGCTGGCGGAGGCGGACCGGCTGCCGTTCCCCTTCCCGGTGGTGGTGAAGCCCAGCCGCGAGGGCAGCAGCGTGGGCGTGCACATCTGCAAGACGCGCGAGGACTACGCGGCCGCCGTCGAGGACGCCTCGAAGCACGCGGGCACCCTGCTGGTGGAGCAGTTCATCAAGGGCCGCGAGGTGCAGGGCGGCGTGCTGGACAACGAGGCCCTGGGCGTCATCGAGGTGAAGGCCGCCCGCGAGTTCTACGACTACGAGGCCAAGTACAAGGCCGGCAGCGGCACCCAGTACCTGTTCCCCGCGCCCCTGCCGCCGGAGCTCTACGCGCGCGTCAACGAGGTGTCCCTGGGCGCGCACG
Source organism: Myxococcaceae bacterium (assembly GCA_004173515.1). Taxonomy (GTDB): domain Bacteria; phylum Myxococcota; class Myxococcia; order Myxococcales; family Myxococcaceae; genus Corallococcus. The sequence continues at coordinate 4,839 of SECN01000470.1, read as the reverse complement.
TGGCGCTGGGGTGTTCGGGCGGCTCCCGCTCGGACGTCATCGTCACGGAAGCTGGCGACGTCTACCTGCTGGAAATCAACACGCTGCCCGGAATGACGGCCTCCAGCCTGCTGCCGAAAATCGCGGCGGGGCGGGGCATCGACTTCCCGGCGCTGTGTGAGCGGCTGCTCCGGGGCGCGTCCCTCAAGGCCTGAGCGGACGTGTCCCCTGGAGTTCCGGCCCCTTGGCGGGCCGGCGTGTCCCTTCGGGCCGCTACAGCGACGTGCCTGTAGCCAAAAACTGGCGTCAAGCCGTGTCCGCACGCAGCATGCGCATCCCTCCCCATGGCTTTCGGAAAGAACAAGAAACGCCGGCATCTGGATGCCGCAGCGCGCAACACCGCGGTGACGGGCGCCGTGCGCTCGCACGGGCCGCGGGTGGCGAAGGCGTTGGGGTTGACGGTGGCGACGGCGGCGCTGGTGTGGGGCGGCATCGAACTGCGCGCCTGGGCGAAGGTGTCTCCGCGCTTCGCGCTGGAGTCGGTGACGTTCACCGGGCTGGAGCGGGCCTCGCGCCCGGAGCTGCTGAAGCTGTCGGGGCTGGCGGCGGGGCAGAACCTGTGGTCGCTGGAGCCGGCGGCGCTGGCGAAGGCCATGGGGCAGCACCCGTGGGTCCGCACGGTGGAGGTGACGCGGCGGTTTCCGCGCGGGGTGTCGGTGGAGGTGTCGGAGCACGCGCCCGCGGCGCTGGCGGTGCTGGGCGACCTGTACGTGCTGGACGAGGAGGGCGAGCCCTTCAAGCGCGTCACCCCGGGGGACGGGCTGGACCTGCCGCTCGTCACGGGGTTGGAGCGCGATGCGTACGTCGCGGACGCGGACGCGGTGCGCGCGCGCTTCCGCGAGGCTCTGGATGTAACCCGTGCTTATGCGCGGTTGTTGCCGGGGCGATCCGAGCGGTTGTCCGAGGTGCGCCTGGAGAACAGCGGGCTTGCGCTGGTGACGGCGACGGGGCAGGAGGTGCGCCTCGGCGCGGGCGATACGGAAGTCAAGCTCCAGAGGCTGGCGCGCGTTCGTCGCGAGCTCAGCACGAGGGGGCTTGCGGCCGAGATCATTCGCCTGGATAACCGTGCCCGACCGGGTTGGGTGGCGGTGAGGCTTTCGAGCGGGTCCGACTCCGTGAGGAGCGGGGGCTCGACGCAGTGAGGATGCTTCCTTCACGAGAGTGAGGGGGCCTGGGAGGTTTCATGGCGAAGCAGAAGTCGGGGGAGATCATCGTCGGCCTCGACATCGGCACGACGAAGATCTGCGCCATCGTCGGCGAGCTGACCGATAGCGGCATCGACATCATCGGTATCGGCACGCATCCGTCGAAGGGATTGCGCAAGGGCGTCGTGGTGAACATCGAGGCCACGGTGTCGTCCATCCGGCGCGCCGTGGAGGAAGCCGAGTTGATGGCCGGGGCGGAGATCTCCCACGTGTACACGGGGATCGCCGGCGGCCACATCAAGGGCTTCAACTCGCAGGGCATCGATCATCGACGACCAGGGCGGCATCAAGGAGCCCCTGGGCATGGCCGGCGTGCGCCTGGAGGCCAAGGTGCACATCGTCACGGGCGCCGTCTCCAGCGCGCAGAACATCGTCAAGTGCGCGAACCGCACGGGGCTCAATGTCTCCGACATCGTGCTCCAGCCGCTGGCCTCCGCGGAGGCGGTGCTGAGCGAGGACGAGAAGGAGCTGGGCGTGTGCCTCGTCGACATCGGCGGCGGCACCACGGACATCGCCATCTTCTCCGGCGGCTCCATCGTCCACACGGCGGTGATTGCCCTGGGCGGCAACAACCTGACGAGCGACATCGCCATCGGGCTGCGCACCCCCGCGCACGAGGCCGAGCGCATCAAGCAGAAGTACGGCTGCGCGCTCGCGTCCATGATCAACAAGGACGAGACGATCGAGGTCCCCAGCGTGGGCGGCCGTCAGCCGCGCGTCCTGGGTCGGCAGATCCTCTCGGAGATCCTGGAGCCGCGCGTGGAGGAGATCTTCCAGCTCGTCCACCGTGAGATCCAGAAGTGCGGCTACGAGGACCTGCTCGCGTCCGGCATCGTCATCACGGGTGGCTCCACGCTGCTCGCGGGCATGCCGGAGCTGGCCGAAGAGGTGCTGGGCCTGCCGGTGCGCCGGGGCATGCCGCGCGGCATCGGCGGTCTGGTGGACGTGGTGAAGAGCCCCATGTACGCCACGGGCGTGGGCCTGGTCGTCTACGGCGCCCGTCACATGGACCGCCGCATGTTCCGCAACCGCGAGGACAGCAACGTCTACAAGAAGGTGAAGGGCCGGATGCGCGAGTGGCTGGAAGAGATCTTCTAGCCGCACCCGGTGGGGTGATGCGCTGAGTCAGGGCTCCCTTCGGGGGGCCCTTTCGCGTTTCAGGGGACGTGCCGGGTAGGGGCCGGACGCGTCAGCGGCGGACGCTGACGCGTCAGGAGGCGACGCGGGAGGTCGTTCCAGATTCTGGAATCTGGATCCACCTTCCGGACGCCGCTCGTAAGGACGCTGGGCAAGCCGCGCAAGTACCTGGATTTGGAGGGAATGAAAATCCGACAGAGGATGGCGCCCGGCTTGCTAGGGGGGCTTGGGCCCTCGGAACCATCCCGCTGTTCCCGCGAGCCTCTGACCTTATGACTCCACAAAAGACGATGCGGTTGCTGACGCCCCTTCCGGGAGTTCGCCGATCCGCCGCGGGCCTCCTGGCCCTGCTGTGCGCCGTGTTCATGGCGCCGCCGGCGATGGCCGAACCGGACACCTTCGGCCTGGGCAACGGCCACAATGGCGCGCTGACCGTCAACGCGGCCAACACGGTGGTCAACACGTACACGCGGCTTTCGGCGACCGCGAACGCGGGCGCGACGTTCGTGACGGTGACGTCCACGACCGGCTTCGCGGTGGGCGACCTGGTGATGGTCTACCAGACCACCGGCTACTCGGGCACGGCGGCCACCGGCAACCAGGGGCCGTTCGACTATTCGGCGGAAGCGGGCGGCCGCTGGCAGTTCGCGCGCGTGACGGCGCTGACGGCCACCCGCCTCACCTTCGGTTCGCCCCTCACGGTGCAGTTCACGGGTGGAAACACGGCGGCGACGATCCGGACCTCGGCGCAGGCCATCCGGGTGCCTGAGTACACGACGGTGACCGTGAACGCGGGCGCCAGCATCGTGGCGAAGGCCTGGTCCAACGACGTGGACCACACGGACAGCCTGGGCGGCATCGTGGTGTTCCTGGCCCAGGGCGCCGTCATCAACAACGGCACCATCTCCGCCAACGCCGCGGGCTTCCGTGGTGGCGAGTACTTCAACGGGGACGGCGACAACTGCACGCAGGACGATCAGGCGTATCCGGGGGGCGCCATGAAGGGCGAGGGCATGGTTCCCGCCCGCTACAAGCTGCCCGAGGCGTTTCCGGTGCCTGCGGGCACGACGGGCAAGGGCAACATCCTCAACGCGGGCGGTGGCGGCATCTGCCACAACTCCGGCGGTGGCGGCGGCGGCAACGGTGGCCAGGGCGGCGTGGGTGGTCGCACGTGGACGGGTGACACTGCTCCGGCACGAGCGGTGGGCGGCCTGGGCGGCGCGAAGATGAACTTCCTCCCGACGACGCGCGTGCTGTTGGGCGGCGGTGGTGGTTCGGGTCACGGCAATGACGGCGTGGGCGGCGGCGGCGGCAACGCGGGCGGCATCGTGTTCGTCCGTGGAGGCTCACTGGCGGGAGCAGGCCTCGTCAGCGCGGACGGCGCGGCGGGCGTGAACTCCCAGAACGATGCCGCGGGTGGTGGCGGTTCGGGTGGTACGGTGTCGCTGCGCTTCAATGGCACGCTGAGCTGCAACACCGGCAACGTCTCCGCGAAGGGCGGCAGCGGCGGTAGCAGCTCCGCCGACGAGCACGGCACGGGCGGCGGCGGCGGCGGCGGCAACATCTTCCTCCAGGGCGCGACCCTCAACTGCCCGACCACTCCCGCCACGGCGACCCTGGGTGGCCCGGCGGGCACGCAGGCGCTCGCGACCTCCATCTATGACGGTGCGACGTACGGCGCGGCGGTCGGCAGCGTCGGCGTCGTCAACACGCTCACGTCCGCGCTGACCACGCCCGCGGCGCCGGTCGTCGTCACGCCGGCCAACGGCTCCACCACGACCAACCGGACGCCCGCCTTCACCGGCACGGGCCCGGCGAACACGACCATCGTCGTCATCGTGGACAACATCGAGATTGGCCGGACGACGTCGGATGCCTCGGGCAACTGGACCTTCACGCCCACCGCCCAGCTCACCGTCGTGGCCCACTCCGTGTACGCGTACGCGGAGACCAACGGCCAGGCGAGCCCCAAGAGCAACACCAACACCTTCACCATCGTGGCGGGTCCGACGGTGGTCATCACCGCGCCGGCCACCGGCTCCACGGTGACGAACCCGAACGTGACGGTGACCGGCACGGCCACGAACGCGACCACGGTGACGGTGACGTTCCAGGGCACCAACTACGGCCCCATCACGGTGACCGGCGGCGCCTGGAGCCAGGCGCTCCCGGGCCCGCTGGCCAACGGCACGTACACGGTGACGGCGGTCTCCCGGAACGCCGCGGGTGACACGAGCACCACGGCGACCACCACCTTCACGGTGGCGGGCCCGACGGTGGCCATCACGGCGCCTGCCAACGGCTCGACGGTGACGAACCCGAACGTGACGGTGACGGGCACGGCCGCGAACGCGACCACGGTGACGGTGACGTTCCAGGGCACCAACTACGGCCCCATCACGGTGACGGGCGGCAACTGGAGCCAGGCGCTCCCGGGCCCGCTGGCCAACGGCTCGTA
>SECN01000876.1 GCA_004173515.1 Myxococcaceae bacterium | reverse complement strand
GGTTTCATGCATGGCACGCACTTCGGGGCTGTCTCCCAGCGCGTCGCGCACGCCCTTCGGCAGGTCCCGGTGGGCTTGCGCCATCATCGCCTGCCCCGCATGGACACGGACCGCGGCGCTGACCACCGGCGCGGAGATGACGCCTGCCTGCACGAGCCGGCGCATCGTCTCCACCCACTCGGCGGAAACGACAATCCGCGAGCCCATCATCACCCCGCCCGACCCCATCATGAGTCCCACGCCGAGCGTGACGGGCGCGGCGGGAGGGGGCCTGGGCAACGTCACCTTCAGCGCGGAAACCAGCGTGAGCATTTCGAGCAACTGCGCCGCCGCGATGACCCGCCCGGCCCGCTCCATGGCCACGCGCGCTCCGTCCTGGATGGATTGGAATTCGCGCGTGAGTTGCCCCATCAACTCGGGCATCGCCGTCGCCGTGGCCTCCACCTGCCCTGGCTCCATCGACGCGAGCGCCTTCATCGCGGGCTCCATCCGCCGCTGCACCCGGTCCAGGTCCAAGAACAACCGCTCCGTCCCGTAGTAGGGGCACTCCTGGCGCACGACCTCCGCGAGGCGCAAGAAGTCGACCCAGGTCGCGAGCAGCGTGACGCCAGACATCGCGGCCTGGAGACGGGGGCCCGTCATCCGCAGGAGCCCCAGGGACATGTCCGCATCCGAAACCGCCCCAGCGGCCTCCGCGAGCAAGGTGGCATCCACCAGCGCACCATGGAGCCAGGGCAGTTGGCTGGAGCCATGGTCCGCATAGCGCGTGAAGGCGCCGTCGATCCCACCCAAGTCCCTCGTGTTCGCCGTGAGCGGGGGCAGCTCCTTCGTGATGCGGGCCAGGGAGCCCTTCACTTCGTTCAAGGCGTCGAGGACCGCGCGACGGCTCGACGTGGCGTCAGGCCCTTCCCTCCCAGACTTCTGCTCCGGCCCCGCTATTCTTCGTCTTTCGCTGGCTCCTCCCGGCACGGACGCGCTCTGTCGGAACTCGCGCACGCCTCCGCGCCGGGTGGGCGTCTCGACTCCAGCGCAGCCCGCGACAAGCAGGGCCAGACACCACACCA
>SECN01000875.1 GCA_004173515.1 Myxococcaceae bacterium | reverse complement strand
GCCAGCATCGCCTCCCACCCTCGCGCTTCCATCACTTCACGGGCCACGCCGGAGAGCACGAAGCGCGGCGGGCCGCCCTCGCGCACCACCTCCATGTCCTTCCAGTGCACCCCGGGCGGCACGCCCATCGCCTTCACCAGCGCCTCCTTCGCCGCGAACCTCGCCGCGAAGGCGCTGGCCGCGTCGTGGCGGGGCGCGCAGTAGGCACGCTCGCCCTCGGTGTACACGCGCGCGAGGAACGCGTCCTTGCGCGGACCGTCGAGGATGCGCTGGATGCGCTCGATGGAGCAGAGGTCCAACCCCAGGCCGACGATGGACATGGCGGCTAGCCCGGGTTGCGCATCAGGTCCAACATCTCCCGCACCGCGCGGTCGAAGCCCACCAGCACCGCGCGCCCGACGATGGCGTGCCCGATGTTGAGCTCGTCGATCTCCTGGATGCGCGCGATGGCCTGCACGTTGTCGTAGTTGAGCCCGTGGCCCGCCGCCACGCCCATGCCCAGCTTCGCGCTCGCCTTGGCCGCGTCCACGATGCGCGCCAGCTCCCGCGCGCGCTCCTTGTCGTTGCGCGCCTCGCAGTAGCGCCCCGTGTGCAGTTCCACCCGGTCCGCGTTCACCTTGTGCGACGCGCGCACCTGGTCCAGGTCCGGATCGATGAACAGCGAGACGGCGATCTCCCCGTCCTTCAGGTTCTTGATGATCTTCGCGATGGTTTCGCGCTGGCCCGCGACCTCCAGGCCGCCCTCGGTGGTGAGCTCCTCGCGCCGCTCGGGCACCAGCGTCACCACGTCCGGCTTGTACTCGTAGGCGATCTTCACCATCTCCGCGGTGGCGGCCATCTCCAGATTGAGGAGCGTCTGCACCGTGTCGCGCAGCTCCGCCATCGCCGCCGCCGTCACCGGATCCGGATACACGGTGCGCCGCGCCTGCCGCAGCGTCGCCACGTGATCCACGTTGACACCCAGTCGCTGTCCCATCGACCGCTCCTCACCCTGGCGCGAGGTGCGGGATTGTCCGGGGCCCGGGCCCGCGCCGACCCCTCTATTCGTGGCCGGCGTCCGGAAGTCAACCGTCCTGCGAGGCCCGCGGGACGGAAGACCGTATGACTAACCGTTGAGCGCCTTGGAGATCGCCTCGACGATCTCCTTGGCATAGGCCTCGTTGCGCGTCGCGTCCTCGCCTTCGATGAGGACGCGGGCCTTGGGCTCCGTGCCGGAGAAGCGCACCAGCACGCGGCCGGCGTTGCCCAGCTTCGTCTCCACGTTCTTGATGGCCTTCATCACCGTGGGCAGCTCGCCCAGCTCCCGGCGCTGCTTGACGACCACGTTGAGCAGCGTCTGGGGCACCGGCTGGAAGATGGAGGCCAGCTCACTCAGGGGCTTGCCCTGGCGGCACATCACCGCCAGCAACTGGAGCGCCGCGAGCGTGCCGTCGCCGGTGGTGGTGTGGTTGAGGAAGATGAGGTGGCCGCTCTGCTCGCCGCCCAGGCTGTAGCCGTTGCGGCGCATCTCGTCGACGACGTGACGGTCGCCCACGCGGGTGCGCGCGACCTTCACGCCCCACTGCGCCACCGCGCGCTCCAGGCCGATGTTGCTCATCACCGTGGCGACGAGCGTCTTCTTCTTCAGCTCCTTGCGAGCGACGAGTTCCCCGGTGCAGATGGCCATGATGGCGTCGCCATCCACGACCTTGCCCTTCTCATCCACGACGATGAGGCGGTCCGCGTCGCCGTCCAGCGCCACGCCCAGGTGGGCGCCGTGCTTCACCACCGCCTTGGCCAGGCCCTCCGGGTGGAGCGCGCCGCACTTGTGGTTGATGTTCTTGCCGTCCGG
>SECN01000874.1 GCA_004173515.1 Myxococcaceae bacterium | reverse complement strand
GGAGGGGAGGAGGGGCTGCGGCGCTTCCTCGCCCGTCACGACGTGAGCCGCGAGGCGCTGGCGGCGGTGTTGGCGCGCGGCCTCCGGGCGGAGCGAATCCTGGACAGCCGGGTCCGGTTGAAGGCACAGGTGAGCGAAGCGGAGGTGCGCCACCACTACGACGAACACCGGGACGTCTACCCCGGGGACTTCGATCAGGCGGCGCGCACCGCCATCCGCGAGCAACTGGTGCGAGCGCGCTACGGGGAGTTGGCGGCCCAGGCCCTGGCGGAAGTACGCAAGTCGGCGCAGGTGCGGCGCGTGGCGCCCTTCGCGCGGGAGGCACGGCGATGAGACGGCTGCGGGAGGACGGGACTCCCGAAAAGGGGCAGGGCTTCATCATCCGGCAGATGACCGTGGAGGACATGCCGGCGGTGATGGCGCTGGAGAAGGCGTCCTTCAAGAACCCGTGGTCCCACGAACTGCTCGGGCGCGAACTCCAGCACGACTGGTCCACCATCCTCCTCGTGGAGGAGCCCCGACCCGAAGGCGGCGTGGAGCTCCTGGGCCTGGCCATCTTCTGGATCGTCCACGACGAGGTCCACGTGCTCAACGTGGCCACCGCCCCCGTCCACCGTCGCCGGGGCGTCGCGCGCACGGTGATGGAGGAGGTGCTGCGCCGGGGCGTGGGGCGCCGCTGCTCGCTGGCCACCCTGGAGGTCCGCCGGGGCAACGAATCCGCGCTCAACCTCTACCGCTCGCTGGGCTTCCGGCCGGTCGGCGTCCGCCCGAACTACTACGCGGACGAGGGCGAGGATGCGATCGTGATGGTCCTCGACTTCTAGGGTTGCGCGGAGTAGAGCGTCCGGCCGTTGTCTCAGTCCCAGGTTTTTCGGGTGTCTGGTGGAATCAACCCGGGTCCTCTGGCCGGTCCTGGCCCAGGGGCAGGCCATGCTTGACACCCGGGGGGCCCTCCCTATACTCGCGGGCCTTTCTGTAGCCTGTAGGTAGATATGCTCCGCTTTCGTGTATCCGGAAGCGGTTCCCATCGAAGAAGAGGTTTCAGTGCCGACCATCAGCCAGCTCGTC
>SECN01000070.1 GCA_004173515.1 Myxococcaceae bacterium | reverse complement strand
CGGCGGGAGGGGCTGCGCTGCTTCTTCGCGGCAAGGGACTCCTCGATGCGGCGGATGAGGAACTTCTTGTTCGGGCTGCGCGTCTCCTCGCCCACCACTTCAAGGTAGCGGGCGCGCAGCTCCGTCAGGTTCAGCGACTCCAGCGTCTTCGTCTTCGTCTTCGGTGTGGCGTTGCGAGGCATGGTGGTGTTTTCCTTTCCGGGCCGTGGGTACACGTCTGCCGTTCACGAGGGCGGCCCGGCGGCCCTCATGCGCGCCTGCCCCGCTGGGCGGGGCATCGGTAGTGGTTGGGGGGGCTACTTGGTGGGGGTGTTACTGGCGTCGCGCTTGCCGGCTTGGTAGGCCGCTTCGAGCGCAGCCTTCACTCCCCAAACCGACACGTTGTGGAAGTCGAGGCTGTCGCTCCACCGCTTCTCTAGTGTTTCGATGCTCATTTCCTCGCGCGCAATGCGCTCGAGGGTCTCTGCGGGCGCCTGGGCTGGCTTCGAGGCGTTGGCGGGGCGGGGCTTGCGGGGTGCCATTGTTTAGTCCTTTCGTGCGCCTTGGGTGGCGCGCGTGAGGCATATGTGCTCTGTTTTGCGTGTATGACAAGTCATTGTGCGCTGGGCTTTTGCAGATGCGCGAAGCACTCCAGGTCGATGGCGCGCGGGTCGAGATGCACGAAGGAGGTGGTTCCGTCCGGGTGAATGGGGGCCGCGTCGATGCAGTCCTCGGCCGTGACACCCCCGAGGCGCGCCAGCTTCTCGTTGTCATTTACGTAGTAGTCGTCCGCGTCCGGATTGGCGTCGGAGCGGAGGCTGCCGCGCAACACCGCGAAGATGCGGACCCTCTGCCCCCGGAGACCGGGGATTTCGTTGCCGAGGTAGGTGGTGTCGGTGCCGATAAACATGCGTGTCTCCCTGGCGCGCAGTGGGCAGCGCGTGAAGGCATACACGCTCTGCCTTGGGGACATAGCAAGTCGAGGAACGAGGGATTCGCGATGTCCCGGGGCATCGCGGCGCGTGGGGGGCTGTTTTGCTGGCAGTGTATGCCTATTGACTGGACTCTTCATGGGCGCGGGGCTGCTCGTCGGCGAGCACCGCGATTCGGAGGCCCTGCGGGAACCAGCGCTCGCGAGCCTCCTGTGACAGGGGATGCGTCACCACCTGTGGGGCGCTGCCACCCTTCGGCTTGAGTGCCCTGTGGAGGCGCCCGCGCTGGACGAGCTCTGCGTGGAGATGGCCGACGAGGAGTCGGTGCAGGTGGCCGAAGCTGCCAGGCGCTGGATGCTCCGGCTCACCTTCGGCCGCGCAAATGAGGAACTCGGAGGAGCGGCAAGAAGCGCACGGAGGAAGTTGGATGAGGCCGTCGTCCACGTTCTCACGGCGGGCGACGCCTACCTCCAGGGAGTCGAGTGCGGAGCGGTTGTTGCTGTCACACCGCGCACAGCGCTGCTGGACGTGCGTCTCGGCGATTTCGAGGAGGGCCATGGAGTCCTCAAGCGATGGCGATGTACGCGCCGAACCAGTACGTGGCCCCAAGCGCGGGGATGGTTTGGTGGCTGTAGAAGGCGAAGCCGTCCCGGTCCGGCACCATGACGGTGGGGTTGCCGGCGAAGCTGCCGCTGGTGGCGTAGGGGGTGAAGGTGAGAGAGGAGGGCGCGGTTGGAAAGCGACTCCGAAACGTCACGGAGCCGCCGCCAGGAAGCAGGTCATGCGCAGCGGTGTCGCTGTTGCAGTACTCCATGCCGAAGCGGCCCTCCTCGCGCAGGCCGCTGCCCGTCAACTCGAAGGCGGAATTGTTGGAGGCAGTGCCCATGGACAACCTCCAGGTGCGCGTCCACGTGGTGAAGGTGGCGGCCATGCTGTTGTCGTGGAGGAACTCGGCCTCATTGCGCGAGAGGCGGAAGCCGCCAGCGGAGAGGGCGGAGTCGTCCCGGGCCCAGGCGCTGCCATTCCAGTCGGCATTCAACACGAACCACACGGAGGCGTTGTCGGCGAAGAGGCGCAGCCTGCAGGCCGAGCTACCGGCACCTCGGGAGTCGAAGAGAAGGACGCGACCGGTGCCCAGGACAGGCTGGACGATGGCCTTGTGCTGGCCCGCCGCCGCCTCGTTGCCGCGGAAGTGCCCGCCGCTGAAGGCAGTGAGGGCTTCGGCGAGGGCCGCCTCGACGGTGCCTGCCGTGAGGAGGTTGCCCGTGTCCGCGGCGTGGCGCCAATGGCGCTGGCGTGGTGGGCCCCGGTGGCCGCGCCCTGGTGGGTGTTGAGGAAGCCCAGCAGCGAGGAGAGCTGCGCGTCCACGGTGCCTGCTGGCAGGAGGTTGGGCATGCCGGGCACCGCGTCCGCGCCCACGCGGGAGGCGCCCGGTGTTCCGGCGGCGGCCGAGGAGAGCTTGTCCGCGACTTCGTCCACGGCCTCCTGCACGGTGGTGGAGGTGATGAAGCCGTGGGGCGCGTAGTCCACGGCACCGGCCCCGTGTCGCCGGGCGGCGCCGGAGAAGTGGCCGGCCAGCTCGGCGTCCACCTCGTCCAGTGTCGCCTGCACCGTCTGGGCGCTGGGGCTCAGGACGTCCCAGGTGCCGCTCTCCACGGCCACCGAGGTGCCCCTCGCGAAGATGAAGGCCTGCCGGCGAGAGGTGTCCAAGTCCGCGGCGAGAAGCTGCGTCTGCCCGGGGCGGCGCCGGACGTCACACAGCAGCAACTCGTCGGGCTGGAGGGCGGGCTTGGGCGCCAGGCCGACGGGGCCCTCCGGCGCCTGGCGCACCACCAACTCGAAGGACTCGTCGCGGTGGAAGTACACCTGCTGGGAGTTGCCGTCCGTGCGCGGCTCGGACATCAGGCGAGTGAAGCGCAGGAAGATGCCCACCCACCGCTCGCTGCCCGAGGTGGAGACGTCGGTGGGGATGCCGGAGACGTCCACCGCGCAGTCCACCGTCTGCCCGGTGCCGATGAAGATGCGCTGGCCGAGGTTGTCGTAGGCGCGGCCCGGGGCCGTCAAATCGACGGAGAGGTTGGGCACGGGCGCATGCGGAGCGGGCACCGCCCCGGAGATGACGCCGTGGACGCCCAAGTCAGAGGCGAGGTTTCGGTCCGCCTGCTCCGACTGTGCGAAGGCCAAATCCAACTCGGCCTCCGTCACGCGCTGCCTGAAGAAAAAATCCAGCCTGTTGCTCATGCCTGTGCCCTCCAGAGGAAGGCAAAGGCAGGCCGCGAGAAATCGGGGACATGCCGGGCGGACGTCAGTGCAGCATCGTCGTCTCGCCCAGCTCGCTGAGTCCCAGCTCCCAGTGCTCCGGGAGAATGGGCGGCAGGGGCTCCACCAGATCCACGAAGTGGGTGTGCGCGGGCTTGAGGTACTCGACGAGGGTGCGCAGGCGCTGGCGCTCCGCGGGCGAGAGGAGGCGCTCCACCTCGACGTTGAAGGCGTAGCGGGCGAAGCGCTCCGAGGGTCCCAGCACCCAGTCCACGCCCAGCTGGGACTCACCCAGCACGAGGGTGTCCGAGGCGAAGGGGGAGATGGCCCGCACCTCGATGCCGAGGAAGAAGCGGATGGCGTTGCGCAGGCCCACCGCGGTGCCCTTCTGCTGGTACATGTCTACGAGGATGGCGGCCAGGCGGCGCCGGACGAGGACGTCCAACTCGAAGGCGAAGGGGTTGCCCAAGTCCTGGAGGATGGCATCCAGGAAGGACTCCGGCGCGCGCTCCAGGTCGAAGACGTCGGGGAAGGCGTCCAAGTCGGCGAGGAGCAAGTCCGTCACCTCCTGGAGGCAGGAGATGAAGCGGTGCAGGTCGCCCGTCACATCGTCGCGGCGGTTGTGGCGGGGCAGCATGTCCCAGAGCTGGAAGCTCCGGGAGGGCGGCCTGGCCGGCCGGAAGCCCGAGAAGGTGGCGCGGTGGTAGGGGGCCAGCACTGGGTTGCCGCGCGCGTCCGTCACGCCCTCCACGCGCACTTCGTACACCACGTCCGGCGTCAGCTCCGTGTCGAGGACGAGGTGGACGAGGGGGCCGTCCGCCACGGCATCTAGGGAAGCGACTGGGACTGCGGGCGCACCGCGAGGCGTGAAAGTGAAGCGCGCCGAGGGCGGCACCCGGACGGACTCGTCGAAGGCGAGGCGCACGGACTTCGGCGCCAGGGCCTGGGCGCCCACGAGACGGGGGGCCGTCCTGTCCTCCGCAGTGAAGGTGTACGTCTCGTCGAGGAGGTGCGCGCCGCCTGCCGTGGCCGAGACGACGCGCACGGAGACGGAGGCCTGGCTGGCCAGCGGCACCGCCGGGTGCAGCACCATGCGCAACGTGTCCGCTGTCTGCGTCACCTCCGCCAGAGGCCCCGCGAAGGCGGGTGTCACCTCTGCGCTGGCGCCGCCCTCGAATGCGAGGACTCCACCCACCCAGACGCGGGTGGACGCCCGGGCGATGCCGTCCACGCCGACGTCCACCAGCTCCAGCTCCAGCACGGAGTCGACGGGGACGTCCTCCTCCCCTGGGCCCGGAGCGCGGTTGAGGAGGAGGGGGCGGCGCGTCTCGGCGAAGAGGGAGACGGTGTCGACGTAGAGGGTGGGCAGCTCAACCGTGGCCATGGCGACACCTCATGGGGAAACGAGCTCCAGGCGGACACCTACCGTGTGGACGCCGGAGAGCTTCGAGACGTTGGCGGCCATGTCCCCGACGAGGCGCTCGCGGCCGGGGCGCCCGAGGCAGCGGGCGTACTTCACGTCGTCGACGACGAGGGACGCCTCCCAGGCCAGGCCCGCCGGGGCTGCTGAAGGCACACGGAGGCGCAAGGCGGCGCGGACCAGGTCCACGCCGGTGACGTCCACGGCTTGCGTCACCTCGGCGAAGTCCCCGGGGGCCAGCTCGAAGCGGTGCCCAGGCTCCTCGTCGCCGAGGACGAAGAGGTACTCGCCCGAGGCGGGCGTGCCCCGCTGGGGCCGGATGCGCCCCTGGCCCAGGCCGAGGCGGCTGGTGAAGGCGGTGAGGGCCATGGGCGTCACACCTGCCGGGACAGCTCGAGCGAGTCGAAGTAGGCCCGGCGGGTGACGTCCCGCACGGCGAAGCCGAAGCCGCCACGGCCCGAGGTGAGGGGCTGGCTGCCGGAGTTGATGCCGAGGGCGTCGTCGATGAAGTCGGCCATGCCCGGCACCGGCTGCCAGTCGGGAGGCGTGCCGAGTGGGTGCGCGGCCAGGTCGTTCTGGAAGGCCTTGAGGACGACGTCGCCGTTGGCGTTGACGATGGCGTCCAGTCGCAGGTGCAGCCAGGTGCCCTGGGTGAAGTTGGCCGAGGACTTCAACAGGACACCGGGCCCGTCCGCGTCGGGAAGCCCCGTGGCCACCGCGCCCTTGCGCAGCACCACCCGGTGCGGCTCGTCGTCGGAGAGGCCGAGGAGGTAGGCGGAGTCGTTGACGGAGGTGCCCTGGCCGCACAGGAAGAGGAAGGGGGAGAAGCCGGTGGGGCCGCCGCCGGGCCCGCGCTGGAGGCAGCCGCGGATGCTGCCTCCCTTGGCCATGGGGGCGAAGTCGGGGAGGTTGGCGAAGAGACCCACTGCGCCCTGCGCGGCAGTGAGGGAGTTGAAGGCGAAGAGGAAGTTGCCGCCGCCCGGGGGACGGGCAATGCCCGCCGTCACGCCCCTGTCCACGGTGGCGATGTCCAGTCCGCCGTTGAGGTAGGTCCAGTCTGCGAGTGCCATGGTGTCCTCACTGCGTGGTGGCCGTGGGCCACCCGGTGTCGAAGTCCTCGGTGGGCCGCGTGGTGTTGAAGCGGGCCATGCGCGCCGTCACGTCCTCCCAGCGCCAGGCGAAGGCCTCGTTGGTGTGCCAGCGCTGCTCGAAGTCCTCTCTCGGCGACTCGCTGAAGAGGCCCGCCACCGAGGTGACGTCCGCCCAGGCCGTGAGGAAGGGCCCTTGGCCCCACGTCTCGATGGCCTGCCCCTCGAAGAGGTGCGGGACGAGCTGCGCGGGCGGCAGGTCGAAGAGGAATCCGTCGTTGTCCCAGCCGCTGGAGAAGGCCTCGAAGCCCTCGCGCTGGCCGGAGAAGAAGGCGAGGGCCACGGAGACGTCGGAGAGGGCGGCGCGCCACACGTACCAGCGCTCGAAGTCCTCGCATGCCTCCTCCGGCACACCGAAGCCCGCGAGGACCTCTAGGCGCGTCACTGCCGTCAGCGTCCAGTGCGCTGCCTCGCCGGGCCAGGCGCCCGCGTCCTCGAAGTTGGGGTTGAGGAGGGCCATGTCAGAGCAGTCCCCCGGTGTCGCCGTCCTGGAGCGTGACGCTGCCCAGCACCGGCAGCTCCCTCACCGTCAACTTCACATCCGCGGGCAGACCGTTAAGTGCCAGGTCCATTCGCGCGTCGCCCAGCTTCCGGACGCCCGGCACATCGCGGATGACGTTGAACACGTCCGACCAGGCCACT
The DNA here is from genome assembly GCA_004173515.1 of Myxococcaceae bacterium. Classification (GTDB taxonomy): domain Bacteria; phylum Myxococcota; class Myxococcia; order Myxococcales; family Myxococcaceae; genus Corallococcus. Next base: position 39,763 of record SECN01000070.1, on the reverse strand, counting down.
TCCCCGGCGGGGAAGCCCTGGGCGTCCTTGAGGTTGAAGCCGAAGTCGATGCGCGGGTTGGGCGTGCCGTCCGGCTCGCTGACGCGGAAGTAGGCGGCGAGCGCCTGGCGGACGCGCGCGGAGACGTCCTGGGCCGAAGAGCCCTGGCGCAGGAAGAGGCGCGCGGAGATGTCCACGCGCCGGTACACCGGCTCCTGGACTGCCACCTGGAAGGTGAGGGTGCAGGGGAAGACTTCCGTCACCTGGCGCAGCACCTGGGCCTTGAGCGCGGGCGTGGGGACTCCGCCGCCCTGGGGCACCACGTAGAGGATGCCGGCATTCTCTCCAATGGAGGCGTCCTCGTTGGACGTCAGCATGAGGGCGCGCGCCACGCCGGGCAGGCGCCGAGCGTTGATTTCGAAGTCCTCGCGAGACACGGTGCGCGTCAGGGCCCGGAGGCTCTCGGGGGCCAGCAGCTTCGCGGAGGCCACCGTCTGCCTGTCCGCGCCACCCGAGGTGGGGGCGGGGTTGTGCACGGACACCTGCACCGCGTGGCCGTGGGCGTCCCTGAAGCTGCCCTCGACGACGACGAGGCGACCTGCGTCCACGTTGCCCGCCGCGCCGCCGCCCGTCTTGTACACCACCGCCACGGTGCCAGCGGGCGGCAGCCCGTTGGTGCCGGTGCCGAAGCGGACGGTAGCCCTGTCTCCCTGATCCACCGAGACGAGGAAGTGGGCGTCGGAGGCGCGGGAGTTGAGGAAGGTGTCGACCTCGGTGAAGGCGCCCTGGGCGGTGGATACGCGGGCGGAGCCGTCGAGGTAGGGCGCGAAGTCCAGGTGCGCCTCGAAGTCGGCGAGGCCGCGGGCGTCGAAGAGCTGGGTGTGCGTCTTCGAGTGCTCGGCCACGGCGAGGACGCGCGGCGGGTTGGCGCCGGCCGGAATGGTGGCGGGCGCCAGCAACTGGAAGCGGACGGCCTCCGTCACCTCCTGCGTGCGGACGACGGCGCCTGCGAGGAAGGTGACGGGGGCTGCTGGAGGCTGGGCCAGGCGCAGCTCCACCTCGGCCGTGGCCGCCTGGGCACCGTGAAGCCGGTAGCCCAGCATGCGTGCCAGGGCGATGACGTTGCGACGCTGGGTGGCGGTGGAGAGGCGTGATTCGCGGGCGAGGTTGTCCTGGTAGTTGCTAAGGACGTCGCCGACGAAGGCGTACATCTCCAGCAGGAAATTGCCGAAGCTGGCGACTTCGAAGTCGCTCCAGTCGGCGAAGACGCTCTTCACGAGCGCCATGAGGCGCGCGCGCAGGGCGTCGAAGTCGCGGTGCGTGTAGTCAGTGGACGCGGGAAGAAGTGGCACGTCGGTGGAGGCCTCCACCGGGAGACAAAGGCCTTCGGCCCCATTTCTTACGGGGACATCGACGCCCTTCGAGTTGCAGAGGATCGATTTGTTCCTCTTTGCTCAGCAGATGTCCCTTCAACAAGGCCAAGGGGGCTCCTGTAGTTGCCGGATCGACCGTCCGGTGCCGGACGCAGCCTGGGTACAACTGGGGCGCAGCTTGCACAACCCGCAGGCTTCCGGGTCGAAGTGCACGACGGCGCCGGGCTCGAAGGGCTCCAACTCGCCCGCTGGGCACGTGAGGGTACCGTCGCCACCCCACTCCCCGGGCAGCCTGCCCTCCACCCTGACGCCCGGGAAGCCCCGCGCACGCGGCCCCACGCAGCATCAGTGGGTCCATTTGTCCTACGCTCTACCCCTTCTGTTCCTCCACCTGTGGTGCGGCCGCTGCGGGGCTGATGTGCTGCAAACGTGGTAGTTTTTACGCAACCAATAGCAGAGGCTTGATTGGCCCCACCCAAGAAGACATCGAAGCCAAAGGCATCATCCCTCAGCGGGGGACGTGCCCCCGCGACTCTGCGATCGACAAGCGGTGCCGGCTTCGCGTTCGAGGATCTGATCGCCGCGTGGCAATTAGAGAAGGCTCTCTCTGGCGAGGAGACGCCGGGCGTGGGGGGCGTCGGCACCCAGCTTCAAGCGCAGGTCTCGACCCTTGGTTGGCGGATCGACGACCTGCTGCTGACCAGCGAAGCGAATGGTTCGCAGCCACGCCTCGCCATCTCGGCGAAGGGCAACCAGCAGGTCAGCGGCACCGGGTTGCCGGCTGACTTCGTGACTCGGGCGTGGGAGCAGTGGCGCGACCTGCAGGGGCCGTTTAACCGGGCGACCGATGGGCTGGCACTAGTCACCCTCGGCACCCATCAAGCGTTCGACGCGACTTGGCGGGAGGTGAAGAACGCGTGCAGCGGCTCCGACGCGGCGCTCGCAATAAGCCGTATCCGGAGCAACCCGCGGCAGTCGCGCGTCTTCGACAGCGTCCGGAAGCCAGGGGGAAGCGCGAGCGACGGGGAGACCATCGAGCTCATCCGTCGACTACACGTGCTGCCGTCGAACTTGCAGTTCGCTCTTTCCGAGACCGAGAGCGAATCTACCACACGATGCCGACGCCTTCTGGAATCCGGCGCTCCTGGCGAAGCGGAAGCGCTCTGGAAGGAGCTCATCAACGTAGCGACCGAAACGCGACTGCAGAAGGGTACCGTTACCCTTCAGGACCTCTGGTCCCATCTGCGGATCCGGTTCGGACTTCGCCAGCATCCGGACTTCCAGCGCGACTGGGAGACGCTCTCCAACATTACCTCCGACCAGAAGGCGCGGATAGTGACGGCGCTGCCGTCGGGATATGTCGTCCCGCGGACTGCGGAGAAAGCATCGTTCCAGACGGCTGTCGCCAAGAATGCGGTGACCGTGGTCTTCGGTGAGTCGGGCTGCGGCAAGTCGGCCCTCGTGAAATCGGTGCTCGACGCCAATTTCCCATCCTGGAACCAAGTGTGGTTCGGTCCGGGAGAATTGAAGACGGCGCAGAGCGCGGCGCAGCGGGGAACCCTGCCCCTCCGGCATGAGTTGTCGCGTGTCCTCAACGCGACCGTCAAGCCAACGAACGTGCTCGTCATCGACTCGGCCGAGCGTATCGAAGCGACCGAGTTCGTCGTCATCTGTCAATTGCTCCAGGCCATCCTGCCGACTGGTGGTCAGACCGAAGCAGCATGGCGAGTCGTCGTCGTCACTCAGACCCAAGCCTGGGCTGATGGCGAAGAGATGCTGCTCAATGGGCGAAAGGCTGAACTCGTCGAGTTGGGGCAAGTCACCGGCGACGAAGTAAAACGGGCGCTGTTGCTGTTACCGGCGCTGGGCTGGCTAGCGGGCCACGACGACACCATCGTGGCGCTGACCAACCTACGGGTCCTGGGGTGGGTCATCACGGCCGGCGCTGCGCTGGGCTCGAGTGCCCGCAGTCTCGCGTCGCACACCGCCATCGCGGACAGGCTGTGGAAGTACTGGACGAAGGGCCGCGCCGACGTACAGGCGCTGATGATGCATCTCGCGCGGCGGGAGGCATTATTCCAGCGCAGCTTCGCGCTGACCGATCTGCATCCCACCGACACCACAACCTTCACGAATCGCCCGCCCGAACTTCCGCTGCGGCAGAACGAACGGACGAATAGGGTCGAGTTCGAACACGACCTCGCCGCCGATTGGGCGCGCTTCCAATTCCTGAAGCAGGTTTGGACGGACGCCCCACAGTGGACCCCTCTCGCCGAGAACCCGCTCTGGACAAACGCGCTACGGATGCTCGGGCAGTTCCTGCTGCGGCAGCCCGCTGAGGTCGGAACAGCATGGGACACGACCTTCGATACGGCTGTGGCGGCGAAGAACGCGTTGGCTGGCGACATCCTGCTTGATGCACTGTGTTTGGATCCGGAAGCCGAGCGATTCCTGAACGACCGGGTCGAGTTGCTGCTCGCGAACGAGGCCAAGGTCTTCACGCGGCTGCTCCTGCGCTTCCACCACATCGCGACGGTTTCGGCATGGGGCCCGCTTGCGCTGGACTCGACAGTCGGGCTCTACATGGAGGCCCAGTATCGCTCGCCCGTCATCGGACGGTGGCCCCCGCTTCTTCGCTTCCTCATTGCACAGCGCGACCGGCTGGGCGGGCTCGTTTCGCCCGCTCTCGCCAACGTCATCGAGACCTGGCTCACGAAGACGCCGCGCCAGATGAGCGACGGCGCGCCGACGCCATTCCGGCGGGAAATTACGGAAATCGCGCTGGCCATGGCGCGAACCGTGCAGACCAAGAAGAGGCTGGGCGTCATGTACGTGATGGAGGAGTACCATCTGTACACGGCCCCTCTCGCTGGTGCAGCGGACCTCCCGGACGACGTCGGCAATTGGGCCATGGAACTGGCAGGGCGGCGCAAGGTCGATGCGGACGTCAAGCGGCGAATAGTCCAGGGGAGACGGGCGCAAGCCGAGGCTCACGCCAAGCGCTTGGAGACCGACCTGGAATACAGGGCCCGGAATGAGCGGCGGCAGCAAATGTCGCACTCCATCAGCTCGTCTAGAGAGCGTTTGCCACCCTGGCCGCTCGGGGCAGACGGCAAGGTCGATGGGGACTTCCGCGCCGTTTGCTTCAAGGGGACTGGTATCCAGCCGTTGATGCATGCGCGGCCGGAGTTGGCGGCGGAAGTCCTGCTCGCCCTCATCATCGAGGACCAGCCCGAACGGGAGTACGGGGCGGTCCGCTCCGAGATGGACTTGGGGCTCGACTACACGAAAGACGCTTACCCGACCGCCTTCTGGAAGAGCCCGTTCTTTCCGTTCCTGCAAATCGCGCCCGACGTCGCCCTGGGTGCGCTCATCGCGCTTGTGAACTTCTCGACCGAGCGCTGGGGCGCGGAAGTCATGCGGCGCCACAAGGGAACGCTGCCTGGCGTCACCCTCCAGTTCGAGGATGGGTCGAAGAAGACCTTCCTTGGCTGGGGGCAGGTGTTCGACTGGCCGCAGTCCAACTCCATGCGCAACGGGAACCTTTTCTGCGCGCTTGATGCGCTGGAGCGGTGGCTTACGGTCAAGCTCAACGCCGGCGAGGACGTCACCGCCGCCGTCGAGCGGCTGCTGTGCGAAGGCAACTCCGCAGCGCTCGTTAGCGTGCTCCTCAACGTGGCGAAGTACCAGCCGTCGCTGCTCTCTGGTTCGCTCGCGCCTCTGCTGACGTTTCCGAGCCTGTTCTATTGGGACAGCATCCGCGTCGGGCAGATCAACGACAACTTCGTTGGATGGAGCTCGCTCCGGGGCGGCCAGGCGATGTTCGACTTCGCCCGTAGTTGGACGCTCGCACCGCATCGCCAGGAGAAGTTCTTGGATGTCGTCGTCAAGCTCCTGTTGGCCGACGACGGCGTTTCGCGGCACCTTCAAGCGCTGATACCGACGTGGACGCTCCCCGAGGACCCGAAGGAAGCGCTTGAGTTCCAGCTGTTCTACGCCGCTCTGGACCGCACCAACTACCAATCCGCGACGGACTCCAAGACCGGCGCGAAGACGCAGGGTTTTGTATGCCCCGACGACCTGAGCCTCAAGGTTCAGTCGTGGCAGAGCGAGAGGGCGCAGTCGCTGACGTACCTTCTCATGCCGGAGCGCTGCGAGCGGCGACTTCGAAGCGGACAGGCGCTCACCGACGAAGAGGCCGCGCATCTTTACGGCTGTCTCAAGTCTTGCGAGGCCGCCACGATGGACGATGAACTCGGCAAGTCCACGTACAGGATCGCAACGGCAGCGACATTGGTCGTGCTGGGCACGGAGTGGTTGGCGAAGACGCCAGAAGCGCAGACCCGTGCGCTTGCGGTCGTGCGCACGGCGGTCTCGGAGATCCCGTCGACGGGCGAGGAGATTCGCAATCGGCGCATGGGGATCATGCGCGACGAGCTCAAGTTCGCTGCGCACGCCGTGATGCACCTCTGGTTGGCGGGTGACCGCAGCCCTGAACGGGAGACCGCCGTCCTTCGCCTGCTGACGAGCGGGGACACGCGCGCCGCCGCGGCCGTGGTGGGCATCGCCTACGCCAACCGGGAGCAACTGGGGACGGCGTGGTGGCGACTTCTGCAGGCCGGGGTCCTGTGGTCCGGCATTATCCTCCTCGCACCGCATCACGGAGACGGCGAAGGCGCGGAGCGCGCCTGGAGCGGCTGGCTCGCTCGGCTGCGGCGCTTCCCGCTGCGGGGCATGAATGCGAACGCGGACAGCCTCGACTTCGAGCAGGTCGCGGCCGGCCGTGGCCGGCTGGGATTCGCGAGGGAGATGCGGCTCTACGCGTCCGGCGACCGGACGTGGCGCCAAAAGCCCGAGCGGCGGCCGGGAGTCTCCCTTGACGGCGATGTCCTCCAAGTCGTGTTGGGTTGGCTCATCGACGGCGGTGGAACAGGCGACCGGCAATTGGATACGCGTCTTGCTCTCCGCATCTGGAACTACGACGCCTCGCGCGCGAAGGCGTGTGGCAAGACCGACGAGTACGGCGAGTACGACCTGCCCACCCAGAACCTAGGCTACGATATTCTACTGAAACTCGCGGCCTTGTCGCTCGCCGCGCCTGACAATGAGAGTCAGGCTGTCTGGGAGCCTGTGCTCGCGCATGGCCCGGCGGCGCACCACGCGCTGCAGCACTTCATCCGCGGCCTCTTTCTGCGTCACGGCAAGAGCAATGACCCGGCCGCATTCGAGCGTGTCTGGCGGGCGGCCGCGGAATACGGACTGGCAGCGGATTGGTCGAAGCCGGGCCTATGGTTCTACGGCGAGCGGCTGATTTGCGAGCTACTCGGGTTCGGAAACGAGGACGCTCTCGTGCTGCTCGCGCCGGGAGCCGCGCTCCGCATGAAGGACGTCTACGAGCGGTGGGCGCAAGGGCATTTGGCTCGTGACGAAGAGTGCGTGACCCGATTCTCGCACTTCCTCACGACGCGCTTCGGCGCCCCGCTTCGTCTGGACGGCCTTCGCTGGATTGCCGCGATGCTGAATGCGAAGAACCTATCCAATCACTGGTATCGCGAGGAGACTGGTATCGCGCTGGTCGAACTTGTGGCAGCAGCATTGGGTTCGGACGCCCATGCGCTGTCCAAGGATGCTGACGCGCGGCAAGCACTTGTCGAGCTCGCGGCAGCGCTGGCCGCCAAAAACACACCTGCCGCGCTTGCTCTGCAGGAGCGCATCAAACGCTTGCGCTGACGGAAGAGCAGGTTGGGAGCGGGCACGTCGCAGGAACGGTCACCCGCCACGGCGCGCTCACCTTCTTGCTGGAGGAGGCAGTCCGATTGCGGCCAACCTGATGTCTCAACAATCCGGTGCAGTACAGCTCCGACAAGTATGGAATAGATACGTGACGGTTGGTCACCCATTAACCTCCCCGCTGGAGGGAGACATCCAAGTTCGCTGTCGTGTCACCCTCTCGCACGCGCACACGAAGAGTTAGCACGGCGGCCTCCTGCTCTACGCGAACCTCGACGAGCTGGACACCAGGGAGCCAGCGCAAAAGCGCGTCACGGATGTACACCCTCGCCAGCTCCGCCAGCACGGCGTCGTTGCGCTGGTGGCGAAGGCGCGAGAGGCCCGCGCCGAAGCTGGTGCGCCAAGGCAGCTCACCAGTGGAGAAGGGTGTGGCGCCTTCCGTCAGCAGCACCTGCCGCACCTTCGAGGCGAGCAGCGCAGCCCCGGTACCGGAGGCGAAGTCCCGCTTCCTGTCTCTGCGGAAGGGGACGAGGAGATTCTGGGGCGCTCGACTCACGACGTTCTCCTCATGGAATGGGGATGGCCGCGCGCACCTGCTGCAGCGTGCGGACGATGGCGTCGAGGGGCGCAACTGCCTGTTCCAGCGCGCTCCCCTCAAGGCTGGAGAAGTCCGGCACCTGGGGGCCGCCCACCAGGCCAAGGAGGACGTTGAGGAGGGCCATGAGCTGGGAGAGGGCGGCCAGGGCCTTGCCGACGTTGGCGGCCTCCTGCGCGACGTTGGCCTCCGCACAGCCAGCCACCGCCAGGAGTCCCGCGTCTCCAAGCTGGGCGGCGCGCAGCCGGGCCTGCGCGACGCTCGACAGGCGCAGTTGCAGGTGGAGGAGCTGGCCACGGGCATGGCCCAGCTCGCCGAGGACGATGTCGATGACACCCACCACTGCGAGTGGCACCGAAAGCTGGGGGACGAGGCGGAGCAGCTTGGACACCTTCTCGGCCAGCTTCGGCAGGGCCGCGGCGATGGCTGTTGGGTCCGGCGGAGGCCCCAGCGCGTCAGGTATCGCCTTCACGACTTCGACGAGGGCCAGCACCGCGCCGATGATGTCGAAGAGGGGCGTGAGCGGCGCGAGCGAGGGCTGGACGGCCTGCAGGAGCTGGTGGTGTTGCAGGGTGGCGCCGCCAGGCAGGGTGAGCGTGGGTGCCTCGGGCAGCGGGGGGATGTGGATGCAGATGGGCAGCGCCATGGGCGTCCTCAGATTGGCTCGGCGATGGGGCGCACCACACGCCCGGCGATGGTGATTTGGGCCGCCTCCAGGGAGATGGCGCCCACCGCGCGCAGGGTGAGGGCGGTAGTGGCCTCCAGGGTGACGGTGTTCTCCTCCGCGTCGAAGGTGAGGCAGTCGCCCGTCTTCCGGTTGGTGAGCTTCAGCTTGCGGTTGCCTGCGGACTCGTCCAACTCGACGCGGAAGGTGGGCGTGGCGAGGACGCGGTTGTCGGGCGGAGACACCTGGGCCTCTTCGGGCACCTCACTCTGACCGCCCGGCTTCCCCCAGTGCGCGCTGAGGTAGTAGGGCGCGTCGACATCGCCCATGTTGAAGAAGACAGCCACCTCGGCGCCCACGTGCGGCACCGCGAAGAACCCCGTGTCCTTGGCTCCGCCCCCGGAGGTGCCCAGGGGCCAAGCCCAGGCGGACTCGGGCTCGAGGACACCGGGGATGCACACGCGGACGCGGCCGAGCTGCTCCCCGTCGTCGCGGCTGGTGACGTAGCCCACGTACATGCCGAAGAGGCGCGTGTCATGGGCGAGGATGTCGTCGTCGAAGGTGCTCATGGTGGCTCGCTACCTGGGGAGACTCATTCCGGCTTCCGGGTCCTCGACACCGATGGGCTGCCCGTCACGGCGGTACTCGATGTACCGGGTGCCGGTGTCCCTCTCGAATGCCTCGACTTCCTTCAGTGCCCCAGTCGTCTCGGGTGCGCTGGTGTTGGGCTGTCCGCCCTGGGGCTGGCCTTGCTTCTCGGGGCTGGCTTGCTGCCGGCGGCCGGTGCCGTCGCGCGACAGCTTCAAGTCCGTGGTGTAGCCGGAGGAGGAGACGACGTGCTTCGCCTCGGTGACGTAGTACCGGCCGGACAGGAAGCTGGAGATGCCGCGCACCTCCACGACGGACTTCGCGCGCAAGCTGGGGTTGCCCACCACCTGGAGGGACAGCTTCACCGTGCCGGCTTCCGCGCGTCGGAAGCGGGCCTCGGACTCGCGCTGGGCTTGGGCAGGCGTCGAAGCCGAGGTGGGCTGTACGCTGGTGGTGCTGTTGCGAAGCTGCAGCGACGTGGTGCCCGTGCGCTTGTCCACCACCTCGAGGAAGTCAGCGAGGGTGGTGCGCTCCACGGTGCCACTGCTCGCCTGGGCTTCGAGGTTTCTCTTGGCCATGGCGTCCCGGCCACGCACGTCCACCTTGCCCACTCGGCGGCCCAGCTCCGACTCGACGTTAACCGAGAGGATGTCGCCCCGGCCTGCGTCGGCGTACCACCACAGCACATGGGTGGGCGCGGCGGCCTGGTTGCGTGGGCCGAAGGTGAGGCCCCTGTCGTCGACGTGGAACTGGAACTCCTCCCGCGCGGCCAGGCGCCGGAGGAGCCTCGCGTCCGTCTCCCCGGCCTGGTGGATGGTGTCGAAGGACTCTCCGGTGTCCTCGACGTGGATGGAGTCCTCCTCGTAGCCGTGCTCGGCGGCCACCTCGCGCACTACCTGGGCGCGCGTCTTGCCCTTCCAGGTGCGCGTCTTCGCTTCGCGGTGCATGAGGGCGCTGAGGGCCTGGCCCTCGACGGTGAGGAGTTGGAAGCCCTTCAGCTTCTTCACAACCACTCGCCGCGGAGGCGCCATGAGGCCCGGGTAGCCCCAGGACACCTCCAGCACCGTGCCGCCCACCAGCTCCGCCCTGTCGAAGAGGGCCAAGTCGAAGTTGTCCAACTGGAGGGACAGCTTGTCGGCCTTCGTCGCGGAGTCCTCGAAGGTGAGACCGAGGATGCGGCCCTCAAGGGAGAGGGGCTCGCCGCCGCGGGCCCGCTCGTGTGCCAGCAGCGTGACGCGCACGCCAGGCGCAGTCCTGTCGAGGGGCCGAGTCATTCGCCAGCCCTCCGCCGCTGCTCGCTGAGGATGACGTCGGTGAGGACGCGCAGCGAAGGAATGAAGAGGCGCCGCCCGGCCTCCAGCTCCAGCGTCGCGTCGATGAGTGGCTCCGGCTGGAAGTCGGCGATGGCCCACCAGAAGCCGCAGGCGCGAGGCAGGGGCGCGAAGTAGCGGCCGGCGAGGCCCCAGAGGGAGTCGCCCTCGGCGACGAGGTGGACGCGCGTGCCCGCGTGCGGCTGGAAGCCGTAGGGGACCCTCTCGGTGAGGAAGAGGTGGCCAGCCTCGTCCCGGAGGCCGAGGGAGAAGGAGTATCGGCTGCCGGCGTGAGGGGCCACTACGGCACCTCCTGGCGGAGCTGCTCGGAGGTGACGCGCGTGTCCAACACCTCCTCGAAGGTGACGGTGGCGGTGTAGACGAGGACGCGGCCGTCGACGGCGAGCTGGCGGTACTGGAACTCCACGCTGGCGACGACGCACTCCACGGTGAGGACGCCGGGCCAGAGGACGAGGACGCGCGGTGGCGCCGTCGCCAGCACACCCTCGGTACCGGCCGGGGGCACCGTGAGCGCGCGCAGGAAGCCGCGGAACGCCATGATGTTGGACGTGTCGGCCTGCTGGGTGGCGAAGAAGGCGTCCAGGTAGAACTCCACACCCGAGAGCTGCCGGTTGGACGTGCTCTGAAACTGGAGCACTTGGTAGGAGAGGCCCGGCACGGCCAGGCGGTTCCAATTCACCTGGCACTTCTCGGTGAGCTGCGTGGGGTTGAAGAGGCACTCCATGGCCTCGCCGGTGAGGACATTCACCAGCACGCAGCGAGGAGGACGGGCGAGGCCAGCAGCAGAGGACACCTGGGGCCTGCCTTTCAGTAAGACGCCATGGGGGAGAAGCTGCGGGAGGCGGCGTCCCTCTCAGCGCGCGCCGTGGCCTGGGCAAGCACCTCTCCGTCCACCTGGACACTCACGAGGACGGGCGGCGCAGGAGGCGCGTCCGGCTGCGAGGAGAGCACCTCTGCCTGGGGCAGCGAGGCTTGGAGGGCCGCCACCGCCGGCATGGACGAGGACTCCAGGGGCCACTCCGCCGGCAAGGTGGAGGCCGTGGAGACGACGGGCGCCGGGGCCGAGCCGGGGGAGTCCTCGAGGCCGAAGGCGACGGACAAGTCCCGGTGGAGGGTGAGCCGGGCCGTCCGCAGCGCCTGCTGGAGGCCGGTGTCCTTGCCGAAGAGGCTCGCCACGGCGTCCACGACACCGAGGATGGCGCCCACCAACTCCAAGAGGACGCTGGAGATGGCGTCCACCACGCCGAAGACGATGAGCTTCAGGCCCGTCCACGCCTCGGCCCAGTTGCCGGTAAGGGCCCCGCCCAGCGTCAACACCACGCCCCAGAAGACGTCGACGATGCCAGAGAAGGCCGCCAGGGCTGCGTTGAGGATGCCCCCCACCACCGACACCACGAGAGAGACGGCGGACACCAACACGCCCACGACGGTGGTGATGTTGCCGATGGCAAACCCAATGGCTTCCCCCATGAGCGTCCACCCACTGGTGCTCTGCTTCACGGCGGAGGTGGTGCCCAAGAGGCCCGAGAGTGCCCCGCCGAGGACGCGGCCCAGGTGCGCCAGGCTGCCCAGGAGGACGTCGACGCCGGCCTTCATGTAGCCCCACTGTCCCGCCAGGCCTTCCACCACCTCCGCGGCTGCCGTCATGCCGAGGACGACGAAGTCGAAGACGCGGGCGAGGGCGCGGCCCACCGTGGCCCCCGCGTCGCCGAAGGCCGCGAACTTCGCGGCGGCCGTGGCCGCGTCGTCTCTCTCGGAGAGGAAGCCCAGCGCTTCGCCCACCCGCCCTAGCGTCCCCTGGAAGGCCTCGAGGGTGGGGCGCGCGGCTTCGAGTCCGGAGGAGAAGCCGTCGGCGAGGCCCGAGAAGAAGCTGTGGATGCGATGGCCCCACAGGTAGACGTTGATGAGGAAGTCCTTCAGGCCGGCGTTTTCAGCGCGGCCCAGCTCCTCGCGCACCGCGCCGGAGAAGCCTCCGTCCTCGAAGAGCTGGACGAGGCCGCGGAAGGCGAGCGTCACCTGCTCCTGCACACGCCGCGCGAAGTCGCCCAGGCCCCCGAGGTTGTGACGGAAGGCGTAGGCGAGGCCGGCCACGGCGACGCCCAGGAGGACGACAGCGCCCACGGCCGGAAGCACCGTGGCCAGGAGGCCGCCCAGGGTGAGGCCCAGCACCTTGAGGCCCACCACCATCAGCGCCAGGCCCACCTTCGCGGCGATGACGGCGCCGACGAGAGTGAGCAGGGCACCAGCTCCGAGCGCGAAAGCTGCGAAGGCGCGCTTCACCGGGCCGGGCAACGCCTGAAAGACACCCAGCACCTGCTGCACCGCGCTGGCGACGAGGGTGACGAGGGGCTTCAAGACTTGGGAGAAGGGCTCCCCGAGGACGATGGCCAGCGTCTCCAGGTTGCCGGACAGCAGCGTCTTCTGGCCCTCGAAGGTGTCCAGCATCTGCTCGCGGAACTTCGTGGCCGTGCCGCCCGCGTTCTCGAACTCATCGCGCAGGTGCTTGAGGGCAGCGGCGCCGCGGACGACTTCGCCGGTGTCCTTGCGGATGCCGTTGCTGAACTGCGTGAGGATGGCATTCACACCGCCGAGTGCTTCGCGGCCGAAAGCCTTCAGGAGGAAAGCGCTGCGCTGCGCCGCCGTCATGCGCTCAAGGGCGGGGGACATCTCGTTGAGGATGCCGAGGAAGCTGAGGAAGTTGCCTTTGGAGTCGGTGACGGCGACGCCCAGGCCGCGCAGGTGCTTCTGCACCTGCGGGTCGGCCATTCGCTCCATGGCGACGGCCACGGCGGTGGAGGCGCGCTCCACGCCGGGGACGACGTTCTTCACGAGGCCCAGGGCGATGAGCGTCTCGGGCAGGGATTGGTTGAGGGCCTGCGCACCACGCGCGGCGGTGCCGAGGGCCAGGGGGAGTTCATTGGCACTGAGGGCGAAGACGTTGACGGCCTGGAGCATCTGGTCGACGGAGAGGGCGGCCTTGTCGGTGGAGATGCCGAAGGCCTTCATCGCCTGGGAGGCCAAGCCTGCGGCGCCCTGGGGCGTCAGCTCCCCCAGCGAGCCACCGGCCAAATCCAGGACGGGCTCCAGCAGCTTCATCGCCTCAGCGGCGGTGAAGCCGGCCTGGGTGAGTTCGCGAAGGCCCAGCACGGACTCGGTGGGGGTGAACTGCGTGGCGAGGCTTGCCTTGATGGCCGCGTCACGTAGCTGCCCGAGCACCTCGGCCGAGGCGCCAGAGACAGCGGCCACTCCCGCCACGGCCTGCTCGAATTGGCCGGCGGTGTTGGCCAGGGACAACGACGCGCCAATGGTGACGGCGCCCGCCGAGAAGAGGGCCATGGCGACGCCGAGCCGCTGGAATGCGCCCTCAATGCGCGCGGTGCCCAACCCCACACGCCTGTCCAGGCGCGTGAAGTTGACCTCGAGCTGGGTGAAAACGCCGGAGGCCAAGTCCCGTGCGGTGAAGACGAAGCCCAGTCCGAGGTTGTTGAGCACGCGCTACCTCCGCTTCGCGGCCTTCTCCAGCGCCTTGGCTTCGTGGGCGCGCTGCTGGCCGATTCGCTCGAGCAGCCAGTCCCTGTCCGAGGTGGGCAGCTCCAGGGCATCACCGAGGGGAGCTGCGAGGCCGCTGCCTCCGTGCTGGTGCCAGCACAACTGGAAGAGGCCCTCGCGCCACGTCTCCAGCGTCACTCCGGGGAAGAGGTGGAGCGCTCCCGGCGCCTCGTCGTCCGGGCCTGCCCCGGAAGGAAGAAGCCCCGGTCGAAAGGGAGCTCCACCTCCTGGCGCATGAAGCACTCGGGGCACTCGACTTCGAGCGTCGTGTCCACGCCGCAGTCGACGCGGTCGAACTCGTCGACGAGGTAGTCGGCGTCACGCAGGCTCAAGTCTTCGAGGAAGCGGCGCTTGTCGCGCGCATCCACGCCGTCAACGTCCAGCACCCGGTAGGCGAGGACGGAGGACAGCAGCTTCTCGGGCGCCGCGCGCTGGAGCTGCGGCAGCCGCCGCTCGTCCTCCCCCGTCAGCAACCTGAAGCGCACGCGCTTTCCGGCGTCGGGCAGCGTCGTCTCGAAGCGGTTGCCAGCCGTGAAGGCCGCGCGGCTGGCGTCCGAGAGGGCGCGCACGGGGAGCTGCGTCAAATCCAGCTCCCAGTCGATGCGGGCTCGGCAGGAGGCAGCCTGACAGGGGACGGCGAAGACGTACTCAGGGCCGTAGGTGAGGACGCGCACTTGAAGGAGGGCGTAGAAGCGGTCCCCCTGCAGCACCCGGCCCCAGTCCACTTTCCCATCGGCGAGGACGTAGGGGCCTGCCTCCAGCAGCTCTTCCCAGCACGCGGAGAGCAGCTCATCCACCTGGCCGCCGCTCTTCGCCAGCTTGCGGTCCGCGAGGACCCGCTCCTCTCGCACCTTCATGCCGCGGATGCGGCCCGTCAGCCCCGAGGGGCATGAGATGATGTTCGCCATGTCCTTCCTCCAGGAAGGACAAAGGCCTCGAACCACAAATCGGGGACATCCAGTAGGTTGACATGCGACAATAGCGGGAAGCGCGTGTCGCCATCGCGCACAGACTAATCTGCGGCTCCACCAGAGGGGGGCCGGAGGCTCTTCCTGCGGCCCCCGTGCCATTTTGGCCGAACCGACTTGCCTAAAGAGGTGTAGGCTCATGCATGCTACGTGCCGAGAGATTGCTCCTCTGGAGCCGGAAGCGGAAGTTGCGCCGGTGATGGGGTCGGGGTGGGAGGCTTGGTAAACCGGTTCGGCTGTAGCCCCTCCGTTTTGGGTACGACATCTGGCCTGCCGCAATAGAGCAGCGGGTAGTTGCCTGAAGAGGTTTCGGTGATCATCGTTCCAAAATTCCCCGACACTTGGCCAAAAGAGTGCCCACCCGACGATGCAGTGGACGCTCATGGGGTTGTGTATCGGATCATTAGCGGCGAGGCCGCAACTCCTGAAGACTTCAAGAGCTATGAGGAACTGGGACTAGCCCCAAACGCCCCGGCTTGTTCTCGAAGGTCAGTGTCGGTATTTAACAGCCGCCAGGGGGCCTGTCATCGATTGAAGCTGTCGCCTCGTCTTGGCAAGGGGGTTGCAGAGGGCTCCATTGACGCGACATGCGGCAAGATGAAGCTTACGAGCACTAAGTCAGGGCATATCGACTGGTGGCCATATGAGGGAATTAATCGGCTTGCCAGGTTCAAGGAAACACAGCCATGCCCATGAAGGCGCCCGACTCGGGACGAGCAATTGGGGCGGAGTTTCTAGGCTCAGGGGCTGTTGAGGAAAGCCTTTATGAGGCAGATGGCCCGGTTCTTTTTACGACAACTAGCAAGGCGGGCCAGCAGCTCCTTGCTTATGTCGCCGACGAGTCTGTTGACGGGACTTGGCTCATTCTCTCTGCGTGCACGCCAAGAGTGGTTGACGAGCTCAAGCGCGGCCAGATAGCTGTTCGCGACGCATTGACTTCATCTTGGATGTGGCTGGCATTTAAGGGGGTGGATGGGAGCCTCACAAGAGCATGGTCGATTTTGCCTGATGAGGTTCCTGACGGCCACCTCCCAGCGCCTGGAACGCCGTTGCTGCCCGAGCACGAGCCCGTCATCACCGCACGTGCAAAAGGGGAGTCAATAGTGGCAGGTGCTACTCCTGCCAGTGTTGTGGCTTTTGTTGCGGATTCCACCCGCAAGGCCATCAAGATCCTCCTTGAATGGGTACTTGAGCGGCCCAATGAGGGGCGTCCGCCCGACGAATTGCGGACCTTGTACGATCTGCCTGTTCAGCGTTTTGCTTTTAATAGTTTTGAAGTTGCGTTCGGTTCGCCAAGCGGAACCTTCGACTCCGAAGAGCTCAGGCGCGCAGCGAATTTGTTGCAGAAGGGGCTTGCTTGGGCTTCCGATGATAACGAGCACCCTCTGAGCGCGGTTTCAGATGACGAAAGGAGCGCGATTCTGCACGCTGCTCTGCAGCTGACGCCCCCTTCTTCCGGCCCAATATGCGAGGTAGAGATTTCTGGGACATGGATGTCTGGTGGCCCGGAACTACTTACTCGGGTTGCACGCCGCCGCATTCGCTCCGAGCTTCGCCGACTCCAGTCTGAGCATGTGGTTCGGCTCGTTGGACGCATTGGCGAAGTAGATCGTGACAACTTCACATTTATCCTTCGTGGTACCGACGAAGGGACTCAGTATCGCGGAGTTTTTGAAGAAGAGATGCTTGATGATGTGGTTGATTACTTTGCCGAAGATCGGCGAGTCGCTGTCGTAGGTGTGCATCGAGCGGGTCGACTCTATGTGGCCGTGATTTCTGCCGATGCTAAGGCTGAAGGTGAGTGATTGCAAAGCTTAGGTGTGGCGTTCTTTCGGGGATTTATGCGATTTCAAAAAAATCGTAGGTGAGTGTGACGGCCTCGATGACGTTCTCGTCACTCTCGTTGTCCCACTCGCCCGCGATGAATTTCACCGGCCAAGCCCAGGAGAGGCTCCACCGACGCAGCGTGGTGCCGTCCCGGTCCTGCTGGACGATGTCGAGGTTGCGCTTGTAGAGGCTGTCCGGCAGGCCCAGGCCGCTGGTGACTTGTTGGGGATGAGGCTGCCGCCCTCGAAGTATTGGACGTTGGCGACCTCGACGGACAACTCGCTGCACTTCTGGAAACCGGAGTGCCCGAGGCCGTCAGCCTCACAGAGGAACTTGAAGCGCTTATGGAAGCTGCGCGGCTGTCCGATGATGGCCATGGCGAGGCTCCTTACAGGCCCGCCGAGGCCAGCTCGGCTTCGAGGGCGCGGGTGTCCTGGGCGATGCGCAGGACGATGAACTCGGCCGGCTTGTTGGTGGCGAGCCCGATGCGCGCCACCAGCTTGCCGGCGAAGACCACGGACGGCGGATTGAGTGCGTCCGAGACGTCAACGAAGAAGGCCTTGGCGGGCTCCTGGCTGCGGAAGGCCCCGTTTCGCATTTGCGCGAGGAGGAAGGCGGCAATGGAGCGCCGCACCTGGGCGCGCAGCCCCTCGGTGTTGTTGCGGTGCCGGGCGAATTGCAGCCCCGACTTGAGGCTGCGCTCGATGAAGGACACCCCGCGCCGCTCGGCGACGTAGGGGAAGTTGCCGCTGGCCTTCAGCGTGCGGCTGCCGTCGATGAAGCGCGGCAGGCCGGGCCCGGTGGTGAGCGGATTGATGCGGCGGGGGTAGACGATGTCCCGCTTCTTCTCTTCGAGGCACTCCTTGGACTCGAAGCCCAGGACGCCGAACATGCGCCCGGCCTCGATGCCCGCGGGAGCCTCATACACACCACCGGGGCGCGCGCCGTCGTTGCGCGCGAAGACGCCGGCGATGATGCCGGAGGGCGGGATGACGAGCTGCTCGAGGTTGCCGAAGACGCCGCGAGCGGGGTTGAGCACCTTGACGCGGGGCCAGTAGAGGGCCGCGTGCTCAGAGAGCCCTTCGAGGGCGGCCTCCTGCGAGACGTAGGAGACGATGTCCGTGGCGCTGTAGCCCGCGGGCGAGTCGAGGACGGCGAAGACGAGGCCGTCGCGCGCCACCTCGCAGTAGCGCACCATGGCGTTGTGGACGGCGGGCGTGGCGCGCCCGGGCACCAGGAGGATGGAGAGGTCCTGCACTTCGTCGAGCGCGTAAAAGGCCACTCCGGCCGGCCTCGGAGCCGATGAAGTCCGCGTCATTGAGGCCGACGAGGCCGTCGGTACCGCCCGAGAGGGACACCGTCTGCTCGTCGGGGAATGCCCCGGGTTGCACCATGAAGGCCCGGACGTAGCTGGAGCCGGTGCGCTCGTCATTGAGGATGCGCTCGGCGTAGCGCGCGTCGTCCTCGGCCGAGGAGAGGTTGGGGAAGGACTCGCGGTAGGTGCCGTCCTCGAGGACGAGGACGTCGAAGGTGTCGGGCGCGCCATTCGTCGCGGGGCGCACCTCCACCTCAAGGCGGTTGGCGTAGGCGCCTGCGTCCCTGGCTTCCAGGTGGAGGATGTCGGTGGCGCCGGAGGCGTCGCCCGTGTGCAGCAGCGCGTCGAGTCCGAGGCCGGGGCCCGCGTCTCCCTGCACACGCAAGGAGGCACCAGGCCCCGTGGACTGGGTGAGCAACTGCAGGGCCCCCAGGGAGGACGGTGCCACGCGGACACCCGCCACCACAGCCTCCACGAGGGCGCGGACTTCCGCCAACTCGACGGCGCGCAGACTCTGGACGTTGCCGCTCCCCACCTGCGGGCCGCCCGCGAAGCCGAAGACGGTGTTGGCCACCGCGTCGCCCACTTCCAGGCGGCTGGAGGCGCCCTGGGTGTCGCTGGCGATTCTCAGCACACCGGCCTCCACGGTGGCGCGTGCGCCGATGAGTCCCGCGTTGAGGACGGCGGCCACCTCCAGGGCGGTGGCCTGGGCGATGTCGCCGAAGTCCTCCTCGTTGAAGGGGATGAGAACGTCCCGCCCGTCGTCGACGCGCACCCGGAGCGACTGCCCGGCGGTGAGGGCATAGGGCCCAGGGCGCCCCGCGGAGACGGAAGCCGCGGTGCCGGAGAAGACGACGTCCACCGTCTCGGTGCCGCTGAGGGACACGCCCAGTCGCTGGCCGTCGGCGAGGGTGAAAGGGGGCCGCAGGGTGCCGCGCACGACAGCGGGCGTGGGCCCGCCACCCGTGGTGAGGGCCGCCGCAGCGCGCGTGGCCGTGTGCGACTCGGAATCGGAGGCGTCCTCGTAGTGGACGGTGCGCACCGCCCAGAAGTGGCTGCCGCCCTGCTCGAAGAAGCCCATGGCGGCGAGGGCCAAATCGGAGTCCGGTGTGAAGCCGCCGAAGGTGGCCTGGTACTCCTCGAAGGAGGTGCACAGCACGGCCTGTCCGATGGGGCCTCGCTCCGCCAGGCCCACGGCGCCGGCCACGGAGGTGGGCGCCGAGGGAATGCCACGGACGCGCGGCTCCTCCTCCTCCACGACGATTTTCGACGACAGCAACTCACGACTCATGAGGCACCTCGCTTCTTGCGGGACGCGCGCGCCGACACCTCCGGCGCGGCAGAGGGTGGCGACGACGGCGGGGCCGTGGGGGCTTGCCGCTTCAGGGCGACTTCGCCGCGGCGAATGGCCGCAGCCACCGCGCGCACGCAGAGAGTGGCCTCGGGCACGTCCTCCAGCGACACACCCGTGGCCAGGGTGAGGGAGGAGGGCAGGCGTCGGCCGCCACGGCCTGGCTGCACGCCGCAGGCGCACTCGCCGCGCGCGACACAGTACGACTCATGGGGCAGGAGGAAGGTGACGAGCCTGCCCAGGGCGTTGGTGAGGGTGACACTCATGAGGTGCCTCCAGAGAGAGAGTCCGTTTCGAGGTGAGTGCCGGCGACGGCCTTGCCGAGGTCGAGGGGCAGGCCCGAGTCCACGTCGAAGCCGCGCACCACCAAGCCCCAGGTGAAGGCGCGCACGTCGTCGCGGCTGCCGAGCTGCGTGCGCACCTCGCCGTCCGCGTCCATCTCCCAGCGGACGGTGCCGCGCGAGGCGTCCTCGGCTTCCCTCGGCATGGCCAGCCAGCGGTTACGGTTGAGGAAGGTGACCACGGCGGCCATGAGGTTGAAGAGCTCGGCGGTGCGCTCGGAGGCCACCGTGAGGGTGAAGGCCAGGTCCACCGTGTACGCGGGGCGCCTGCGCACCAGCTCCGCGCCGGAGGGGCCCTGCACGACGTCCTCGTGCAAGACGTTGGTGGAGTAGCGACGACTCTCGCGCATCGTGGGGCCTGACAGCACCACGGAGGGCACCTGGCGCTTCAGCTCACGCAGCAAGGTGCGCACGAGGCGGGTGAGGTCCGCTTCCTTCGCGACGCGTGGGCGCAGGTAGCGGTACGCGCCCGGAAGGACAGCGGCCTCGCCTGGGATGGGGCTGCCCTCCGCGGAGAGGTTGAACACCTCGACGTCGCCGGTGCCCACCGCGTGGGCCGGTGTCCGCACGTCCACATAGGCAGCGCCTGCCTCTTCACGGACGGAGAGCACCTCCGCGCGCAGTCCGCCCAGACGCACGGCCACCCGTGCGGCGAAGCCAGTGCCGGCGAGGCGGAGAATGTCTCCGCCGCTGGTAGGCCCCGAGGAGGGCGTCACGGAGGTGAGGGAGGGGAGGGCCATTACCCGGGCCCTCCGAGGCCCAGCTCTTTCGCGACGCGCGCGAGGAAGCGGCGGCTGGCGCCCTGGCGAAACCGTGCGAAGGCTGGCCGCAGGAAGGGGCGCGCTGGCGTCTGCGTCACAATGACGCCTCGCCCCCTGCCGCTGTTACGCGACTCGCCGGCCAAGCCGGCTTGGCGCAGCAGCGCGAAGAGGAAGCGCCGCATTCGCGGCGTCATGGGGATGACGACGGGTGGGCCTCCGTACTCCTGGAGCTGCGCCACGTCGACGAGGGACTCGCCGTCCGGGCTCTTCGCGGAGCGGGACACACCGATGAAGGCCTCGTCGCCCTCCAGGACGACGGAGATGGAGTTGCGCAGCGCGCCCGAGACGAGGAGGGCCTTCGTCCCGCTGAAGCCCGCGAGCTGGCGCGCCGCCAGCGTAAGGGGCGAGGGCGGGCGGAGCGGATCGCCACCTGGCGCCTGCTGGGTGAGGCCCTGCACCACCTCCTTGCGCAGGGCGTGCGCCTCCTGACGCAGGGCCGTCTGCAACGCCCCTTCAAGACGCGACGAGCCCGCCGCCAGCAGTTGGCGGGCCCGTTCCCAATCTCCAGTGCGCGAGACGGCCACGGATGCCTACACCTTGCCCTTGCGCAGATGCGGGACGTGCGAGTTGAGCCACTCGAGGGCCACGTGCGTGGCCTCACTCACCACCGCGCCGTGGCGGACGGACACCGAGGTGAGGGCCAGGGTGTGGGCGGCGACTTCGACGTCCTCCGGCCGGCAGCCGTAGTTCTTGAGTCCCTCGGCGATGGGGCGCACGGCGGGCAGGGTGCCGTAGCGCCAGTAGTGCAGCTCCAGGTTGCAGGTGTACGCCTCTGCCTCGTAGCGGGCGCGCGCGGAGGTGCTGGTCAGGTAGGCCAGCTCGTAGCTGGGACCCTCCTCGTCGTGCTGGACGACGTGCTGGTGCTCGTGGACGCACACCACCACCTGGGCCCACAAGTCCCAGCCGGACTTCGGCGTGCCCACGTCGAAGGGCAGGTAGAGGGTGCGGCCCACCGTGGTGGCATAGCGCTCGAGGAAGCGCTGCCTGTCGAGGATGCCCATGCGCTGCAGCGCCTCGGCCGCCAGCCGCATTTCGAGTGAGTCGGCCTTGTTGGCCGTCTTGGTGCGCAGGCGCAACTGCATGTGCTGGTAGAAGGCCCACACCTCGGCGGGCTGGATGTCACGCTGGAAGAGGGGGCCCACGCCGGGCAGGGACTGGAGGTAGCCCTTCACAGGACACCGCCTTCCTCAGTGCCAGCGTCGGCGGTGCCCGCGTCCACGGTGGTGGGCAGGCAGGTGTGGCCGGCGACGCCCTCCTCGTTGACGTAGGCGCAGGTGAAGGTGGCGTTGCTGTGCTCGCTGACGGCGTCGCAGTCGGCGAGCACCTGCCAGTTGCCGTCGCCGTTGCAGATTTCGGCGACGTTGCTGGCGCAGCGCGTGGACACCGGCGCGCAGCCGTCCGGCGCGCGGCAGCGAGTGAGGAGGGCGGTGGCGAGAAGTGGGGCGAGCAGCAGTGCTTTCACGTGAGTCCTCGGGCTTGGGGCCTGTCGTTGAAGGTGACGAGAAGGAGGTTGCGGCGAGGCCTCCTGCGGTGGAGTCCGAAGCCCGTGGGGCGCGCCTCCGTGACGTACAGCCCGGGAGGCGTCCTCACGGCCTGCACGAGTGCGCCCGTGACGTCGTAGAGGGCCCCCAGCCTGTCGCTGGGGCGGATGAGGGCGTCTCCCGTGGCCGCGTCGACGAGGCCGAGGCGCTCCAAGTCTCGGAAGTGGAAGACGAGTTCGAAGCTCGTCCGGGGGCTGTTGCCGGAAGGAGTCATGCGCAATGACTCAAAGGCATCCGGCTCCACCTGGCAGGGGACACGCACGGGCGGAAATTCGCGGCGGAAGGCTTCGGCCAGGCCGTCGTCGTCCTCGTCCACCAGCACCGGCTCGCGGAAGTCCGCGTCGTACCCGCTGGCATGAGGGCCCGGGCCGGGGCCCGCCATGGCGGTGGTGTCCAGGCGGTGCAGCTCCGCGAGGAAGGGGAAGATGAGCCTGCCCCTCATCAAGCCGCCCCGGGCAAGGAGGGCTTCACGTAGGGGGCAAGGAGGGTGTCCACCTCCGGCTCGCCGGTGAGAGGCCGCACCGCAAGGCGGATGCTGTCCAGGCGGTAGCTCTGCTCGCGCGTCCTCTCCTCAACCACACGCCAGCGCGTGCGCTCCTCCAACGAGTCTTCATCCGCCAGGGGCGAGAGGCTGCGCAGGACGAGGAGCATGCAGGCCCGGCGGATGGCGAGCGGTGTGCGCCCCTCCGGCGTCCCGTCCGTCTCCGTGTAGCCCCAGCGCGCGCCCACCGTGACGTTGCCCTCGCCGCGCGGGAAGACACGGCCATGGCGGAAGGTGAAGCGGGGCCCGTCGAAGCCCGGGCCCACCGGGGCACCCACCACCACCAGGCGCTCCTTGGAGAAGGACACGTCCTCCCCGTACAGCGCCAGGCGGTAGAGGCGGATGGGCGGTACCGGCAGCCAGAGAGAAGGAGTGCCGCGCCCGTCGAAGTGCAACGTCGCCGAGCGCGGCTCGAAGTGCCACCCCGTCACCTTGTCGATGGTGCGCGTCGCCTCCTCGAGGAGGACGGCCAGTCGGGTGTCGCCCGCCATGGCCGGTGTGACGCCCTCGGCGCGCATGTCGGCCACCGTGGCGTACACGTCAGTCCTTCTCCCGCTTGCCGCGGCGCGTGTCCTTCTCCTCGCTGGCCTTCGGCAGGTCCTCCGTCGTCAGCGTGCCGGCGGGCCGCGCCGCACTCAGCTTCAGCTCGTCGCTGGCGCTGCGCTTCACGCGGGCCTCGTCGGCCTCGGTGGCGTCGAGGGCCTTCGCCTCGGCCTCCGTGGACACGTCGAAGGCGAGCGGCGAGTAGCTGTCGCCGGGCAGTTGGTGGACGGTGCGCAGGTAGTCCGCCACCGGCTTCTCCACCCTGTACCAGCCGCGCTCCTCCTGGAACTTGATGCCGGCATACGTGTAGCGCCGCAGCACGTGGCCGCGGCGCGCGTCGTAAGCCTTGAGTCGGACGAGATAGGAGTTGTCCATGGTGAGCCTCACAACTGCACGTTGATGGCCTTGGCCGTGCCGGACTCCTCGGCGAACTTCGCGTCGAAGCGCAGCGTGGCCACCACCTTCAGCGTGCCCTCGGAGATGTCGCGCGCCGACTCGATGCGAATCTGCCGCCAGATGCCGACGTGGATGTTCTTGGGATTGGTCAGCAACACCGCCGTGCGGTCATTCGTCGCACCGAGGTTCTCCGGCCAGAGGGGGATGGGCCGCACCGGGACGCCCGAGTAGAGGACCGGCGCATCGCCCTCGAGGAACTTGTCGCCGACGGCCGTGGCCCGCTCCGCGAGCGAGTTGCGGTAGTCCAGGTCCGCGTCGACGGACGTAAGAGGAACCCCATACTGCTCTTGTCGCGGAGGTGCTCCGAGGGCAGCGACTTGAGCAGGTCGCCGAGGACGTCCTTGCTGATGGGCGCGCCGGCCGCGTCGACGACGTTGCTGGTGGCCTGCTTCAGCACGCCATCCATCGTGGCGAGGAAGGGGTCCGCCGAGGCCGTGTCCCCGTTGACGAGGATCTCCTCCATGTCGCGGCTGATGGCATCCGCGAGCATCTCCATGAGCGTCTGTCGCAGCTCGCCGCGCTCGATGCTGTCTTCGAGCACTTCGTCGGAGAGGCGCACCTCGCCCTTGAAGAGCTTGGCGTCCAGCTCCACCTGGGAGAGGTCGGGCTTCACACGCTGCGCGGCGGGGACGGCGGTGGCCTCCTGGCCCGGGCGGAGGATGCGGCTGCCGAACTTCAGCTTGGAGAACTGCTGCTTGGGGGCCGCCATCGGGACGACGGTGCACTGCTGCAGCAGGACGGACTGCTTGATGAGCAGGCGCAAGAACTTCTGCGCCTGGGCGGGCTGGAGGATGCCGCCGCCGGCCGTGAGGTCGGCGAGGGCCAGGTCCGCCTTGGCCAAGAGGGTGCTGTTGTCGATACGACTCATGGGGATTCCTTCGGCGTTGAGGCTTCCTGGTGGCAGGTGGGGACGTCAGACGTCGTGGAAGGAGAGGGCCTTGTCGACGCTCTCCCGATTGAGGGGCTTGTTCATGTCGAGGGGCCATCCGACGTCCTCGACGGCGGGCTTGGGCGGGCGCTCCGCGGGGGCGCTGCTGTTGGGCAGGCCGAACTGCTTCTCCACGCGCCCCAGTCGCTGGTGCTGCTCCTTCACGGAGCCCTCCAGCGCGCGGACGGCGTCGGTGAGCTTCGTCAGGCCTTCCATGACGCCGGAGGCGTCGGGGCTCGGAGCGGGCGGAGTCGGCTGAGGAGCCGGCGCGGGGTTGGCGGCCTTGGCGCGCGCCTCGACGTCCTCCTCGTCCTCGGGGTCGTCTTCGTCCTCTTCCAGGGCGTCGGCGAGCGCGCGCAGGTGCTGGGCTACCTCCACCACGCGCACGCCATCGATGCCGTCCGTGGAAGCCAATGCCTCGACGAGTGCCGTCACCGCTTCGAGGGCCTGTTGGGCAGCGGCGAGGACTGCGTCATTGGCCTTGGAGGTGTCCGAGGCGGCGCGGTTGTCGCCCTCGGCCTGCGAGGTGTCCTGGGGAGCGTCGTGCATGGTGTCTCCGTCTCGCTTCACCAAGAGGAAGCGGTGCTTGTTGGCGGCCCTGTCCACGAGGGACACCTCCTCCACCACCATGTCGACGAGGCGGTGGACGGAGGCGGGGCCTTGGGTGGTGCTCGTCATGTGGCCTCCGGCTGGGAGTCAGCGGCAGGTGTGTCGGAAGGGGGCGGCTCGGTGGCGGTGGAGGCCTCGGGGAGACGGCGCGCGGTGCCGCCAATGCTGAAGCCCGTCAGTTGCCCGTCCTTCACACGCCCCCAGAGCTCGTCGGAGAGGACGCGCACCGCGAAGAGCCAGGTGCCCTTGCGTACCGGCACCTCGCCCAGGTTGAAGTCGACGGGGGCCAGGTAGCTCTCCAGCACCTTCACGTGCCCGTTGACGCGCATCTGGTGCATGAGGCCCAGGCCGCCGAACTCCTCCATGAAGCGGTGCGCGGCCTGGCGAATCTCCGCGGCGGAGTAGATGTCGCCCTGCGCGTCCACCGTCTCCGGCTCCAGGACGACACCCAGCACGTACCGCTCGTCGTCGGGCTCGACGCCCTTGAGGAGGGACGTCGTGGTGGCGAAGGGAGCGGTGCCGGGCGGCTCCTCCGGCTTCCAGTCGTCCACGGCGAAGTCGCCGTCACCTTCCAGTGCCTTCGCGGCGGGCTGGTAGTTGCTGACGAGGAGCTGCGTCAGCACGGAGGAGCCGCCCACGCCGCGCATGGCTGCAATCGTGCGAGGCGTCCGAATCCGTTTCACGAAGAAGCCGGAGTCCTTCAGCATCCCGGGCAACTTCCCCCGGATGCCATACGTCATGAGCCAGCGACCCTTGAGTGACTTGAGGACGCCGTAGAAGCGCTCCTCGTCGAAGTCACCCTCGCCGACGTCGACGTTGTAGCCAGGGTACGGAGGGTCGAGAAAGAGGACGGTGTCCTTCCTGTCGTACTTGCGGACCACCTTCTCGTAGTCGCCGCCGTACACCTTCACGCGCTTGAGGCGCGGGGCGTGCTGCTCGATGCGGGCGAGCGTCTTCGCCTCGACGCCCATGCCGTTGCCCGCTGGCGTCAGCTTCTGGATGAGCCGGTACGCGTCGGCGATTTCGGGGTCCGCGTCGTTGATGGCCTCGACGTCCGAGGGGGCCTTCTCGAAGAGGACGGCGGCGCTGCCGGCGAAGGGCTCCACGTACGTCTTGTGCGCGGGCAGCATTGCCACCAAGCGCTTCGCCAGGCGCTTCTTGCCAGCGGGGCTGCCCCAGATGGTCTTCTCCACCGGCTCGCCCTGGAGGGATTCCAGGACGTGTCGGGCCCGGGCGAGGGCCTTCGTGAGGGCGTTACCCATCGCGGAGGCCCTCCGGGTCGAAGCCCCACGCCAGCTCTCCCGAGGTGGGGAGATTGAGGTCGCGAGGCCAGACGACGGACGTCGCCTCGGCCTTGGCTGTGGAGGTCGACTCCTGCGTCGTTGCGTTGCCCTCCGGCGTCGGAGGTGAGGTGGGGGTCGGTGTCGAGGTGGCCTGCATGGCGTTTCGTCTCCGGAAGAGACAAAGGCCCGCGGCGCGAAATCGGGGACATCACTTAAGTGACGGCGAGCGTCGTGGTGCGGCAGAGGCCGTGGTACGGCGGGAAGCCCACGCCCGCGTCCGCGAGCTGCCTGTCCGAAGCGAGCGGGCGGAACTCGCCGACGTCGTCGCGGGTGCCAGCGGCGGAGCGGAGCACCTCGGCCAGGCGCGTCTGTTGGCCGCCTCGGTTGACGTAGAGGACGGAACGGCCGGTGTCCGCGTCGAGGCGCTCCCGCACCCAGGGCAGCTCCTGCTTCACATCCTCCGGGCGCTCAAGGGACTCCAGGCGCTCGAAGCGCTGGAGGGCATCGGCCACTGAGAATGTCTTTCCGTGGAGGAAGCGGCACACCTGGGTGGTGGCCTCGTCCAGCACAGCTTCGATGCGGTAGCGGCGGACGCCGGCCTCCGCATAGCTGCTCATCTGGGCGAAGGAGCGCCCCTGGCCGATGAAGCTGGCCGCCACCGTTTCCCAGTAGAAAGGGGCGCGCTCGATGAGGACGCCGCGCGCGGCCCGCTCCAGGGACTCGGCGATGTCGCTTCTCCCGAGGCCTGCTTCCAGTCCCTCGGCCACGAGGCGCCGGGCTTCCTCTCCGAATGCGTCCAGCCGGCGCCCGTACTCGTCCCGCACGAAGTTGCCCTGGGCGCGGACGATGTGCTGGGAAACGCGCCGGTCTACCGCGTTGAAACGGGCGGCAATGGCCAGGCCCTGCTCTCGCCGGGCGTGGCTGCGGGTGGACGCCACCACCTCCTGGGCTGCGTCGCCGAGGGGCGCCTGGATGCGGGAAGGGATGATGGCTGTCCGCCGGCCCGCGGCCTCCAGGGACTGGGCGACGAGGCGCCTGCGCTGGGCTGCCGTCGTCTTCCTCCAGTCCACGTTGAGGACGGCCACCGCCTCTCGCATGGCATCCACGTCCGCGCGCCCGACGGCGCGGCGAAGGCGCGCGGCAAGCAGGGCCACGGCGCGGTCCATGCCGGCGGCGGTGCCGACGTCGAGGGCCTTGGCCACCGGCAGCCGCAGGACGTCCCCCAGCAGGGTTTCCGCCACTGCCCGCGCCTCGTGCAGGAGGAGGAGGCTGTCAGCGGGAGCCGTGCACATGAGGGGCCTCCTGCGTCACCAACTCCACGGAGCTGCGGCGCCTGGCGCGCACTTCGACTCCTGCCGGAGTGGGGGAGAAGACGACGTCGTGGCTGGCCGCGCACCTGTCACACAGGGCGAAGACGAGGAGGCCGTTGCGCCAGAGCGTCGTCGTCTCCTCCAGGGGGCCGCGCCTTCGGCACATGCGGCACTCCAGGACACCGCGCTCGGCGTCGGCCTGGGCCTGGAGCACCCACGCGCGCTGAAGCTGCTCAGGCGTCATGTGGGTTGCCCCGAGAACCAGGTGTCGAACTCCTCGCGGGGGACGGGGACGTGCTCGGTGTCCATGTACCGGCGGGCCAGCGCCAGGCGTCCTTGGGCCAGGCGCTCCTCCTCGGCCCGAAGCTCTTCTCGCAGCCCCAAGAGGCGCTTGGCCTCGCCCAGCAGCGAGCCCTTGTCCTTCTGGGGTTTCAAGTCTTCGACGCCCGTCTGAATGCCCGCCAGCGTGAGAGTGATGGGGCGCTTCACCCAGTCGTCCGCAATCTTGCGGAACTCGCGGTGGAAGATGTCGCCGGCCAGGTGGCGGCCCTCCTCGGGAGTCAGCACGCCCACGCGGACCAAGCGCTCCACCATCTCCGTCATGCGCTCCGGGTCTCTCGTGGCCGTCGTCTGCGACCTGAAGCGCCAGAAGCGCACGCCCATGTCCGCGAGCACCTTCCGATTCAACAAGAAGTCGAACTCGTCGCGCTCGGGTTGGAAGACTTGGTCCTCCGCGAAGCGCAACTGCGCCTCGGCCACGGAGCGGTTGAAGTCCCGGCCGTCTCCGCGCAGCAGCGGCGGCAGGCGGAAGGCGGCGCCCACCTTGTCGATGTTGCGCTGGTCGTACTGCTGGAAGAGGGCGTCCTGCTGCTGGGCATCCGTCAGGGGGCGCAGCTCAATCTTCGCGCGGCCCCCGTCGCCGGTGCCCGAGCCATCCGCTTCGAGAATGAGGATCTTGTGAAAATTGGCCTTCCCCTTCAGGTTCTCCTCGATGAAGCGCTCGATGCGCGGCACCGAGGTGTCGGAGAGCCTTCCGCCGGAGACGAGGAGGGCCAGGGGTGGGACGGACTTGTTGTTAAAGTAAAGGTAGTTGACCTCCTCCATCTGCCGGGAGCCGAGGACAGACAGCAGGGTGCCGACCCAGCGCGGAATGCCGTAGGGCGAGCGCGGCGAGTGGATCGCGAAGTGGATGAGCTCCGTGGCGGGGCCGTCCGAGGCGTCCGCTGCCTTGAGGGCGGCGACGTCCCGGAACGTGCGGCCGGTGAGGCGGGAGATGACGCGCGAATCCCCGAAGGACTTGAAGTACACCCGCTCGCTGCCCTGCACCTGGATGTAGCGGCGCAGGCGCCGACGGGTGCTCACCGTGTCGAAGCTGACGGCGGAGATGCGGACGCGCTCGCGCACCTCGACGGCCTCCTTGTCGAGAGGGAGGAGCCGCACCGTGTACGAGGGCACGTAGACGAAGCGGGCGATGTCGCCCTTCCCGTCGCGCAGCACCTCCCAGTAGGCGTTGCCCGTCACCTCCACGTCGTGGCGGGTGCGACGGCGGAGCTCGACGAAGCTGCCGTCGAAGCAACAGAAGTCGAAGAAGGATTCCAGGCGGGCCTTCTCCACCCGGGCCTGCTGACGCACTGCCTCGGCATGGGCGGTGACTTCCTCGTCCGTGGGAAGCGGGGGCGTCCCCGAGGGCAGCGTGCCCGCGTCACGCGCAGCCAGGCGCTCCAGGGCCATGGCGTCGGCCACCTTCTCCCGGGCGCCGTCGGCGTCGAAGTCGATGGCAGGTTCAAAGCGGTACCCGAAGCCGTCGATGTTCGTCGCGTAGGCGTCGACGTTCTGCCTCAACGAGTTGGAGTGCTCGACGAGGAGGCAGAGGGCCTCCGGCTCATACGGGGGCTGGAGGGCGCCGGCCTCGCTGAAGGCCAAGGCGTCCTCGCCCCCGGGGCGGCTGGCGGGCTCGTCGACGCGGGCGCCCACCACCACCGCCTTCAGGATGGACTGGAGGCGCTCCTCGGCCTGGTGGACTTCCACAGGCACCGTCACGGACGGTCCTCCACGTAAGCCAGGAGGCCCGTGGGGGTGTGAGAGACGGCGCGCACGCGCTGGCCGCGTGCCGCCAACTCGGCGTGGACTGCCTCCAGCAGTCCGTCGTGGCTGGAGGACTCGACGGTGAACTCCGGCCCGGGGTGTGGCGCGCCCGAGGGGGAGGCGAGGACGAAGACTCTGACGACGCTCTGCACACAGGCCTCCCGGACCAAGTGGAGGCAAGGCGCGCGGTGGGAGGGGTGCTCTCGATGTGCGAGGGCGTTGGGGGCTGCGCGCCTTGCCTCCAGCGAGGACAAAGGCTTCGGGCCCAATTTCGGGGACATCGGGAGCGCGCGCTTTTCGCTCAAGGCCCGCGCCTCAATGAGTTGCCTTCGTCGGGGGACAGAGCGCTATTGGCGACACCTGCGGCTGACGCGGGAGCCCGCGCGCGAGCCGAAGTGCATGCGTGAAGGCACCTGCGCTGCCGAGAGTCACAGTGACGATTGGGAGGGCTGCTGATGAATTCAAACCCTGAGTGTTTGATGCGAGAAGAGGACGCGCGCGGCATCGCGCCCGCCGGTGACGTTGCCGCCATGACGGCCGACGTGACGACGTGCCCATGTCCGTGCTCCGAGCGAGAGGATGAGGCACACCATTCGAGCGACTACCTCGTGACGGCCGAGGAGTACCCCGAGCACCCTGCTGCCCAGGCCGGCTACGTAGGGTGGGTGTTCTGCCTCCACTGCGGCGCGTGGCGCGCGGACGATGACGACGCGCCCGACGCGGACTGGGTGCCCTGACGCGCGCTGCGCCCGCGCGAAGAGTGGGCCGCACGAACCCCGCTCCTCATGGCAGGACCGGCTCTGTCTCTTCGTCCATGGCGAACACGTTGGAGCCCCTCTTCAACGTGGAGGAGACACCATGGACACCTACCGTGTCGCGAAACTGCCCGCGCGCCTGCGCGGCTTCGCGCAGCCGGACACGAGCACGCAGCCCGAAGGCTACGTCGAAGCGGGCGGCTACCTCGTGCTCGAGGAGAAGGCTCGCCACCCCACGCCCGACACCGACTACGTCCGGTTGCTGGTGCCGCAGTTGCGCGGGCTCGACACCTGGGTGTGCACGCGCTGGCGCACCCAGCGCTACGCGACGCTCGTCTCCCAGGAGCGCCCGCCCGCCATGGCCCGGCTGTTGTTCGACAGCGAGCCGCTCGCCGTCTCGGAGGAGCGGCTCACCACGCTCCTCGGGGCGTTCCTCGACTACAGGTATGACGGGAGCCGGGCGTACTACCCGTGGGCGCTGCCGGGCGTTCGTGTCCAGCTCGCGCCACCCCGGCTGAACAACTGCTGCACCTTCGTCGAGGCCCTGCTGGTGAAGGCCTTCTCCGAGGCGCATGGCGCGGCTTTCTCGTGGGACGTGCGCCGCCACCGGCAGATGATGATTGCCTCCACGGAGGACTACTTCTCGCCCGTGACGGCTGCCGTCGAGTCCGGCATGGCCGTGCTGGCACCGTCAGCGGACGTGCCTCCCCACCCCTGGACACTCATCCAGGGGTGGCGCAGTCAGTGGGGCTCGGGGCACACCTTCCTCGCCGTGGACTTCCACACGGGGACGGACAAGGTGCTGGTGCTGGAGTCCAATGCCGCCTACGGGCTCGACGGCGTCGGCTACCGTGGCCTCGGCAACCTGCGGGACGTCGGCCTCCAGCCGCCTGCGGACTGGTGGACGCGGAGCGAGGTGTGGACGTGGCCCCGCATCTGCTCGACGTACCCCTTCCGGCGCCAAGGCTGGTTGAAGGTCTCGGCGCGACGGCCGCCGAGGCACTGATCCAAGGTGGTTGCCTCACTTCGCAGTGAGGGTGTCCCCCAGGGACATGGGAGGGGTATCGTGGCGCTCAGGCAGTCTGCAACCGCTCACTCGACTTCCAGAACCGCCATGCCGAACGACCACTACGTCACCAATGCTTTAACGGAACCATGGCGCGATGGGGCCTTCCTCTGGTGCTTCGATTTCGCAGACCGGAGAATACGCAGGGAACCGGCGTCTAAGCTGTTCGCCAAGGAGGGCCTCAACTCGCCAGCGGCAGAGGCCGCACTGAACAGGTTCATCGAGAGTCCGTTGCTTGAGTTTCGACATAAACTCCGGACTAACAAGCTCGTGCCCAACAAGGTCTCGCAGTGGAGAATGTACAGAGCTTTGCTGCTGTTCCCGATGGTGCAGACCGCCCGCATCCTTCAATTCCGTGATCCACAAGGCGGCCACCTGGAGAAATTCTTCGCGCATGGGGAGCAGGGCCTCGATCAAATGGCTCGAGAACGCCACGCGAACTCTCATGTCATGACCCTGGGGCTTAGTGACTTTCCTGATGGATGGCTTTTCTATCCTGAGGTTGGCTTCTTCCAATTCCCAGCGCCGATGCTCCGTCCTTCGCCTGAGCTGGGCTTGTCTGGCATAGGCGTGGCTGTGCCTCTTACGCCCTATCTGGCGCTTGCCGCTGTTCCCAAAGGTGCGGACTTGGCACAGATTGAAAAGAGCCGGAGGCTGCTTCAGTCCTGGTCGGTAGGCTTGAACGATGGTTGTCGACGCATCGCTATCCCGGCAGCGGTGTTGCACAAACACCAAGAGGCAGTTTGTGACGATGTCGTCGCAATGCGTGAACGGATAGTCCTGATTGAGCGTCTCAGGCTTGGCGCCAACGAGCTGGCGAAGTCCCAGTTGTAGAAAGGGGGACTCGCGAGCGGCCCCCGCTGTTGATTGTGTCGTTCCGATTGGGCCATAGCATGCTCGGGCCCACTGCGAAGACTGGTCGCTTGCGAGCCTTCTTAGGTGGGGCCAAGCTCGTCTTCGCTTAGTTCAATTGGCTTGTTCTTCTGACGGCTGCCCGATTCAGTCAGTGGCGCGATGTCGATTACGACAGGCAATGTCACCCAGCCATCCCCTGGTATGACCTCGGGGAGCTTGAACTGAGGGCCTCCTTCTCTGAAGATAACGTAGAACGCTTCGGTCACATTGTACTTCGTCCCCTTGAGTCGGGCCACGACATCATATAGCTCATGCGTGCCCTGTACGATATGTCGACGTGCGTTCTTGTTGTCGCGATAGCGTTTTGCTTCGATATAGAGCACTGCTGGATCAAGCAAGTCGGGCTGGAGTCCTCCTGTCATTGGTCTGGTTATCGGAGAGAGGCCTTGATCAAATAGCCACCGGGCGAGTTCTGCAGTAAGTGCATCCTCGGGGCGTTTTGAGCGAGCCGCTAATCCTCTGAGCCGATCTCGATCATGCCATTCGCATCGCTCTTTGAACCGATGGAGCAGTGCGATGAGTGTTCGTCGTGTTCCAATGCGTCGGATAAGATCTTCATGAACCGAGGACGTGATGGGGCGAAGCGTGGACACAAGTTGTTCCACTTCGTCCTGTGGGATGCTCCCACCTAGTTGGCTGCGCACCCATGAGGGAACGTCAGACCCGCCTGTGGGCGAGTAGAGCTTTTCGCGAAGCGCCTCAAGGCTGCTGGCTAGGCTGAACTGATGTTCGTCCCATCGTGCGGCAAGGTCGTCCGATGTTTTGATTTCTTGCGGTTCTGGATTTAGCGCCGAGAGTGTTTGTTTTAGGTGGATGAGGAGCATGCCTGGATCGGTGAGTTTCTCGTCCAGGAACATTCGGTGCGTATGGCGATGGCGGTCGTGTACCGTCATTAAGGTCAGGTAGAGCGGAGTGAGTTCAGGTCTTTGGTTCTGTTTGACGCCAGAAATGGTCCCCGTGATGTCTCCAGGGGGGTACATAGCGCTCTCAAATTTTCCCACGAGGATAGGAAGTAGTTCCCCTGTGCGCGAGGTGTCATCCATGTCAACGGGATCAACTGGACGGGCTTTCCCCTCTGCTACCCCGTTGAAGTGTGCGAATGTACGTCTGTATTCCGCATCCCCACTCCCTGGCGGTGGCCTGGCTACCAGGGCGTCGTCCGAGGTCGGTTCTCGCGCGATGAACTCGTCTCGAATTGAGCAAAGGCTCTTGACGCAGGCGGTGTCATGCTCCCAATACCGCTGCACAAGTCGGGTTGCCTCTGCTTCCATGTCGCTAAGCAACATGCGGATCCTGGGGTCGGTTGACAGGGTCCGTAACCATCGGCGGACGTGCCGGATGTACGCTCGCCCCGAGAGGTCCGAGAGGAACTTGAACTGACGCTCAGCGAATGGTGCCAAATCATTATTCATAGTGTTTTGGTGTTGAGTCGCCGGTTCTGCGCGCTCCTGCTGGGGGCTTGCCTGATGGATATGGTCGCGGATGGTGGGGTTGGTGTGCAAGGCAAATGGACCAGTCTGCTGCTAGGGTGAGGGTGCAACGACTCTATTGTTCTGGTGCTGATTGGGGCTGGGTCACCCAATCACCCGCATGCCGATCTCCCCAGTACCTCGTCGCTCCGGCACTCGCTCGCGCTGGCAGGCCAAGGCGACGGCCCAGAACTTGTCCGCGTGCCCGCGGGTGGTTCGCTCGGCGTCGAAGGAGACCTTCCCCGAGGGCAACACTCGGCGCTTGATGGAGTGAATCTGACCGACAAGCTCGCGCTCGCGCGGCAGGGTGACATCGCGGCGCTGGAGGAGAATTTTGAAGTCGGTCGCCCAGCGCTCCTTGGCCTCGTTGGTGAAGTTCTCCGCCACCACCTGGGGGAAGTCGCGGGCCAGGTTCTCGGCGAGATTCATGCCGATGCCGCTCCTGTCCACGCTGAGGCGCGCCACGGGCAGGACGGAGAGGAGGCGGCGCAGGTGGGCTTCCTGTTCCGCGAAGGGGATGCCTTCAAAGCTTCGCAGCATGCGGCACGTGAAGCGGCCCTCCACCTCCTCGAAGACGGCCAGCTCCGAGCGGTCTCTCGTGCGGCCCACGTCGAAGCCCGCCACCAGGCGGCCCTGGGGCACGGGCACGTCGGACGCATCCTGGGCCAGCGACAGCTCGTCGGTGGTGCACGGCAAGATGAGCTCATAGGGCAAGAAGCTGTAGGACTCGTCGACGTAAAAGGCATTCAAACTCCTGCTGGAAGTCCTCCTGCGGCAGGGAGTCGAACTGCTCCACCAGCACGGGGCGCCCGAAGCGAACGACGCGCTCCTCGGTGGGCATGAGGGGCGCCTCCACAGCGGCGCGCTTCACGTCCAGGCAGAAGAAGCGGCACAGCCACCAGGGCACCTGCTGGCGCGTGTGGTGCGGGTACTTGCGCAGCTCCTGCGAGGCGATTTCCCAGAAGATGCCACGCCGGCCCAGCGGCGTGCTGCAGCCCGTGAGCTGCCCGTGGGAGCGGAGGATGAGCGCGGTGCTGCCGGTGTAGACCTCGCGGTCGTTCACGTAATGCGCCAACTCGTCGAGGTACGCGTCGCCGCGCTTGCCGCGAGGTGGCTTCGAGGGCACGGAGATGATGCGCGAGAGGCGGCGGCCCTTGGCGTTGGACTCGAAGGCCAACTCCGTCTTCGCGTCGGTGACGAGCTTCTTTTTGAATGCGGTCGGCAGCTCCTCGTATACCTGCCGGGCGATGAGCACCTTCTCCACGGCGTCGCTCAGATTGTACGAGACGAACACCGCCGTGTGGCCGTCACGCAGGTGGCAGCGCGAGAGGGCTTCCAACGCGAAGAGGAAGGAGAAGCCCACCTGGCGGCTCTTCGCCACCCAGCGGAAGCGGGAGCGGTTGTCCAGCAGTGCCTGCTGGTAGGGCTCCAGCACTACGGGCTCGCTGTCGTAGTGGCACAGGCCGGAGATGAATCCGGACTCGGTGGCCAGCCACTGGGTGAGGTCGTCTTCGGTGCGTTTGACGATGCCGAGCGTCACGCTGTCCTCCCTGCTTGTGTCGTTGCTTTCGCGCGGCACCAGAGCGTGCATGGCCTCGTCCTCTTCACGAAGGAGTCGCCATGTCTGCCTATGCTGCTGTCGCCCGCGCACCCCGCACCCTCACAGAGAAGGAAGTGGTGCTCCTGCTGCGCACCACGGGGGAGCACCGGGACGGATTCCGGGACCACTGCCTGTACAGCCTCGCGTTGGCCTCGGGCCTGCGAGAGCACGAACTGGTGGCCCTCAACATCGGCGACATCTTCGACGAGCGCGGGCGCGCACGCCGGCACGTGGCGCTGACCGTCTTCAAGGGCAGTCGCCGGCACCCAGGCCCCCAGGAGGTTGTCCTCTCGGACACGGTGCGCGCGAAGCTGGAGAAGCTGCTGCGGCTGAAGCGCTCGCAGGGGCAAGACGTGGGGCCCCAGGCACCACTCTTCCTGAGCCGCCTGGGACTGCGCCTGTCCACGCGACAGGTGCGCCACGGCTTCGCGGTGTGGCAGCAGCGCGCGGGCCTGGAGCGGCACCTCAACTTCCACGCCGTGCGCCACACCGCGTGCACCGGGGTGTACCGGCGGACGAAGGACATCCGCCTCACCCAGCGCTTCGCGCGGCAGCGCAGCATCGACTCCACGGTCATCTACACGCACCCCTCGGACGACGAGCTGGTGCGCGTGACGCAGGACCTGCCCTGCTGATGGGGAATGCCGCCTCCGCGCTGAGCGCCCGCGAGAGCCCCTGGTTGGGCCGGGGTGCCGCGCGGAAGCGGTGAGGGGCGGACGTACGCAACGCTCGCGTAGGCCGCCCCAGGCGCAGCCGAAGCAGCCACAGCCGGCGAAAGTGAACGCCTCGTGTCGTTCACTTACCGAGTGGAAATGAACGGGGGAGGGGTGTTCACTTTTTCGGGGCTGACCCTCTCGAAAAGGGCCCCAGGTACACGCCCCGGCGGCGCACCCCGCACGAAAGATCGCACCACCCCCCACCCTGGCGTCAGGGGTAGGCGGGGTAGGCGTGCTGGCGTCATCGGTAGGCATGGTTGCGCCCGGCGGGGCAGGCGGTGAAGGTGACTGCGGAGGGGCTGGGCCGCGCGATGGGAGGCAGGTGGCCCCAACCAGCGGAAAGCGGCCATTGGCCTCGGCGCTTCGGCCCCTCACGAGGGCTCGTAAGCGCGCGAAACAGCGTCGGGGCGGTGACGCCGAATGGCCGCCTTTAC
The DNA here is from genome assembly GCA_004173515.1 of Myxococcaceae bacterium. Taxonomy (GTDB): domain Bacteria; phylum Myxococcota; class Myxococcia; order Myxococcales; family Myxococcaceae; genus Corallococcus. The sequence continues at coordinate 3,080 of SECN01000070.1, read as the reverse complement.
CCATTTTCGGCCATTCGGCTCGGCCCTGGTAACGGCACGCGCGCCCAGGTGCGCGCGGGGCGGAGGGCCGGTGCTTCGAGGGCGGCTCGGGGGCTCGTGGGGCTCACGAGGAAGACAAAGGCCTGCGGCCCGAAGCGCGCGGGGACACGCGCGCACGAACGGGGCGCCACGCGGCGACAGGCGCGGTGCGCGGGGCTGAACCGGGGCCACGCGCCAGGTGGGCCACGTGGCGGCCAGCGGGGCGCAGTGGAGCAGGGCGTCCCGGGCCGGGTAAGTGAACGGCGCGCGAGTCCAGCCTGCTGGACGCAGTGTGCTTCCGGGCGCGAGTTCAGGCCCGAACTCGTACCGCGGCGCTCATGAACCTGGTGGCTGTCCGCCCTAACCTCGCGAAACTACGAAGGCTGTGGCGCCAGGCGTGTGCTTCTGCGCGCCAGGTGGAGCTCCCGGGGGAAAGTGACCAGGCCAGGCCTGGCGCGGCGAAAGTGAACGGCGAAACTGAACGCGAAAATGGCGCCGTTCACTTACCGGAGGGTGCTCTCAGTCGGGGTCGGCGGGGGGCGCGACGTCCGTGGGAGGCGCCACGAGGGCGTCGTCCTTGATGCTTCCCGGCGAGGCCGTGTCGAGGTCCTCGTCGTCGCTGCTCACCACCTCTGCGTCCACCTCGCCGCGCACGGCGGGCGTCGTCTCGCGCGCAGCGCGCATGGCCTGGGCGTGCCGGGCCTGGAGGCCCTCCAGCGAGAAGCTGGCGTGCAGCTCCTGGCGGGAGTCGGCGCCGCCTTGGACGAACTCCTTCAGGCGCACCATGGTGTTGAAGTCGGTGGGGTTGTCGACGCGCACGCGGCCCTCGGCGAGGGCCTCCTCGAAGCCGAGGAGGTAGCCGTCAATCATCTTCAGGGCGTCGTCCTTGGAGACGGCGATGGCGTTGGCGCGCAGCTCAATCAGCTTCTGGTCCGCCTTGGTGGCGATGCGAGTCTTGGCCTCCTCGCGGCGGCGCAGGCAGTTGTGCTCCTTGGAGTAGGTGGCGACGAGGGAGGTGGCGACGCCGAAGCGCTCGGCCAACTCGCGGTACGAGGCGTAGTCCGTCATGGTGGATCCGTCGGGGAGCGTCTTCACGTCGCCGAAGACAAGGGCCTTGTCGAGTTCGTGGCGCGGGAGTGCGGGCTCACTGGACTTGAGAGGGCGGCCCGTCTTGCGCTGCGCGGGCGGCGGAGGGGGTAGCGCTTCGACAGGTGCGAGCTGCGCGGGCGGCGGGAGCTGCGCGGGAAGCGGAGGGGGTCGTGCTTCGACAGGCGCGGGCGGCACGGGCTGCGCGGGCGGCGCAGGGGGTAGCGCTTCTGCAGGCGGCAGCGTCGCGCGTTGCGGGTCTGCGAGGAGGCGCTTGCGGCGGCCGAGACAGTCGTGGTGCTCGGCGTACCGGGCAATGGCGCTGTGGGCGACGCCGAAGCGCTGGGCCAACTCGCGGAAGGAGGGGAAGCGCCTCTTCACACGGCCTCGCGTGGTGGGCACCTCCTCGCCCTCGACGAGGAGTCGGTCCACTGTGTCGGGAGGAAACCGGGGGCCTTCGGCTTTGGTGGGGCGCCCCCGTTTCTTGAGGGGCTTCTTCTGGGCCATGCGTCCCTCAGCAGCCACTGGAGGGCTGGGCCACCGCGTCAACGGCTTGGGTGCGCAGGCGTTGCATCAGCCGCGTGCGCTGGCGCTTCAGTCGCTGGTACGTCCTCTCGGCCTCGGCGGCGTCGCCGTCGACGAGGCGGCTGACGTAGGTGCGCAGCTTCTCTCGCCGGACGACGGTGGCCATGAGGACTTCGACGTCGCTGTGAGGCAGGGTGCCCCGGGCCAGATGCACCAGCACGGCGTCGCGCTTCACGAAGCTGCGGCGGGCGCTGAGCCGCCTGGGGCTCTCCACCGGCGTGGCGTGACGGGTGTCCGGCAGCCACTCGGCGAGCTGCGCCTGCGTGTACGTCTCGTGCTGCTCCGCGCGCTCCTTGCGCAGGAAGCGGAACACCTCGCGCGCCGTCTGCTGGCGCAGGCGGGCCGCCGTCCAGTCCCTCCAGCGCACGAGGGGGAAGCCGCGCGCGACGGACAGGAAGGTGGCGAGGACGAGCTGGTCGAGGTCCTCGCGAGGCACCGCGTTGCCGAGGAGGCGGCGGCGCAGGCGGCGCAACATGGGGGCGTAGGCGGTGGCGAGGGCCGCTGTCCACGCCGGGCTGGAGGAGGCCTGCATTTCGGCCATCAGGGCCCGGGTGAGGGCTTCCCGCTCCGGGTACGTCTCCTCGCGCGCGTCAGCCATGGCGGCCAGCACTGATTCGGGGGTGGCATGGCGCGCGAAGGCGTGCCGCTGCGTGCGCGCAGCCGTGAAGACGGCCTGGTGCCGAGGCGAGAGTGCCTCCACACGCAGCAGGCCGAGGAGGTGGCCGAAGAAGTCACTCACCGAGGACGGGCCTCCCACCACTCGCGCACCATCTCGAGGAAGTCATCCAACTGCATGGTGACGAGGGGCGGCTGCCCGTCGTCCTTGCACACGGCCAGCGGCCAGCGGCCCGGTGGGCACGTCTCCACCGCCTGTCGCATGGCCTCGCGGACGTTGGTGCGCTGGTGGGCCTTGGCCTCCAGCCAGAAGCACGGCACCTCGACGTCGGACACCTCCTGGCCGGTGCGGTATTGGAGTCCGCGGCGGATGACGGCCTCGGGCATGGCGTCGCGGAAGCGGTGGACGAGGGCGCGTTCGAAGTCAGCACCCTTGCGACGAGAGGAAGCGCCGCTCACGAGACACCTCCCGACTCCTCCAGCAGCCGCTCCATGTGCCCGCCACGGGCCATGCGCACCGCGAGGCAGCGGGCCAGCTCCAGCGCGCAGCGGGCGTCCGCCATGGCGCGGTGAGGCGAGGGCCGGTGGAGGCCGAAGCGCTTGGCCAGGGCGTTGAGGGAGAGGGACTCCACCTCGCCCGTGGCGAGCAGCGGCCACGCGAGGCTGGCGGTGTCGAGGCGGTGGTAGTCGACGGAGGGCAGGGGCAGCTTGGTGCGGCGGTAGCCCTCGACGAGGAAGCCCCAGTCGAAGCTGGTGTTGTGGCCGGCCACGAGGGT
>SECN01000469.1 GCA_004173515.1 Myxococcaceae bacterium | reverse complement strand
ACCCGCTCTGAACGGGACACTTCCAACTCGGGCAGGGCCTTGCGGTCCACCTTCCCGTTCGCGCTCAGCGGCAGGGCATCCAGCACCCCGATGGCCGACGGCACCATGTACTCCGGCAGACGCTTGCGCAGCTCCGACTCAAGGCCCTTCGGATCGAGCTGCTCGCCCGGCTTCGCCACCACGTAGGCGATGAGCCGCTTGTCTCCGCCCACCTCCCGCACCACCACCGCGGCCTCCGCCACGCTGGCGTGCCACAGGAGCGCCGACTCGATTTCTCCTGGCTCGATGCGGAAGCCTCGCACCTTCACCTGGAAGTCCGTGCGGCCCAGGAACTCCAGCGTGCCGTCTTCCTTCCACCGCGCCTTGTCGCCCGTGCGGTACAGCCGCGCACCCGGCTCCGCGCTGAAGCCACTCGGCACGAAGCGCTCCGCTGTCAGGTCCGCACGGCTCAGGTAGCCCCACGCCAGACCCTCTCCGCCTACGTAGAGTTCACCCGGGATGCCAAGACCGACCGGATCCCCGTACGCATCCAGCACGTAGGCCGTGGAGTTCCCGATGGGCTTCCCGATGGGGACCGTGGTCGCCACCGTGCTGTACTTCGTCAGCGTGTGCGTGGTGGAGAACGTCGTGTTCTCCGTCGGGCCGTACGCGACCACCAGCGCCGCACCTTCGTGGAGGCGGGCCGCGTGCTCGCGCACCCGCTGCGCTGGCATCACGTCACCGCCCGCCATCACCTGCGCCACGCCCGCCAGGGCTTCGCCCTGGTGCAGCGCCATCTGCTCGTACAGCGCCGTCGTCAGCCACAGCACGCTGACGCGCTCCTGCTTCACCAGGGCGCCCACTTCCTCCAATGCCAGCGCATGCGGTGGCGCCAGCACCAGCCTCGCTCCGTGCAGCAATGCTCCCCAGATCTCCAACGTCGAGGCATCGAAGGCCACTGGCGCCAGTTGCGACCAGACCTCCTCCGCACCGAAGCGCATGAAGTCGTTGCCCACCACCAGCCGCGTGATGCCCCGGTGCGGAATGCACACGCCCTTTGGCCGACCCGTGCTGCCCGACGTGAACATCACGTACGCCAGGTCTTCTCCTCCCACCTCCACGCCCGGCGCCGTCTCCGGATGACGCGAGATGTCCTCCCACGCCGCGTCCACGCAGAGCGGCGTGCCCGCGCTCGCAGGCACCTTCTCCAGCAGCGACTGCTGCGTCAGCGTCACCTCGACGCCCGCATCCTCCAGCACCAACGCGATTCGCTCCGCCGGGTAGTTGCGATCCACCGGCACGTACGCACCACCCGCCTTCAGGATGGCCAGCAGGCCCACCACCATTTCGAACGAGCGCTCCACGTACACGCCCACCCGCGTGCCTCGCACCACGCCCAGCCCGCGCAAATGGTGCGCGAGCTGGTTCGCCCTCGCGTCGAGCTGCCCGTACGTCAGCGAGCGTCCACCCTCGGAGAGCTTCAGCGCCACCGCGTCCGGATGCGTCCGCGCCTGCGCCTCGAAGCGCGCGGGCACCGCTTCGGCCCTTGGGTACTCCGCTCCCGTCTGGTTCCACTCCACCAGCAGTTGGTGCCGCTCCGCCTCCTGCATCAGCGGCAGCCGCATCACCGGTTCACCGGGACGCGCCGCCATGCCTTCCAGCAGGATCCGCAGGTGCTCCGCCATCCGCGCCATCGTCGACGGGAGGAAGAGCTCCGTGTCGTATTCCAGGTAGCCCCGCAGCCCCTGCTCCGTTTCCGCGAGCTGCACCAGCAGATCGAACTTCGCCGTGCGCGTTTCCAGGTCAATCGGGTGCAGCTTCAGCGCGGGGAGCGCCACGGGCCCCCGGGGCGCGTTCTGCAACACGAACATCACCTGGAAGAGCGGGCTGCGGCCCAGGTCCCGTTCGGGTTGCAACGCCTCCACGAGCTGTTCAAACGGCAGGTCCTGGTGGTCCGTCGCATCCACCTGTGTTTCACGCACCTGCCGCAGCAACGTCCGGGACGTCATCCCCGGCTCGAACCGGGCACGCAGCACCAGCGAGTTGACGAACACGCCGATGAGCCCCTCCAGCTCCATGCGCGTCCGGCCCGCCATGGGCGAACCCACGCTCACGTCGTCCTGCCCCGAGTACCGCGCGAGCAGCGCCTGCCAGCCGGCGAGCAACACCGTGAAGAGCGTGACCCCCTCCTGCTGGGCCAACGCCTTGAGCGCGTCCGTCAGCGCGACCGGCCACTGGAGGAGCTGACGCGCGCCCTGGATGCCGCGCACCACCGGCCTCGGCTTGTCCGTCGTCAGCTCCAGCGCGGGCGGCGCGCCGCGAAGCTGCTGCCTCCAATAGCCGAGCTGCCGCTCCAACACTTCGCCCTTCAGCCAGTCGCGCTGCCAGGCCGCGTAGTCCGCGTACTGCACCGACAGCTCCGGCAGCGGCGAAGGCTGCCCTTGCATGAACGCGGCGTAGAGCACCGCCACCTCCCGCACCAGCACCCCCAGCGACCACCCGTCCGAGACGATGTGGTGCAGGACCATCATCAGCAGGTGCTCCTGCGCTCCCAGCGTCACCAACACCCCGCGCATCAGCGGGCCCCGGGTGAGATCGAAGGGCCGCCGCGCGCCCTCCTCCACCTGCCGCCAGGCCTCCGCCTCGCGGGCCTCGGGAGGCTGCGCCGTGACGTCGGCGCGCTCCAGCTCCAGCTCCGGTTCGTCGGAGAAGTGCTGCACCGGCTCCCCGTGGACCGCGTGGAACGTCGTGCGCAGGGCCTCGTGCCGACGCACCACCTCGCGCAACGCGCGCTCCAGCACCCCCACGTCCAGCACGCCCTCCAACCGCACCGCCACCGGCACGTTGTAGAGCGCGCTGCCTGGCTCCAACTGGTCGATGATCCACAGCCGTTGCTGCGCGAACGACAGCGCCGCCGGCTTCGAGCGATCCCTCGCCGGGAACGCGCTCCTCCCCGTGTTGCCCGCCGCCTGCTTCTGCGCGGCCATCTTCTTCAGCAGCTCCGCGCGCTTTTCCGGAGACAGGTTCGCGATTCGCTTCGACAGGTCGCTGCTGCTCATCGAACGTACTCCGCACTCTGGACGCGCCACGGCCCTCGGAGGACGCCCGGAGCTCCGGACGCCCTGGGGGCACCAAGGCTTGCGTCAGCTGTTGTCGTACACGCGCGGCCCGCCGCTCGTGCTCGAGCGGCGTGGGGGGGCCGAAATCCTGCAAGTCACATTATTCGCTCGCCCACCGGCCTGCCACGCTCCCGCGGGCAGGCCGTGTGGCTCGCCCGCTCCCCCACGGCGCGGCGACGTCCCGCGACCGGGGCGTGAAACATCTGTTTCACGCCCCGATTCCCTGGGAGGCCCGGCTGGATTCCAGCGAGGAGGATCAGTGGCCCGCGGAGCCGGGGGGCTCCACGCGTTCCACCTGTTGCTGCACGGCCTTGTCGGAGGCCACGTCGGCGCCCAGCTGGACGTACGACAGGAGGAACGTGCGACCGCCCTTCGCGGGGGCGCTGGCGGTCGCGGTGCGGCCCAGGGCGTCGCGCCGGGCCTCGAAGGAGGTCAGCGTCTCCTGGAGCGAGCGGCGCGTGGACGCGTCCTTCTCCGCGGCGAGGCGCTCCTTCACCCGCGCGATGTTCGTCTCCACCATGCGCTGGCTCTCCAGGGCACGGTTGGCTTCGGACTGGTCGCTGAAGGGGCCGGTGCCCTCCACGGACACCTCCAGCTTCGCGACCTGCCGGCCCCGCTCCCCGGGAGGAATCAGCGTGGACACGCCCTGGCGCTGGGCCATGCCCACGCCCCGGCCGTCGTGCGACTGCACCACGAAGTCCACACCCTCGGCGCCCTGCGCCAGCTTCACGGCTTCGGCATAGGGCACCGCCGCCAGCAGCACCACCAGGTCCACCTTCTCCGTGTCCCGCAGGCGCTTCACCTCGGCGGCCACCGCCGGATGCACGGGCTGGCCCTGGATGCCCGGGGACAAAAGCGCGCTGCCGTCCGGTTGGCCCTTGGCGTCCAGCGACGCGGGGGAGGCGCCGATGATGCCCACCTTCAGTCCTCCCACGGTCGTCACCACCGACGCGGGGAAGAGCCGCTGGCCCTTCGCGTCCACGAGGTTCGCGGACACGAGCGCGAGCTTCGCGCCCTTCGTCTTCTTCTTCAGGAAGTCCCTTGAAGAGCGCATTGCCCGCATCCAGCGCGAGCACCGGCACGCCCTTGGCGCGCTCCTGCGTCAGGACCGTCTTTCGTCTGGCCAGACCGCCAGACGGGTTGTGTCGTCAACCACAGGGGGCGATTTCGCCCCCGTTGTCTCCGGTGAAGAGCAGCACGAGCTTCCGGGGCGCGGCACCCGCCACCAGGGGCAGGAGCAGCAGCGCCAGCGCGACGAGGCGGCGGGGGTTCATCACTTCTTGGCCTTCTTCGGCGCGGGGGCGGGCGCGGCCTTCTTGTCCAGCTCCGCCAGCTTCGTCTTCGCCGTCTTGGCCGCGTCCGACTTGGGGTAGCTCTTCACGAGTTCCTCCAGCGCCAGCTTCGACTCTTCCTTCATCTTCAGCTTCTGGAAGCAGTCGGAGGAGCGCAGGTACGCGTCCGGCGCGGAAGCCGTCTTCGCGAAGTCCTGCACCACCTTGCCGTACTCGAAGAGGGCCTCGCGGCATTTGGCTTCGGAGAAGTACGTCTCGCCCAGGCCGTAGTGCGCTTCGCCGACGAGCGCGTCCTTGGGCCACTTCTTCACGAACTCGTTGTAGAGCTGGCGCGCGATCAGCACGTCGCCCGCCTTGGCCTTGTCCTGCGCGAGCGCGAGGAAGTCCTTCTTGTCCGTGGGGCGCTGGAGTTCCTCGGCCTTCTTCTTCGCCTCGGCTTCCTTCACCGCGTCGGCGCCCTGGAGCGCGAGGAGGCGCTGGTTGGTCTCCTCCGTGTTCTTGCCGAGCGCGGCTTCCAGTTCGCCAATCTTGTAGAGGTACGTCTCCACCTGGCCGCGCAACTGCGACAGGTCCTCCACGGTCTTCTGGAACTGCACGCCGATGTCCGCGTCCTTGCGGCGCGCGGCGGTGTCCAGGCTCTGCAGGGCCTGGGTCACCTGGGCGACCTTCTCGTCGATCTTCGGCTGGGTGGCGGCGAGCTGGTCGCGCGCCTCCTTCAGCTCCGCGGACAGGCGGGCGTTGTCAGCCCCAAGCTTGTCCACCTTGGCTTCGAGGGCACGGCCCCGGTCGGCGGGGTAGAAACATCCGGGAACGGCGGCGGTCAACAGGGCGAAGAGCACGAGCCTGCGCATGGGGTTGGCATCCTAGGTCCAAAGGCTCCCGGGCGCCGCTTCTGTTTGCCTCCGCGCGCCCTCCAGGCGGGCGACCTGCCCCCTGACGTCAGGGCTGGCCGTCCGCCTCCAGGCGCTCCACGGCCCGGGCGCAGGCCACCCGGAGCCGGGGCAGGTTCAGGAAGAAGGGCACCGGCCGCGCCCGTCCGGAGTCCACCGCGTCCCGGGCCCGGCGGTATTCGCCCACGGCGGCGTCGGGCCGGCCGCACTGCTCCAGGAGCAGGCCCAGCAGGTAGCGCGCGGCGACGTGGTCCGCATCCAGCTCCAGGCACCGGCGCAGGTCGCTTTCGGCCTGGGTGTCGGAGACGCCGGTGGAAGCCCCGTCGAGCACACACGAAAAGAGCAGGTCCGCCTCCGCCATCGCGGATGCCCGGGCTTCTTCGGTGGATGCGGGGGCCTGGGGAGGCGCGTCGGGCTCCGGATCCGAGGGGTGCCCGAGCACGCCGACGGGAGGCATGGCGGGGAAGCGGCCGGAGTCGCGCGGAGGAGCACCCTCCACGGGCGCGGCAGGGAAACGACCCGAGCCACGCTTCGGTGCGCCTTCGTCACCCACGACGGGGAAACGCCCCGAGTCGCGCTTCGGAGCTTCTTCGGCAAGCACCGTCGGAAAGCGACCCGAATCGCGCTTCGGAGCTTCTTCGGCAACCACCGTCGGAAAGCGACCCGAATCGCGCTTCGGTGCGCCTTCGCCACCCACGGCGGGGAAACGCCCCGAGTCGCGCTTCGGCGCGCCCTCCCTGGGTACCGCGGAGATGCGTCCCGTGTCGCGCCAGGAGGTGGGGGCGTTCACCTCCGCGTCATCCACGCGCACATAGAAGAACGCCTGTTCACACGGCAGCAGCCGCAGCGAGGGCGGAACCTGGAGCAGCGGCTCCGCGGCCGACAGCACCAGCACGCCTCCGGGCGCCAGCCGGTCGCTCAGGTTGCGCACCGTGCGCTGGAAGGCCTCGGGCGTGAAGTAGATGAGGACGTTGCGGCAGAAGATGATGTCGAATCCGCCGCCTCCGCCCGCCTCCGGATACGGCAGCTCCATCAGGTTGTGGCGCCGGAACCCGGCCTGCGTGCGCAGCGGATCCACCAGGACCTGACGTCCCCCTCGGGGCTGGAAGTAGCGCGCGCGCGTGGCGTCCGGCACCCGTCGCAGCGCGTCCGCCGGGAAGCTCAGGTCGCGCGCCCGGCCCAACACCTGTTCGGAGATGTCCGTGCCCAGCACCCGGCTGGCGGGATCCGCGCCCTCCTGCGCCATCAGCACGAGCAGCGTGGCCACCTCCTCGCCCGCCGCGCACCCCGCGCTCCACACGCGCAGCGGCAGCTTCGAGCGCTGCACCCGGGGCGACAGCACGTGCTCGCGGAACGCGGCCAGCTGCACCTCGTCCCGGAACACCTCCGACGTGTGCACCGCCACCGCGCCCACCAGCCGCGCCAGGTCCGCCGCGCCCACCCTGGAGCGCAGATGGGCAATCACCTGCGCGGCCGGCCCTTCACGCCCCAGCGCCTCCAGGCGCGCGTCCAGCCGACGCAGCTGGGCCACGCTCAGCGCCATGCCCGTGTGCGCCGCGATGAACGCGTGCACGGGAGCCCAGCGCTCGGAAGAGGACGTCACGGCACCGGCTCAGCGCCCCGCGGCCAGGGACTCTCCGCGCGCCAGCTTCGCCAGCGTCGCCGCGACGTCATCGCCGTGGATGAGGTGGTCCACCGCCTTGCGCTCCACCGCCGCGCCCGGCATGCCGAACACCACGCAGGACTCCTCGTTCTGTGCCAGCGCCAGCCCTCCGGCCTGCTTGATGGCCAACAGCCCGTCCGCGCCGTCCGCGCCCATGCCCGTGAGCACGACGCCCACCGCGCGCCGGCCGTACGTCTTCGCCACGCTCTCCAGCAGCATGGTGCCGCTGGGCATGTGCCCGTCGCGCTCCACGCCGGGCTTGAGCGCCACGCGCCCGCGCACCGGCACCAGCGTGTGCTGATCCGGCGGCGCCACCAGCACCATGCCCGGCGTCAGCACGTCGCCGTCCTGCGCCAGCCGCACCTTGAGCTTGCTCGCGTTGGCGAGCCAGCTGGCCAGCGATTCGGAGAAGGCCGCGTTGATGTGCTGGACGATGACGATGGGCGCCGGGAAGTCCGCCGGCAGCTCCGACAACATCCGGTAGAGCACCTGCGGGCCGCCCGTGCTGGCCGCCACCGCCACGATGCCCATGGAGACCGCCGGCAGCACCGCGGTGGGGTGCGGCGTGCCCGCCTGCGTGCGCTTGGGGCCGCGCAGGTGGCGGATGACGCGCACCGAGGAGATGAGCTTCACCTCCTTGGTGAGGTTCCAGGCATCCGCGCCCGCGTCGATGGAGGGTTTGATCTGCAGCGCCAGCGCCCCCAGCTCCAGCGCGCGGTACGTCAGCGCGGGGGCCTGCGAGCGCGGGTCGCCCGTCAGCACCAGGATGGGCGTGGGACACTCGGCCATGATGTGCTCCACGGCCGTCAGCCCGTCCATCACGGGCATGTCCACGTCCATGGTGATGACGTGGGGGCGAAGCTCCTTGGTGAGGGCAACGGCCTCCGCGCCGTTCGCCGCGGTGCCGACGACCTCGACATCCGGGTCGTCGCTCAACGCCGCGCTGATGAGCTGTCGGCAGATGAGCGAGTCATCGACCACCAGCACCGACACTTTCTTGCCCATGGACGTTCCATACCCCGTACGCGCGGCGGGGAGTATAGCAATGCGCGGGGATCGCCAGGGCACTGCGGACTTCAGGCCAACAGGCGCCCCACCACGTCCACCAGGTCCTGCCGGACGAGGTCGCCCTTCGTGATGTAGCCGTCCGCTCCGGCCGCCAGCCCCCTCGCCCGGTCCGCCTCCCCTCCCCGGGTGGTGAGGATGACGACGGGCAGGGCGTTGCGGGCCGGATCGTTCTTCAGGCGCCGGGTCAGCTCCACGCCGTCCATCTCCGGCATCTCCAGGTCGGTGACGACCAGTTCCACCGGGGGGCCCTCCTCCCCCAGCAGCGCCAGCGCCCCGACGCCGTCCGGCGCCCGGAGTGTGTCGTACCCCACCGCCTCCAGCAGGTTGGCCACCAGCTCGCGGGTGAGGGGCGAGTCGTCCACCACCAGGATGCGACGCCGACGCACCTGGGGCATACGCACCGGGGGGCGCACGAGCCGCAGGGGCGCCGTGCCGTGGACGCCCGCCGCCAGGGTCGCCGCCGACAGGACCATGGCCAGCCGCCCGTCCGCCAGCGAGGTGGCCCCGGTGAGGTGGGTGAAGCGGGCGAGGATGCCCTTCAGCGGCAGGATGGCCTGGACGCGCTCCTCCAACACGCGATCCACCGCCAGTGCGGCCTCCATGCCCTGGCCCTTCACCACCAGCACCAGCTCGCCTTCCCGGGCGGGGCGCTCGGCGGCGTGGCCCAGCAGGGACGCCAGGGACGCGAAGGGCAGCACGCGGCCCTCGGCGCGCAGGACGGGGCGACCGGCGACCTCTCCCACCTCGGAGGCCTCCACCTTGAGGGCGCGGGAGACGTGGACGGCGCCCAGGGCGAGCGTCTCGTCGCCCACCTGGACGAAGAGCAGGGGCGCGACGGTGAGGGACACCGGCACGCGCAGGGTGAAGATGGTGCCCCAGCCGGGCGCGGACTCCACGCCCACGTCGCCGCCCAGCGCCTGCAGGGACGCGCGCACGGCGTCCAGGCCCACGCCCCGACCTGACAGGTCGGTGACCACCTCGCGCGAGGAGAAGCCGGGCAGGAAGATGAGGTCGCGCGCGGCGGCGTCGGACAGGGCGTTGGCGGTGGCCTCGTCGAGCACGCCCCGGCGCACGGCCACGCGCCGCAGCAGCGCGGGGTCCATGCCCATGCCGTCGTCCTCCACCCGCAGCACGATGCGGCTGCCCTCGCGCGCGGCGCGCAGGGTGAGGCAGCCCCGGGGGTGCTTGCCGGCGCCGACGCGGTCCACGCGCGTCTCCAGCCCGTGGTCGAGCGCGTTGCGCACCAGGTGCATCAGGGGTTCGCGCAGGGCCTCCACCACGGAGCGGTCCGCGCGGGTGTCCTCGCCGTCCACGACGAGCTCCACCTCCTTGCCCAGCTCCCGCGC